>CAYJKM010000014.1:0-32379 GCA_964370805.1 uncultured Alphaproteobacteria bacterium | reverse complement strand
CGTCGAGATCTCGCTCGGCGGACAGCAATGCAAGAAGCCATCCCAAGCCCTCAACACTAAACCTACTGAGTCAAGATAGACGTTCCTTTGCCTTTGTCAAGCCCCTTTCTCTGATTCGCGGGAATTGTCACAAATGACCCTGACATCTACTTGCAGCCTTGTCATACGATGTCGAGGCTTTGCCTCTTCATGTCCGGGTCACTTATTTTTAGTTCTTGTTTTTTAGTTCTAAGTTTTTTCCATCGCCCCTTGACTTTTTGAACAAATTTACTTATATTGAGCTTAACTTGTGTTTCAAAAGACACATATGCAAATGCGAGATCAACTATATGTTTATCAATTAGTACCACATGAAGACTATGCAAATACTGATGTTGCTCCGTCCTCGCCAAATCGACTACTTTGGATCTTCAACTTTTCCTTAAAGTTATGTGAGTTCGTTCCGTCAGATTGACAATTTCTTTCAATCATCGGTCAGTTTGCTACTCTCGGCTCACCTTCCCATTCACTCACCTTCCCACACCTCTTGTGGGGGAAGGTCGGGATGGGGGTGGGGAAAGGGCTCGGGATAGAGGACTCCGCCTTTATCACTCCTCTCTCATCGTTCATCTCTCCCCGCAACCTTGCCCCTCTTCCTCTATCCTATTATATTGTGAGGGTTATTGCCCCACTTTCAGCGTTTCAGCATTTCAGCTTTTTTCTTCCCATTTCCCGTCTTACCTTTCACCCCCTGACTCCCGACCGCTGGAGTGACATCGAGCAGCTTTTCGGCCCGCGCGGCGCGTGTGCCGGCTGCTGGTGCACGTACTGGCGGCAGTCACAGAAAGAGTACAGCGCCAACTCCGGCGCCGCCAACAAGCGCATCCTCAAGAAAATCGTCTCCAAGACCGTCCCCGGCATCATCGCCTACTCCGGAGATGAACCCATCGGCTGGTGCGCCGTCCGGCCGCGCGAAGAGTACGTTCGCTTGGAGAACTCGCGCGTGCTCGCGCCGGTGGATGACCAACCCGTCTGGAGCGTGACCTGCTTTTCCATCACCAGGGAATTCCGCAAGCAGGGCGTCTCGTCGGAATTGCTCAAAGCGGCGATCAAGCACGTCAAAAAGAGCGGCGGCAAGATCCTCGAAGGCTATCCCACCGACGTCACCAAGAAGCAGGCGGATGCGTTTCTCTGGACAGGCACCGCGCAAGCTTTTCTCAATGCCGGCTTCAAAGAGGTTGCGCGGCGCTCCGCCACGCGACCCATCATGCGATATCAAATTTCCAAATCCGCACGATAGAGGACTCAACCATGTTACATTGCACTCAGCTCCGCCTCGGGAGCGTTTTTGCTTTTCTGCTGATCATTGTCACGGCCGGATTCGCCGACACGGATCAGCACGGCTATTATCGCTGGCCAACTGTGTACGGCGATCAAGTTGTCTTCAACACGGAAGGTGACTTATGGGCCGCACCCCTCAGCGGCGGCATGGCTCATCGTCTCACGATTGCCTCCGGCTCGGAGACGTTTCCGATGTTTTCTCCGGACGGCAAGTGGATTGCTTTTTCCGGCAACTACGACGGCAATCTGGAAGTCTATGTGATGCCTGCCAGCGGCGGTGAGCCGCGCCGATTGACCTATCGACCGGGCAGTGACATTGTCACCAACTGGACCCCGGATGGCAAGGTTGTCTATCGCGCCAACAACGAGACCGCGAATTACATCATCAAATGCTACGCGGTCTCGCCCGAAGGCAGCTATCCTGAGCCGCTCCCGATTGATCAAGCCGCACTGGTCACCTTTGAGCCGGGCGGCGACCGCATCGCTTACAACCGCAGCACGCACAACTACAACGGCTACGGCTGGTGGAAGCGCTATCGCGGCGGCATGGCTGAAGCAATCTTTGTCGGCAGCACGAAAACGCACGACTATAAAATCGTCACCGATTGGGACGGCAATAACGTCTCGCCGATGTGGTACAAAGACCGCATTTACTATATGCGCGATGACGGTCTGCGCATGAACATTTACTCGATCAAACCCGACGGCTCCGATCTGAAGCAGCACACGTTCCACAAAAACTGGGACGCCCGCTGGCCATCGCTCTCGCAGGGCAAAATCGCCTACAGCCTCGGCGCGGACATCCGGGTTTATGATATCGAGCGCAACGAAGACAAGCAGATCGATATTTTGCTGCCCAGCGACCGCATTCAAACGCGCGACAAGTTCGTGTCGCCCGAGGACTACACCGGCGAATATGCGTTGTCATCCGACGGCAAGAAGCTCCTGATCGGCGCGCGCGGCGAACTCTTCACCGCCCCGACGGAACGCAAAGGGCTGATCCGCCAGATTACGCGCTCCAACAATGCGCGCGAAAAAGGTGCGATGTTCACGCCCAAAGATGACAAGGTCCTTGTGTGGTCGGACATGACCGGCGAAGAAGCGCTCTATCTTTATCCCGTCAAAGGCAACGGCGAACCGAAGAAGCTCGCCGACGGCAAAGGCGGATGGAATTTCGCGCCGGACATTTCACCGGACGGTAAGTGGGCGGTGTATGGTGACAACAATCGCAAAGCGTGGCTCGTCAACATGGAAAGCGGCGCGACCAGTGAAGTGGATGAGTCGGGTTGGGAAATCAAATCCTACACGTGGTCGCCGGACTCGCGCTACATCGCCTATGCCGCCCAGCTTGCCAACGAATACAACTGCATCCGAGTGCATGACACGCAGGACAAACAAGTGCACACCGTCACGGATGAGATGTGGAACAGCCATTCGCCCGCCTGGGATCCGAAGGGCAAATGGCTCTACTTCATCTCCGCGCGCTACATGAATCCGCACAATTCTGCCAATGATTGGAGCTTCATCATTGAAGATCCGGAGCGCATCTATGGCCTCGCGCTCGACACCGAAACGATGAGCCCCTATCAATACACCGAGGATGAGAAGAAGAAAGACGATGAAGAGAACGGGGACGACGACAAGGACGACAAGAACGGCAAGAAGGACGATAAGTCGAAGCAGGATGATGACAAGAAGAGCGATGATGACAAAAAAGACGAGAAAGTCACCGTCAAGATCGTCTGGGAAGGCCTCGCAGATCGGATCGTCGAGTTCCCCATGGAATCGGGCAATATCGGCGGCCTAAGTGCGCTCGAAGGGAAATTCTACTACATGCAGTGGCCGTCCGACGGCTGGCGCGGCAGCGATCACGGCGATGACGGGCCGAAGTCCAGCCTGCACATGTACGACATCAAGAAGAAGAAAGATTACACCGTTGTCAAGGGGGCGACGTCCTACACTCTGTCTGCAGATTTGAAGAAGATTGCCGTTCGCAAGAAGAGCAGTTTCGTGATCATGGACGCGGGCGAGAAGAAGGAGCCGGAAGCGGACGAGGACGACAAGGAAGCAGGGCTGCATCTCGACGACTGGATTTATGACGTGGATCCGCGGCTCGAGTGGCGGCAGATTTTCAACGAGGCCTGGCGCCTGCAGCGTGACTTTTTCTACGATCCCGGCATGCACGGCATTGACTGGAAAGCCCAGAAGACGCATTACGGCGCGCTGGTGGACAGGATCAACAGCCGCGATGAGTTGAATGATATCATTGCGCAGATGATCGGCGAGCTGAGCGCCGGGCACACCTACGTTGCGGGTGGCGATGCGCAATCGTCCAAGAGTGTTGGAGTCGGAGTGCTCGGTGTCGATGTAACGAAGACCGCCGACGGTTTCTATCGCATCGACCGCATCCTCGCGGGCGACCGTTGGGATACGAAGCTCACAAGTCCGCTCGGTGCAGTCGGCCTCAATGTTAAGGAAGGCGATTATATCGTGGCCATCGATGGCCGCCCGGTGAATTCCGTGCCGAACTACCTGCAGTTGCTGGTCAATCGTGCGGGGAAACTGACACTGGTCTCGATTAACACGAAGCCGTCACTCGAAGGTGCGCGTGAGATCATCGTGAAACCGCTTGCCGAAGAGTATGGCTTGCGCTACTGGGATTGGGTGAACGAGAAGGCGGCTTACGTCGCCACGCAATCCGGCGGCAAGATCGGTTACGTGCACCTTTCGGACATGGGACAGGACGGCATGGTGCAGTGGATGCGCGAATACTACCCACAGTCGAAGAAGAAGGCGCTGATCATGGACGTGCGCTACAACGGCGGCGGGAATATCGCCGAGTGGATTCTCTCGGAACTGGAGCGCAACGTCTGGTCATGGGGCACCGCCCGCAACGGTCAGCGCTACGTGCGGCCGCAATCGGCGTTCTACGGTCACATGCTCGCGCTCTGCAACGGCCAAACGGGATCGGATGGCGAGACGTTCAGCGAAGGCTTCAAACGGCTCAAGCTCGGCCCACTCGTCGGCAAGCGCACGTGGGGCGGCTGGGTCGGCATTCGCAGCGACAAGCCGTTCATCGACAAGGGCTACAACTCGCAGCCTGAGTTTACCGGTTGGGGTGCAGAGAGCACGTGGCTGATCGAAGGTCCCGGAGTCTATCCCGATATCGAAGTGGACAACACTCCCAAAGCGGTGATGGAAGGCAAAGACGAGCAGCTTGATTTCGCGATTGACTATCTGCAGAAGAAACTCAAGGAAGACTCAAAAGAGTGGCCGGCCATGCCGCCTTTCCCTGTCAAGACCCCGAAGGAAGTCACGAGCAGATAATTTCTCACTCAAACGGATGAACAGAAGGGGCTGCCAAGATTGGCAGCCCCTTCTATCATAATGAGATCTTGCGGCACGTTGCATACTTATCGCAGCAACATCATTTTTTCCGTTGCGGTGAACTGCGGCGTGCGAAAGCGATAAAGATAGACGCCGGATGCCAGCATTGCACCTTGATCATTCTTGCTGTCCCACGCAAACGTGTATCGTCCTCGGCTGATCGTACCTCGGTAGAGCGTGCGAACCAAGCGGCCTGTGATGTCGTAAATCATCAGCGAAGCATTGGCAGTCTCGGGCACGTCGAGCCGAACTTGCGTGGACGGGTTGAAGGGATTCGGGTAGTTCTGATACAGCGCGTATTGAGTCGGCAACCCAGTCAATGCATCATCGGCCGCGAGATCTACTTCAATCTGCAACGTGTCGGATGGCCCCGAGATACCATAGCGGTACTGCGTAACAACGCAGAAATTGATAATCTCACCATCCTGATACGTGTGCGAGGAAACTGTGTCAATCGTGGACCCCACGAGCGAGCCGTTGGCATACACCAAATAGACAGCCTCGGGATTCGGCATCGCTTGGACCGACAAGGGACGATTCCAGCGCAGCGTGACCACACCGTTATACTGCGTCGCCGAGAGATTCAAGGGCGGATCGAGTCGCCAAGCCCACATGACTTGCGTGACTGTTCCGTTGGCAGGTACGACTACGTCGGCGATGCGGCGCGCTTCATAACCATCGAGATTCAGTAACATGCTGACCAGTGCTGCGGGCACGGATTCCGCGCTGAATGTTCCGTCTACGCCCGGAATCGTCGTTTCTCCCCCGATCCACAGCACGGCATCTGTGATATTCGGGCTGGACGGGTACAGGGTGAGTGTTCCGTCCACCCAACCGGTGAGTGCGGCTCGCCCGGTCGTGTAGCGAATCGCGGCACCGTCCTCGACCGGCCAGGCGCTGGAATCCACAGTCATATTGTAACGAATCTGTACTCCGGTGTTCTCGTCGGGACTTTCAATCCCAATCGTACAACCGGTCAGATATTGAACAAGGTGATAGACAACGACGATGTCCACGTCACCGGTGGCAGAAGCATAGCGCGCCGGGTCAAAGAAGTGCACTTGCCAATTATGAAAGCGATTATTCGGAGCCACCACACGCTGATCCAGGAATTCAAAAATCCAGCGGCCATTCTCCCGATCATAGTAGGAGAATTGGCGGGCACCCAAGCCGATACGCATGTCATCCCAGAACGGCGCGATGATTCCGGGAGGATCATTGTTTTGATTGGACGGTATCGGCGTATTTACAGCACCGGGCCCGGTCACGTATCCCGGCAGCATCCATCCATTCGGATTGACCGTCAACATCTCCGACCACTCGCCATAGAACTTGAGCGGGAACGGTGCATCGAAATACAGCGCAGAATCATGATGCACAAACTCAAATGCGACGCCGGGATTACCGATTTCGGGATCCAACTCAATCCAGTCCGCCGGTGCGGGCAGATCGCGGTCGTAGCGATCATACGCGAAATATCCGTACGCGTCCGGCCCGACCGGTTCAATCAGGTCGATGAAGATTTCCAAATCCTCGAACGTCGTATCTTCCGCCTGAACCGTTACCGTCGGATTGGCGGTATAGACCGTCGGCGGATTCGTATTGACTGTCATTTCCAAATACACATCGTAGGTCGTGGCGGGCAGGGTGACAAAGATGCGCCCAAAGGCGTCACTGATCATTGTGTCGATCGGTGCGTTCTGAATCACCACAATGGCGTTCTGAATTGGAATCCCCACTTGCGTCACCACAGTGCCCGCAAGTGTCCCGGTCGGCACTTGATTCATCTCCACATCGATATGAACGGTGTCGCCTTCAGTTGCTTCAACGTTTTCGATTGTCACGGTTTCGTAACCGAACTTGGTGTACCGAATCGTGTGCATGCCTTCCGGGAGGCTCAAGTTGTAGTAGCCATTGGCGCCACTGTATACGGCATGCGTGGCATCGAGCGCTTGGACGCGCGCACCTCCAACCGGAGTGCCGGTTGACGTGGTAATGTAGCCGTCCACACGACCCAGATTGTAAACCAGCAGGACTGCCTCATAGGCATCAATGAATCCCATTCCGTACGTATTGTCGTCGCCCGCGCCACCGTAGTCAATACACGAGTTCAGAATGGCCTCTTTGATCGTCTGCGGATCACAGTCGGGACAGGCTTCGCGCATGAGTGCGACGCAGCCAGCGACATGCGGACCGGCCATGGAGGTTCCACTCCAGCCGCCGGCATAATCGCCGCCGGGAACGCACGAATATACATCAACTCCGGGCGCCACAACCTCAGGCTTAAAGGCATCCGGATCTGGTTCACAGCCGGAAGGTCCCCGGCTTGAAAAGTCAGCAATTGTGTATGGCGGTGTTGGATCGCCCGTTGCATCCACGGCACCGACTGAAAAGATCTGGGTGGGATTGAACTGGAGTTCCGGAGGAGCGCCCATCGACTGTGCGCCCGGTCCCTCATTGCCGGCCGACCATGTCACGACACAACCCAAGGCTTCCAGGTTTAGAATCACAGTATTCCACTCGTCGTAACAATCCTCAAACACGCGCCACGAATTCTGGACTACGTCCGGTACGTCATCCATGGTCTCAGGATCACCGTCCGGATCCGCAAACCACTCGTATGTATCCAAGATATCCTGAACGAGACTACTGCCCATCAGCGCGTCACTGGCAATCCACTCGGCATTCGGAGCAGAACCAACTGTGTTTGTGTCATTGCCGTCAATTTCGCGACCACAGATGGTTCCCATCACGTGCGTGCCATGCCCCCATTCATCAACGGGAAAGTTAGGATTGCCGGCGAAGGACAGCCAGCATTCGGATGTCGCTGCATGTGTTCCGCGCCAACGGGAGGCAAGCGCCGGATGCGCGCCGTCCACGCCGGTATCGCAGTTCGCCACGAGCACGCCTTGTCCGGTGATGCCCAGCTCGCGATTCACTTGCGTCGCATGGATCGCGTCTTGGCCGGGTGTCGTCTGTTCTTCATCGAGATGATCCGGTCGGGACGAACGGAGCGGGCCGCGCATTACCGGATCCATCAACGCAATGCTCGAATTTGGCCCGACCGATTTCACAGCCGGATGATTGGCGAGATTCAGGATAGTCACAGCCGTACCATGCACTACAATGAGATTGCCGATCCAGTACGCCTTGTGATATTCAATCTCTCCGGCCAACTCGTAGGCCTCGATTTGTTTGATGACCGATGCCTGAGTTTCCGCGGCATTCGCTCGCAGCGCCTTATAGGCTGTCAGATACCGTTCGACACGGCCCGCATGCATAAAGTGGAGATCCTGATCCAATGCCTGAATATCGCGCGGGTTGTAGAGCGCAAGAATGACATTGAGTTTCTCTCCCTGCTGCGCGCCAGACAATTGCTTCTCCAGCGACGGCTCGATCGTAGCGGAAACCACCATGGCCGGAGATATGATGACAAGAAGGACAAAGAAGAACGTCGAAGACTTCATGGCCAACTCCCTCTAAGTGACAGGATGAATGTCGTGATGTAAGAATCAAAATTCCGCTTTGATTGTCAAGTGCGCAACAGACCTTTTCGAATCTGCTCCGCACGGCTCTGAGTTCCAATGAACGCGGTCGATGTCTATGTAATTTAGAGTTTTGTGATGTAAGTCAAGTCTAACATGCCGGTAATTCCTGCCACCTACATAGAGAGATCTGCGGAGATCAGAAGAAAACCGCCCCCGGTCGGATGACCGGGGGCGGTTTGATGACTCAGAGAGATCCTCCCGAAGCAGTTGCTTCGTCAGGCTAACTCCTGCAGAGTGCTCGACTCGCCCGAGATGATTTGCCGCCATAAGCGAGATCCTTCACATCGCTACTCGATGTTCAGGATGACACGCGTTCATGCGTGTCACTTCAGCAGCATCATCTTGCGAATGGCGGTGAAGTCGCCGGCTTCGATGCGGTAGAAGTACAGTCCGGCCGGAAGTTCGGTGGCATCAAACGAGACCGTGTGATAGCCAGCCGAGAACGTTCCCGCCGCCAGCACGTCCACCTGCTGACCGAGCATGTTGAACACGCCCAGCCGGACATCACTGGTTTGCGGCAGCGCGAACGTGATTTCCGTGGACGGATTGAACGGATTCGGGAAGTTTTGGCTTAGCTCGAACTGCGCGGGCATTTCCAGCGGATCATCAGCATCCAGCGCCACACCCTGGCCGCGAATCACGACATTCTTCTGCGGCTCATTGTTGGAGTTGTTCGTAATCTGGATGATGCCGTTGTAGTTCGCCACACCGGGCGGGTTGAACGTCACAATGACGTCTTCCGAGTCACCGGCGGCAACCGTCATCGTGGTGCGGCTGAGCGAGTAGGCGGAACGAATTCCCGGAGGATTGATCACCATGTTGGTTACGCTGAGCGGATCCCCGCCGCCTTCATTATAAATCCACAGCGTCTGCTGTACGCCTGCGGCGGCCGTATCCACTTGACCAAACTGCATGGTGTCGAGATTGGTGTCTATCACCGGCCAGGACGGCACGGCGTTCGTGCTGTCCAGATAGGCCTGCAGGCACCAGTTGCCGCTATTATCCACACCCCACGCTCCCTCATACTGCCATGAGATGGTACCCATGTGGGGCTGCTCACCCACATTCGGCAGATTGGCATCCGCACCCAGACTCAGAGTCGTATAAAGAAACCCGATGGTGAATGTCTCACCTTCAAAAATGTTGACGGGCGGGTTCACCGCAACCGTGTTCCATCCTTGCGCAAGGACAGGAGTGTCGCTCCAAACCGACGTCGTCGGCAGGCCATCACCATCATTCAACCAAATCGAGAGATCGCTGGCGCCGGCGCCGCCGACATTGACACGCAAACTCTCAATTGCCGCTGTGTAAGCAACCGGCTCGAACGAGACGCCCCAGCCATTGCCGGGCGTGAAGGATGTGTAGCCGTCGGCTTCGCCGTTGTCATCGTAGCGGAACCAGCGATGCAGCGGACCAACAAACATGCGCAGCCACGAGGTGTCGTTGGCCGCCAGTGCGTCATCGTCCGCTCCCACCACACAACCTGCCATATACTCACCGTTGGTCGTCATGGTGTAACTCTCCGAAGCGGACACCTGCGAGGTGACGCCTTCGGCGAGCGGCCCGGTCGTGATTTCATTCGTGAACACCGTTTGACCGCCGGAGTTGCGGATGAACCAGCTAACGACCAACAGATCTACGTCTGTGTTGCCGTTATTGTGAATGGAACCCTGGAGTGTGATTTGCTCGCCGGAGAGCATTTGGAATTTCGGATCGCCCGCGGCGTTCTCATTGTAGCACTCATCAGAGGCGACGTCAACGAACGCCGCCGCCGCGCCACCGACTCGCATCAGCCAGTCGCCGTTGGCCGTCGGTGTATAGTTGCCCATACGTGTCGGGAAGGTGTATGCCGAGCGACCGACCGAACCGGCATCAAGCAGAATGTGCCAACCCGCGCCCTGTACTCCACCCGGGGCCGGACCAATCACGACGAAGAAATCCTCGCCGGGACCAAACGAAACCGGCGTGGGAAAATTCTGGTCATTCCAGACTGGAACATTGAAATCCGTGAAGTGAACGACATTGCCCTGGATCCGTCCGCCTGTCAACTGCGGACCCATGTTGCCACCGACGCTGGAATGAACAAAGATCGAGCACGGCGAGGCCGAGGCGATCGGGTTGTTCGCAATGAAGTACACGCTGCGGACTTCGAAACTATCCGGGGCCGTGAAGCGAACCCGCGACCACATGTTGGCATTTTGGTAGAATGACTGGATCGCGCCGTTATCGTATGCGAGCGTGTCAGGCTGCGGATCGTCCAGCGAAAGCGCATGCCCAACATGTCCGCTGGGTGACAGCACGGTTTCCATCATCACCGGAACCGCTTCTTCTGCCCAGACGGGCGAGAGGAATGCGATGAGGCAACACAAAACCATCAAACGCAAAAACATGAGATTCTCCTTTGAGGTGTATCTGAACTGTAGGGACAAACAGAGGAAGTAATCGTATAGAGTAGAGAGGGAACGTGAAAGTTACAGTGGAAGATTGGCAAGTGTCATGCCCGACTTGTCATGATTTCAATAAGTTAATAATCATAGACTTCAGGATATGTAAAAGATAGCTCTCATATCCAATGTGCATTTTTTGCGTTGCCTTGCGCAATCCTTGCTGCGCCCATTATTTTGCGCCATAGAGCCTGTGCCGAACAATGTACTCCATTACCGGCACGGGCAACAGATCGCTGACGGACTCGCCGTTCCGCAGTTTTTGCCGAATCTCAGTGGCCGAGATGTCCTCCAGTGGGGTTTTGAGAATCCGCACGCGGGAGAGAAATTCGGGTTTCACATCGGCGAGCGAGAAACCAGGCCGCGGCAGTACGGCCACATGAACATGGCGAAAGAGCGCTTCCGGATCTTTCCACTGCGGTAATTCAATCATTGAGTCCGCGCCCACGATCAGCCACAACTCGTGGGGACCTGACGGAAGAGACGCAATCACTCGCTGCACGGTATCCGTCGTGTAAGCCGGACCGGTGGCGTGCTCTTCAAAATCGGCAATCTCCAGACCGGGGAATTCGCCAATTGCGAGTCGCAGCATCTCCTTGCGATGGTAATAATCCGTCAGCGGCTCGCGCAGTTTGTGCGGCGGAGAAGGATTGGGAAGGAGCAGGACGCGCGGCAGATCCAGTTCGCTGCGCGCGCGCGACACCGTGCGCAGATGACCATAGTGAACCGGATCGAAGGTGCCGCCAAACAAACCGAGCCGGATCATGGAGCCGGTGGAGTCGTAGAACTGCCGACCTCTGACGGCGGCGGCAATGCCGCCAGTGCGCGCCGGGCCGTGTCCGCCCGGTCTCCCTGCGGATACTTGTCAAGATACGCTTGATATTCCCGGCGCGCGCGCGTCACGTCGTGCAGCGCATCAAAGCTGCGCGCCTTCAGAAACTGCGCCGGAGCCGCCCACTGTGTGTCATAATAGTTGGCCAGAATCTCGTCGGCATAGAGGACGACCGACGCGTATTCGCCGAGATCATGATAGAGGCGGGCGGCCGCAAATTCCTTGTGCGCGAGTTTGTCACGCGAGCGCGCGATCAACGCATACGCGCTATCCTGCAGCACATGCCCCGGGTACTCTTCGAGATAGCGTTGAAACGCATCGAGCGCCTGCGTGGTGAAGGTCTGATCAAGCTGGTAGCCCGGGGCCTGCACATAATAGCTGCGCGCTTCCCAGTAGGCGGCGTCACCGGCCAGCTTGCTGAACGGATAATTCGTGATCACGCGCTTGAACTCCTCGGCGGCCACGAGATAGTCTTCGAGTTCAAATGTGGCGCGCCCCAGATAGAACTGCGCCGAGTCGATCATGATCGAGCCGGGGTAGTTGAGCACGAAATCGCGGAGCAGCTGTTGAGCCTGATAGTAGCGCTCGCGTTCGAAGAGGTTCAGCGCTTTTTGCCAGGATTCTTCCACGCCGGGGAGTTCCCGGTCGCTCGCACGCTTGGCGCACCCGAAACTGAGCGCCAGAATGACGATCAGCGACGAGGCAAAGAGCAGGCGCGCTGCGAAAGTAAGATAAGTTGATCTAATCGTTGAGGGAGTCAAGTGAGAGCCGAAGTACGATTGCCGCTGAGACGGTTCATTCACTTCGAACGAGTCGTAAACAGCAGCGCAAATCCTAATGTTGTTACCAGCAATGCGCCGGCCGGAGCCAGCCAGCTGCGAAGGAAATCCGGCGGAGAAGACGAATCCGGCGCGACCGCCGTCGTGTCCATCCAGGCAAAGATCGAATCGGGCCGAACGGTGTCTGCCGGTGACTCCCCTGCGAATTGAGCGAGAGCCGCAAGAACAGTACAAACCAAGGCGATGCAAACGAGTGAGACGAGCCGCACGTTCAGAATCTCCACGACAACGTCAGCGAGCCAATTCCGAGCACGGGGCGTCGTCCATCATAGATCACCGCAACAGCTGTTTGAAGTATGTCGTCAGGAACCGGTAATCGCGCGGGCCGGGAGCGCAGCCAGTTGGCGTCCAACAGGCCGAGACCGGCGGTCCAAGCCCACTGCTTGCCATCACTGTAAGATACTCCTCCGGCACGCAGTGCCAGCGCACGCCACGGTCGCAACTCGACGCCGAGACGCGGCTCCAAGTTCAATGAGTCGCTGGATTGTGCCAGATTCATGACTTGCGCGGACAAAGTCCAAGCGTCCTCGACGAATGCGAAACCGGCCGAGATGCTTTGGTCCTGGCGACGGTCAAGCGGATGCCAAACACGTGCGCCGGATGCGGGATAGCGCTGATAATGAACCGCCAATTCGACATTACGCGGCCGGAGAATAACGCCGTAGCTGTAGCCCTCCCCTTGCGGATCGGAGTCGCGATAATATCGGTCAATTCGCCCGGCAACCGAGATGCGGCGATGCAGATTCAGCGCGAGCACCAGGCTGTTCTGATGAGCTTCGAGGGATGAACGATGCTCGAAGTCGTCATATCGTGCGGTATCGCCGCGAGTCATCACCGGTTGACCGAACATTCCGGCCAGCATGGCGACTTTCCAACGCACGGCTACCGAATTGACCAACAGGCGCGCCGCTTCCGCAGTCTGATCCCAATCGCTGCGGCCGGCCGCTTCGTCTTTGAAGTAATTCGCCGCCTGCCAGACACCACCGGGATTGAGAAAGATCGTAGCGAGCTGCGATGTCCCTCGTTCAAAGCAGACGAGACCGGCGGGGTTGATGCTTTGACTATGAGGCGGATAGGCAAGCGCGAGCGTGCTGGTACCAAGCGCGAGGTCGCGGCTGTAAGCAGGGTTTGGCGCAACATAAATCCAGTCGAACGCTAAAACCGAATGCGCCAATAGCAAGAGCGCGGCCAACCGAAGCAACCATTTCATCACCCCGCACGTCCGCCTGCGGCGAGATCTCGCTCAGCGGACACCGTCCGGCGGGTTCGCACATAGGAAACCATCAGCACAGCCAATAATAATCCAGTATAGAAGGGGAGCCAAACGCGGCTCAGCCGCACGGCCAACGTGATCTCTGTTTGTGCGGGCAATTCACCTTGAATGAAGCCCGCGCGATTGTAGCCGAGGCTTTTCGTTACACGCCCCAGCGGGTCAATGAGTGCGCTGATGCCGGTATTGGCAGAGCGAACGATGGAGCGGCGAGTGGCAATGGCGCGGAGGCGCGTCAGTTCAAGGTGCTGATAAGGTCCGGAAGTGTTTCCGTACCAACCGTCATTGGTGATGTGCGTCAAGACTTGCGCACCACCGGCAACCATGTCGGCAGCGATTTCAGGGAAAACGACTTCAAAGCAGATCAGGCAACCCAGCTCGGGAACGTCGCCGGTAGATGGATAGACGACGACCGAGTTGCCGGGCTGAAATTCCGCCTGTCCCAAGCGGATCTTGCCGAGAAAGGGAAACACAGACTGCCACGGAATGCGTTCGCCAAAGGGAACGAGGTGAATCTTGGCAGAACTCAGCAGCTCGCGAGTTTGAGGGCGGAAATAGAACGCGGCATTGTACGGCAGCATTCCCTTCGCTTGGTCCGATGTATAATCAGTTGCGCCCGTGATTAACGCGGCGCCGGTTGAGTCCACGAAATCGTGGAGCAGCTTACTTGATGGGGGACGAAAGCGCAGCGGCATCGGAGTCGCCGTTTCCGGCCAGACGATCAGCTTCGTGCTTGTGCCAGCGAGGGGACGAGAGATGCGCAAATGATCGTCAAGGATCTGCTCTGCGCTGGTCTGCCATTTTTCCTCGGACGGCGTGCTTGCCTGCACCGCGGCGACCGCAACCGGCCGGCCAAAATCGATCGTTGCCATTCTGACCGCGCCGTAAAGCACAGGCACCAGAAACACAATAGCGAGCGTTATCGCGAGCCGACGACGCAGCGGCGGACATTTCCACATGAGAAAGATCAAGGCGTTGATGGCGAGCATCCAGGCGCTCAAGCCGTAGACATCGACCACGTCAGCGATTTGCGCGGCGGGGAGAAACCCGATCTGCGTGTGCCCCCAGATCGCCCACGGGAATCCAAGTTCGCCTGTCCCCCAGAAGACTTCCTGGAACATATAGAGTGCCGCAAACAGCATGACGGCGCGCGGCAGACCGAATCGTTCCTGTGTCTTTGCCACAGCCCACGCGCTGAATCCCCACGTGGTCGCGAGAATCGCGACCATGGCGACCATAGACGCCATCGAAAGCGGCAACGGTGCGCCGCTGTTAAGACCGATCCAATAAAGCAAGCCGCCAAAGAACAAGAATCCTGACCAGTAGCCCCACTTCCACGCGCGGCGCGAAGACATTTGCGTCGTCGCGCCCAGAAACGGCACCAGCGCTACATAAGCAAGCGGCCAGATGCCGATGGGCGGGAACGCCAGAATACCGAGGATCGCCGAGAGCAGCATGCTCGCCGCTCCCTTTTGCAAACTGATTACTCCTCCCCCATTCTCACTTCACGCCCTTCCGAGGCGGATTTGTAGGTGGCTTCGATTACATCCATGAGTTCAGCGGCCTCCGCAGCGGACGAAATCGGGGTGCGATTGGCGCGAATACTCTCGTAGAAGTGATCGATTTCGCCTTCAAAAGATTTTTTGTAGAGCTCTTGCGGGCGCAGCGGTTTGCCGACGGGAGTGACGTTGACCAGACTTTCCTGCACTTCCTTGGTGATCTTGAGCGGGTCAAGGCTCCCGGTGCCATGACTGCCGCTGAACATGGTGAAGACTTCACTGTCATCGGACATGTAGGCCCACGTCACATTCAGATAGATCGTCGCGCCGCCTTTCACGGTATAGAGAGAAATGAGCGTGTCTTCCACGCGGAAGTTGAGGCGGTCACGGATCGTTTGAGCCGAGACGCGCTCGAATTTGGGGCTGCCCATCACCCACCAGCACATATCGAGCATTTGGATCCCGAGATCCATGAGCACGCCGCCACCGGAGATGCGCGCATTGGAAAGCCACGGGCTGCGCGACCAGCGGTCTTTCTTTTTCAGCCAGCGCGCGCGAACGGTGCCGACTCTTCCGATTTCGCCGGCATCGATGAACTTTCGTAACGTCATGGAATCGGGCCGGAAGCGCAGATTCATCGCCACCATGAGCTGGCGATCCGCATCTTTGGCGGCCTCGACCATGCGATACGCTTCGGCCGCTTTGCGGGCGATCGGTTTTTCGACCAGCACATGTTTACCGGCCGAGAGTGCGGCCAGAGTGAGCGCCAGGTGCGAATTGGTCGGAGTGTTGACGTGCACCGCGTCGATATCGTCGCGGGCGAGCAACCGTTCCGGATCGCGATAGAAGCTGGGAATTTTGAATTTGTCGGCGACGGACGCCGCCTTGGCATGTTCGATGTCGGCGATGGCCACAAGCTCCGCGTCCGGATGCTTGCGGATAATGGGGATGTGGACAAGCTGCGAGATTCCACCCGCGCCGAGAATGCCGATGCGTAGCCGGTCGGTCATGGATCAGGAAGTGTTTTGACGACGCGCATCAAGGTACGATTGAAGGATGACGGTGGCCGCGGCCATGTCAAGTTTGCCGCGCTGTTTGCGCTGTGAGATGCCATGTTCGGAAAGCGTCCGGCTGACGTCGGCGGTAGAATAACGCTCATCCCAGCGCCGAATCGTGTAGCCGCGCCGCTCCAGAGTTGCAATAAACCGCTCGACCTGTTGAGCCTTGGGTCCGACGTCACCACGCAACGTCAGCGGATATCCGACGATGATCTCGGCGATGTCCTCCTCCTTGACGGTTTTCTCGAGCAAGGGGAAGAACTCGGTCTCGCGCGCCGGCCACACGCCGTAACCAACCGCGAGCACACCACGATCATCGGACGTCGCGACGCCGATGCGCTTCTCGCCCCAGTCGAGGCCCAGATACCGGGGCATGGATGGGACTAAATCTGGTCGAGCGGTTTTTTCAGCGCTTCCTTGAGCAGCTTCCCGGGCTTGAAATGCGTCTTACGCCGCGCGGCGACATAGATGATTTCGTTCGTCTTGGGATTGCGCGCTTTCGGCTTCGGCTTAGTCTTTTTGACTTCGAAGACGCCGAAATCACGAATCTCAATCCGCAGCTCGGATTCGTTCGACGACATGATTTCCCTGAGCACCGTGAACGTGTCGTTCACCACCTTGGCGACGGTGTCCGGCCGTTCCGAACAGTGCTGGCAGACGCGTTCGACCACATCTTTCTTAATAAACGTGCGCATTAGATCTCCTCCGGAAAGTTCTTCGGGACGGGAGTTGTTCGAACCTGTTGGGGCGTGTGTCATAACCTTTCTACCTCTCCTGCGTTGTGTCTTCGTCAAGACGTTCGACGTAAAACACGTCTTTTATGGTTTTCATTCGCTTCATGACGCGAGTGAGATGGGGAAGTGATTTCACTTCGATGACCAGCGTGCCGACGGCAAAGGCGTCTTCCTTTTTCATCTCAAGGTACAGTATGTTGACGTCTTCCTTGGCCATCGCTTGCGTCAGTTCGTGGAGCAGCTTGTTGCGATCCGTGGCCATGACTTTAACACGGACATTGAATTTCGCCTCGCGGTCCACATCCCATTCGACGGGGATGTTGCGCTCGGGACGGCGCATGAGTTCCGTGATGTTCTTACAGTCCACGCGATGAACGGAGACGCCGCGGCCGGTCGTGATGAAGCCGGTAATCCTGTCGCCCGGCAACGGCTGGCAGCAGCGGCCAAACGAAATGGCAACGTTCTGCATGCCGTGAATCCGGACAGCCGAGTCGGAGCCTTTGACGCGGCGGATGACTTTGGAGAGGATCGATCCCCAGCCCTGCCCTTGATCGTCCGCTTCGGGAAGGATCTTGCGCAAGACGGCCTGAATCGACAGATCACCGGCGCCAAGTGAAGCGAGAAACGTGTCGAGCGCCGAATGCCCGAACAGCAGGGCCACATCCGTCAGTTCTTTTTCGGACTTCTTGATGTGGTACTTCTGCAGCTCGCGTTCGAGCAGCTCTTCGCCAAGCTTGCGGGATTCGTCAAAGTGCTGTTCGCGGAGCCATTTCTTGATCTTGCTCTGCGCGCGGCTGGTCTTGACAAATTGCAGCCAGTCCGTATTCGGTTTTTGATTCGGAGAGGTGATGATCTCGACCACGTCACCCGAATGCAGTTCGCTCTTGAGCGGCGTAATCTGGCCGTTCACTTTAGCGGCCATCGCATGCAGGCCGACGTCGGTGTGGACGGCAAAGGCGAAATCCACCGGAGTCGCGGCACGCGGCAACGTCAGCAGGCGGCCCTTGGGCGTGAATACGAAGATCTCTTCCTGGAAGAGGTTGATCTTCAGGTGTTCGAGGAATTCCTGCGAGGTGGCACCTTCGGCGCGCGATTCAAGCACGCCCCGCAGCCACTCCATCTGGCGATCCATTTCTTCGCGGGTGGCGCCACCTTCCTTGTAGCGCCAGTGCGCCGCGATGCCGATTTCGGCCGTGCGGTGCATGGCTTCGCTGCGAATCTGCACTTCGATCTTGCGCCCCTCCGGGCCAAAGACCTTGGTATGCAGCGACTGATACATGTTTGACTTGGGCGTGGCCACGAAATCCGTGAACTTGCCTTCCATCGGCGTATAGATCGAGTGGATCACACCCAGCGCGTGGTAGCAGTCTTCAAGACGAGGAACGATCACGCGCACGGCAATCAAGTCGAGGATTTCGTCAAAACTGTAGCCGCGGCCCTTGATCTTGTTGTAGATCGAGAACAGATGTTTGGCGCGGCCGGCAACTTTGGACTTGATTCCCGCTCTTGCCAACTCGCTCTCGAGCCGCGTGATGACCAGCTGCACCAGGCGTTCGCGCTCGCCGCGCTTCATCGAGACTTTTTCGGCCAGCTCCCGATACGCGCGCGGCTCCAGCACTTTGAAGGCAAGGTCCTCGAGTTCCCACTTGATGGAGTGAACGCCGAGGCGGTGGGCGAGGGGTGCGAAGACATCCAGCGTTTCATGCGCAATGCGCTCCTGCGTTTTGCGCGGCAGATAACCGAGCGTGCGCATGTTGTGGAGGCGATCGGCGAACTTGATCAGGATCACGCGCAGATCCTGCGACATGGAGAGCAGCATCTTGTGGAAGTTTTCGGCCTGCTGCTTTTCCTGCGACTCATACTTGAGTTCGGGAATCTTGGTCACGCCGTCCACGAGCGCGGCCACGTCGTCGCCGAATTGCGCGCGCAAGGTGTCAATATTCACGCCTTCGCAGTCTTCGATCACGTCATGCAGGAAGGCGGCGGCAATCGCGATGTCGCCGACATGCAGATCCGCGAGGATTTGCGCGACAGCAATCGAATGGATGATGTACGGTTCACCGGAGATGCGCCGCTGGCCCTGATGTGCCTGATATGCAAAGAGGAATGCCTTTTCGAGGAGCGCGAGATTTGCATCGGGAAACTGCTGCGCGACGCTGGCCCGAATCGCGGCGAAATCGCGCACGTGCTCGGGTTCCATCTCATTGTAGAGCGGATCGGCGAGCGGCGGGAGCACAAGCGGAGCCGGCGGAACCGGGATCGGCTTCGCGGGCGACGTTGGCGCTTCGGGCGCGGCTATGCGTACGGCTTCGGGCATTTAGAGACTAAAAGGGAATTCCACTTTCGTCAGCTTCATCTTCATCTTCGTCGCTGGCGGGAACCGCCGCACCGGCTAACGCCGGAGGCTCATCTTCAGCAAAGCTGGCGAACATGGTATATTCGCCGAGGAAGCTGAGCGGAATGCTGCCGGTGGGGCCATTGCGGTTTTTGGCGATAATGAGCTCTGCCAGATTTTCCGTGATGTCGTATTCGCGGCCGGCGATCTCGTGCTTTTTGCTCTTCGTTTGGTCGCGGTAGATCCACGGGCGATAGACAAACATCACGACGTCAGCGTCCTGCTCAATTGCGCCGGAATCACGGAGATCGGAAAGCATCGGCTTGCGATCGCCGCCGCGGGTCTCCGGCGCACGCGAAAGCTGCGACAGGCAGATAATCGGAATGCCGAGTTCCTTGGCAAGCGACTTCAGCGAAGCCGAGACGAATGCGATCCACTGCTGCTGATTATCCGCCATCTTGGGCGGCGTGATGAGCTGCAGGTAATCAATCACAATCAGGCCGACCTTGTGTTCCATCCACAGCTGGCGGGCGCGGGCGCGAATCGCGTCAATGCCCAGTCCGGCGCTGTCGTCGAAATAGACCGGCAGCTCGGCTAAGCGGCCGGCAGCTTCACTCAAGCGAAGGTACTGCTCATTGTTCATATGCGCCGTGCCGCGCAAGCGCATCAGCGGGATGTGCGCTTCACCGGAAAGCATGCGCAGCATGAGTTGGCGCACTTCCATTTCGAGCGAGAAGACGGCGGTCGGAACACCATGCTTGCCGGACGCAGCGCGGGCTATATTCATCGCCAGCGAAGTCTTGCCCATCGAAGGACGAGCAGCGATGATGACCAACTCGCCGGGGCTGAAGCCGGTTGTGTAGTAATCGAGTAAATCGAAACCCGAGCCCACGCCGGTCAAGTGACCTTTTGTGGATTTGAGCTTCGAAATGTACTCCATCGTGTCATGGAGGACTTTGCGAGCTTCAATCGCGTGACGGCCACGCCGTTCCCCGACCAGAGCGACCAACCGGCTCTGGAGTTTTTCAAAGACCTCATCGGCGCGCGCGGACGGATCGTAAGCGGACGTGGACGCTTCCGTGCTGAGCGAAATCAGCTTGCGCAGCACCGCCTTTTCATGCACGACGCGGGCGTAGTATTCAACATTGGCCGCGGACGGCACCGAGTCCATGATGTCAATGACCGCTTGTGCTCCGCCGATCTCTTCAAGCTTGTTGTTGCCGCGGAGCTGCTCGGTCACGGTGATCATGTCAATCGGCTCGTGGCGCTTATCCAGTTCCTGCATGGCCGCGAAAATGACCCCGTGCGCGGGCCGGTAAAACGAATGATCATCAAGCAGATCACTGACCTGCGCGAAAGCGGAGCCATCCAGCAGCAGCGCGCCGAGCAGCGCGCGCTCCATGTCAGGCGATTGCGGCGGAGTGCGCAAGGCCGCTCCGTCGGTTACCGTTCGTTCTCGTGCAGCAGGATAAGCCATTCGAAATCAGAACCTAGAAAACTAAAACTAATAACGCATGATCACGATTCAGTCACGCTCCGGCAATTCGTCGTACAATTTGCGGAGCAGTTTGAAGTCCAGCTGGCCGGTGGCGAGTTGACTTTGATTCCGCAAGTAGTAGGCGGGGTGGTACGTGACCATGACCTGCATCCAGTACCATGGGACGACGCGCCCGCGCAGGTCGCGCATTGGCGAATCAATCCCCAAGAGCGCACTGACCGCATGTCGGCCAAGGCAGACCAGGATGTCGGGCTGCAGAAGTGAAAGCTGAGTGAGCAGATACGGAACGCAGGCGGCGACTTCGTTGGGCAGCGGATCGCGGTTCTCGGGCGGCCGGCATTTGAGCACGTTGCAGATGTACACGTCCTCGCGCTTCAGGCCAACTTCAGCAAGCATTTGATTAAGCAGTTGGCCGGCTCGTCCGACGAACGGCTTGCCCTGCACGTCTTCGTTGTACCCGGGAGCTTCGCCGACGAAGACGATGCGCGCATCCGAGCGGCCGTCAGCGAAGACGATCCGTTTGCGATCATGCCCCATCGGGCATGCCGGGCAGTTCTTGATTTGTGCGCGGAATTCCTCGAGGCTCTCCGGCAGCGGCATCAATGCCCCCGGCAACGCTTGGGGTTGTTCCCGTTTCTTCGATGGCAGCTTCGGCACGTACACCGAGTCTTCAAAGAGCGAGAGATTCTCGAGATAGTCGCGCGTCAGTTTTTTCGCGTCACGAGTCATGAACAGAAAATTCGAAATTCAAAGCTCGAAATTCGAGTCAAATCTGATCGGACGTCTCACTCCAGTTCATCGGCGACCGTTGTTTTCTTGCCGCGTTTCTTCGGTAAACTGCGACGTCCCTTGGCGGTCGTGCGGAGAGGTTTCTTATCGATCGCTTCGGAAACGGTTGCTTCGGTGCCGTTGTCGACGGGAGGAGAAACCGGCTCCAAAGGCAACTGAGGCGCTGGAGTCATGTTGGGGGCCGCGGACGGAGTCTGTTGCTGCTGTTCAGCGGCCATGCGAGCGGCGATGCGTGCGGCACGTTCTCTGACTCTGCGGCCGCCGCGCCGCGTGCGTCCCGGTTTCTTCGGTCCCGGCGGCAGAGCAGCGGGTGCGGCTTCAGCGACAGGCGCCTCGACGACGGGCTTGGCCGGTGGTGCGGAAACCTTTACGGGTTCCGGCGGCTTTGGCGGCGGCGGAGCGGCCGGTTTAGCCGCCTGCGGTGCCTGGCGCTGATGCGGTTTCTCACGCCGCGAGTGCTTCTTCTTGTGCGGATGCTGCGGGACGTTACTCGTCGCGGGAATCGCTTCTTCAAGATCCGTCTCAGGTTCGTAATCGGGGAAGCGGTCGGCCTGCTCGGCCTCGAACTGCTTTTCGATTTCCTCCTGTTCCGGCTCCGGATGGCGGTACGTCTCGATCACCGCATTCAGGATTTCACGCGCAATTTCGCGTTTCGATTGCAGCGGCAGATCGACGACACGGCCACTGCGATGAATCAGGAGCACCTGATTCGTTTCCCCGGCGAAGCCCGCACCTTCGACAAGTGGATTGTTCGCCACGACGAGATCGAGATGCTTTTCGCGCAGTTTCTTCAACGCGTTTTCGAGCACGTTCTCGGTCTCCAGAGCAAACCCGACAATGATCCGGCTGCCCTTGCTGCCCGCAAGCGACCTCAAGATATCTTCCGTGGGGACGAGGTGAACCTGCGGATCAGGATCACCTTTCTTGATTTTGTGCCGCACGGTATCCGGGAACGTGTAGTCGGCCACGGCCGCCGACATCAGCACAATGTTCGACTGCGGAAATTCCTGCTTGACGGCTTGCGCCATCTCTTGCGCCGTGGTAATCCGGCGGATTTTCACACCCGTGGGCGGAATCACGTCGGTGGGGCCATGAATCAGCGTGACGTCGGCGCCGCGCTCGCGCGCTTCTTCGGCCAGCGCGAAGCCCATGCGGCCGGTGGCGCGATTGGTGAGCATGCGTACCGGATCCCAAAACTCCTCGGTGCGGCCGGCGGTGACGAGCACACGGACGCCGCGCATGTCCTGCGGAGCGGAGAGCACGTGGCTCAGTTCACGGAAAATCTGTTCCGGTTCGGCGAGGCGACCGATTCCGTCATCCTCACCGGGGCGCGCCATCTGCCCTTCTTCGGGCATGATCACGCGATAGCCACGCTGCTTGAGCGTGGCCAGATTGTCTTGCGTAGCCGGATTCGCCCACATGCGTGGATTCATCGCCGGGCAGAGCACGCGCGGTCGTTCCAACGTGAGCATCAGCGTGGACAAGAGATCATCGGCCAGCCCCGCCGCCAGCCGCGCCATGTGGTTCGCGGTCGCCGGAGCCACCACGGCCAGATCCGCCCACGTCGCAATCTCCGTGTGCCAAGGCGAAAACTCGCCTTGCTGCGGAAACATCTCGATAAAGACGTGACGCGCGGTGACCGCTTCAAACGTCAGCGGCGCGACAAATTTCGTCGCCGCATCCGTCATCACGACTTGCACGCGAGCGCCTGCTTTGACCAGCAAGCGCGTCAATTCGACCGCTTTGTAAGCCGCGATCCCCCCGCACACCCCCAACAAGACCTTCCGCCCGTAGAGTTCCGTCCCCGGCCGTCCGCCCGATGGGCGGTCACGGTCATTCTTCATAGTAATGTTCAACTTCTCCTGCTTTCGTTTCGCGCATGGCGAGCACGACCGGTTTTTCGAAAACCAGTTTGGGGCGCTCAATCGGCTCCGGCTCCGGCAGCTCATCCGAGTCGTCAGCGCGCGCTCTGGCCGCGGCTTGTTCCATCATCTCCGTTTGTCCAAGATAGCGGTCGATCTGCCGCTTGTGCAGCTCGCCGACCTGACGCGCCCGCTTGGCGACGACCAAGACCGCTTCGTAAATATTCTGTGCGTGAGGAAGAAAATCCTCAGGCTGGATGCTCTCGTCTGACTTCATGCAATCCTGTCTATGTGATGTTAAATGAATTCTCTGTTCAAACCCGGACATGGCGAGCCATGTCCCTACAAACGTGCGCGAATCGCCACGTCCACTGCTGCGACGGTCTCGAGCAAATCGTCGTTCACGACCTGCACATCAAACTGCGGCGCAAGGGCGAGTTCCAGCTCGGCGCGCGTCAGTCGTTTTTCAATCAGCTCGGGTGGTTCCGTGCTGCGCTTCATCAATCGTTCGCGCAAGACCTCCGGCGACGGCGGCAAGAGGAAAATCGTCACGGCTGAGGGGAAGTGCCGCTTGACGTTCAGTGCACCTTTCACGTCCAGATCAAAGATCACGGTTTCGCCGCGCTCCAAGCGCGCACGTGTCGGCGCGACTAACGTCCCGTACAACTCGCCGTGCACTTCCTCATGTTCGAGGAATTCTCCCGCCTTCATGCGGCGCTCGAACTCGGCGCGCGGCAGGAAGACGTACTCTCGGCCATCCTGCTCACCGGGGCGCGGCGGGCGAGTGGTCGCGCTCACGGAAAACGTCCAATCGGGATGTCGCTCTCTAAGCTGCTTGATGACCGTGCTTTTGCCGCCGCCAGCCGGCGCCGCAAACACGATCAGCCGCCCTTTACTCAACGTTTTGCACCTGTTCCCGAATCCGCTCGATCTCTTCGCGCATGCCCACGCAGTGATGGGAAATGTCAATGTTCGACGTTTTCGAACCCATCGTGTTGGCTTCGCGGTTCATCTCCTGGAGCAAGAATTCGAGCCGCTTGCCAACCTGCCCGGTCGGCGATTCGAGGGTCTTGCGGAAAGCGTTGATGTGACCTTTCAGTCGAACCGTTTCTTCGGTTATGTCCAGTCGATCGGCGAGAAAGGCCAGTTCCATCTCCAGCCGGTATTCATCAAATGCCTCGGCCGACGTAAGGCGCTTGACACGCTCGCGAAGTTTCTCGAGCGCGCGCTGCGGCAGGCCACTCTGCAGGCCTTCGACTTGTCCCAAGCGCCGCTCAATCTCCTTCAGCCGTTCGAGCATGTCGAGGGAAAGATTGTGTCCCTCGTTCTTGCGCATGGCTCGCAGCGATTCCATCGCACTCTCCGCCGCTTTGCGCGAGAGGTCCAGCAGCGTTTCATGCAGCTCGGGCGTTTCCATCGGAATCAAGACTTCCGAGAACTGCAAGAGATTGTCGAGCGTCACGCCGTTTTGCAGTCCTAAATCTTGTGAAAGCGTTTTCAATTCAGAGGCCAGCTTCTGCGCCGCACCCTTGTCGAAACGCACGGCTGACGAGTCCGGCCCGCGCGACTCCGTCAGGGAGAGCGTGAGTTTACCGCGCTGAATGTGGCTGCGGCAGATCTCCCTGATCTCGTTTTCGAAATTTTGCAGCGAACGGGACGAGCGATAATTGAAGTCAAAGAACCGGTTATTAACGGAACGCGCTTCGGCGAAGATGGTAATTCCTTCAGCGGAGGCCTCCCCCCGGCCGAAGCCGGTCATCGAATAGATCATAAGGTGCGGGCGGGTCCTAGTTTCATGCAGAGCATCGTGCGTTCAAGACATTCATTTTTACAGTTGTTTCAGGAATTCATCTACGCTGAGACCAGCGTGACGAATCAGTGCCCGTAACGTGCCGACCGACAACTCCTTGTGTTGGGGTACAGACAGGTTTGCTCTGATACCGGGCTTAGTCATGACCACGTGGCTTCCAACCTGACCAACTCTCTGCCACCCAGCACGCTCAAAAGCCTTTACAGCTTCCTGTCCAGAGATATTCGCCAGCGAGGTCACAAGGTCAAACCGCTACAACGATTGAATCAACCCCACTGACATGCTTCATGGATGCCAAGGCCTTTTGATCCTCAGCCCACAGCCAAGCCGTGATCGCTTCCTTGATGTTGTTGAGCGCTTCCTGCTCGTCCTTTCCTTGAGAAACGCATCCCGGCAAGGCAGGACATTCAACCACGATCCAACCGTCGTCAGCCTTCTCCATCGTAACATGGAATATCATGCTGCTCTCCCTGGAATCACCAATTCACCGCCACCGAGACCCGGTGCGTCAAGCCCAGTTCTTCGTGCGTCTGGAAGGCGGCGTTGACCCGCACCATGGCGAGCCGCAGTCCGGCTCCGGCCGTGAGATCATCGCCATTCAGCCCGCCCCTCAGCGCGACGGTGTTCGCGATTTCATATTCCAGTCCCAGACGCGGTTCAACGCTGAGCGGACCTGCGTCCACCTGCTCGGCCTCACCGCGCGATTCGAAATGGCCGTCGAGATCAGCAGCCACGGTAACGCGCGCGTTGAGGGCAGCCAGTGGTACTCCATAAGCTCCGCCGACAATAACGGAAGGCAGGATCGCTTCCGTGAGTCCTGTGCTCCAAGCAAGGACACTGGTCGTGATGTCACGCGCCGCGGCGCCGAGGTTGAACGATTTGCCAAACGTGCGGCCGATACCCACATCGAAGCCAAGTCCATAAGCGGATTCGTCGGCCACAGACTTGTAAAGCAATTTGGCCGTTCCGCCGATCCGCCAGCCGTTTCTTGCCTGCTTGCCGACCGCCGCCATGAGCGCTAACTCATTGTCAGACGTCTCCTTTGCGATCAGCACACGGTTGGCATCGCTGAGCGGGGCATTGGGGTCGTCGAGCCGTGTCATCGGAATATCACCGACGCGAGTATAGAGCGCGGTGATGCCGCCGGACAGGCCATTCGACATCTGCTTTGCATACGATAGGTAATCGTAAGTATAGAGATTGTCGAACTGCGACGCGTGCATGAACTCGATTTCGCTGCGATCGAATCCCGCCAGCCGCGACGGATTGTAGTACGCCGCAGACGCCGGGGTCGGATCCGCGACGGACGCACCGCCCATGGCCAATGCCCGCGCGCCGGCACCTAACGACAGGAATTCGCTCGAATAACGCCCAACCACAAACTCACCGGCGAACGATGAGCCGGCAAACAAACATGCGACCATCACGACCAACCACACGACGCGGATCACGTGTCCCTCCTTTGCTCGCGCAGGAAACTCGTGCACTCCCGACGGATGAACTCATTCAAAAGAATGGTGCATAATCACGAGTGCGATGTCAAGTAATGTACTCAAACACGAATTCGCGGCAACTCTCGCGCCGCTTCAAGGGACATGCGGTTGGCCTTGTAAAACCTTAGTTCTTAGAAAATAAGAAAAAGCTCGCGGAGAGTCAAGCCCTTTTTTTTGATTTCCCATGACCTGAATTAATAAGTAAGTCTTTGATTTCATATAATTTATTTATTGCATCACGGGGACTTAAGTGTTCCAGATCCAGAGATAGGAGGGCATCGGCGACCTTCTGAGTATTGGATTCAAATAGAGTTAGCTGGACTTGGCTGGGCAGAAAAGGCCCGTCCGGCGCGGTTGCCGGAGTGCTCTTGGAGCTGTTTTCCCAAGTTGGCAGCAGATGCCGAGCGCGTTCGACAACAGCAGGTGGAAGACCAGCAAGTCGCGCGACTTCCACACCATAAGAACGATCCGTCTCGCCCGCGGAAATCCGATGCAAAAAGACAATCCGGTCGCCCCACTCTTCAACTTCGACGCGGAAATTGCGGACGCGCTCAAACAATGAGGTCATGTGATTCAGTTCGTGATAGTGAGTGGCAAAGAGCGTTTTCGCCGCAACGTGCGGGTGTTCATGCAGGTACTCCGTGATCGCCCAAGCCAGCGACAGACCGTCGTATGTGGATGTTCCGCGACCAACTTCGTCCAGAATGATCAGCGAACGCGGCGTCGCATTTCTCAGAATATTCGCGACTTCCGTCATTTCCACGAGGAATGTTGACTCACCACCGGCCAGATTATCGCCGGCACCGATCCGAGTGAAAATGCGATCGACAACGCCGATTTTCGCCTTTGCGGCCGGGACAAATGACCCCATTTGGGCGAGAATAACGATCAGCGCGGCCTGACGCAGGTAGGTCGATTTCCCAGCCATGTTCGGCCCGGTCAGGATCATGATTTGAAAGTCATCCGAGCCGATCGCCAAATCATTAGCAATGAAACCCTGACCCGGAGGCAAAAGCGATTCGACAACCGGATGCCTTCCGCCAACAATGTCAATTCCAGGATTCGTGGTCAGTTCCGGTCGAGTGAAGTTCTGCTCGCGCGCGACCCGGGCAAGACTGAGAAGCGAATCCAGATCGGCCAAAGCTCGTGCGATGCGGTTCAACACCTCTGCTCGAGAAAGAATTTCCTCCCGAACCTTGAGCCAGATCTCAGTTTCGACCTGCGAGATTTTTTCCTCTGCCGTCAGGATCTTCTCTTCCCAAGCCTTAAGCTCAGGGGTCACATAGCGCTCGGCGTTGGTCAGCGTTTGCTTGCGGATGTAGTCAGCGGGAATCCGTTCCTTGTGCGCGTTGGTGATTTCGATGTAGTAACCGAACACCTTGTTGTAGCCGATCTTCAGGGAGCCGATCCCGCTGCGCACGCGCTCCTGTGCCTGATGATCAAGAATCCACTTGTTCGCATGCTTGCGAACGTTGCGCAGTTCATCCAGCTCCGCAGAGAAGCCGGGTTTGATCGTGCGGCCATCGCCGACCAGCAGCGGCGGATCATCTGCAAGAACGGACGCCAGAAAGTCCACCAGCTCCTGCTGCGGTCGAAGCTGAACGAGTTGAGCGGTCAGCGCTGAATCGAGATGTTCGCGAAAGATCTCCTGCAAGCGAGGCAGTTTCTCGAGAATCACACGGATGCTTGCCGCATCCTTAGGCGAACCACGATTCGTCGAAAGCCGGGAAACGAGCCGCTGCAGATCACCGCTGCCCGAGAACCACTCACCTAAGGCAGACATCAAGAGCGGCCGCTCGTGCAGGAAAGCCACGCACTCCTGGCGTTCAAGGATCTGCTCGAGGTCCGTCATGGGTGAGACAAGCCAACGCCGCAGGAGTCTGGCTCCGGGGGCCGTGCCTGTGCGATTGATAACGGAGAACAGGGTTCCCCGCGTTTGACCGGACAACGATTCCGTCAGCTCGAGATTGCGTCGCGCCACACTGTCAAGCACAAGTTCCTTCGAGAGACTGAACACCTGCAAATCGGGGAGCACATCCTTGCGATCCAGCAAACTTGCCCTGAGGTAATGCACGAGTGCTCCAGCCGCACAAACGGCCAAGTCCAATTCGCCGAGTCCGAAACCCTTGAGTGTGGACACGCCGAAGTGATCTGTAAGCGTCCGGGTGGCCGCTTCCGACGTGAATTGCCAGCGCGGCAGCACCATCATTGTCGTCTGCGAGCGTTGGAGCATTTTCTCAAGGGATTCTCGCTGTTCGGAAATGCAGAGAATTTCCGACGGTTCCAGCGCCGACAAGCGTGCGCCCAACTCGTCAATCGGCAGCACACCGGTGAAGAATTCGCCGGTGGTCACGTCGGCGTAGGACAAGCCAGCGCGCTCATCGTCCAAGATGACCGAACAAAGATAGTTGTTCTTGGTCTCATCAAGTGACGCTTCGCTGAAGGTGGTACCGGCGGAAACGACTTCCGTGATGCCGCGCTTGACCAGACCTTTGGCTTGCTTCGGATCTTCCGTCTGCTCGCAGACAGCAACCCGGTAGCCCGCGCGCGTCATTTTGGCGAGATACGGTTCCAATTGATGATGAGGGAAGCCGGCCAATGGCACATCACCTTCGCGGCCGTGATTCCGCTTGGTCAGAGTTAGGCCAAGCACATCCGCGGCGAGCTTCGCATCATCATAGAACATTTCGAAGAAATCACCCATGCGAAAGAACAAGACCGCGTCAGGATAACGCGCCTTGATCTCGTGATACTGGATGAGCATCGGTGTGGACATCAAACGAAAACTCGAAATTCGAATCAGATTAGGCGGAAAACGCCGTCTCAAACAGCAGACGGCGCTTGGGAAGACTCGTGCGGATTAGAGAGCTTATTCGGTGACGATCGCAGCAGAAAGGTTGTACTTATTCTTCAATTCCTCGGCAACTCGCTTGCATTCGTCGCGCGACGCAAAGCCGCCGACGCGGACTTGCAGCAGCTCTTTGCTGTTCGTGGTTTTGGGAACGAGTGCGATACCGTAGCCGTCCTGTTCGAGTTTGGCGGCGAGCTTGCGCGCATTTTCATGATTGCCGAACGCTCCCACCTGCGCAAACCACTCTCCGGGAGTTGCCGAGAGCTTGTCATGCGGCTGCACCGTTGCCGGATGCGGTTTGATGGCCGATTCAGCCGAAGATTTCAAAGGCTCGGCAGCAGCACGTACGGTAGGGCTCGGCTCGCTGGCAAGTTTCACGGGCAGCGGCTTGATTTCGGGTTCGGGCGGCGCGCTTTCCTTTGCGGTGGTTTGCGGCACGGGCTCCGCTGCATCGACAGGTTTGATGGGAACGCCAACGGCCGCCGCCAATTGCAGCCGGCTCTGGGCAAGGCTATCGCAATCGCTGCCGGCAAAACGCTGTGAAATCACGGCGTACAACGAGCATGCTCTCACCGCATTCGGCTCGGTCATGGCATCGAGCAGCAAATGATAGCGAGGCTCCGCGCGGGTGGTATCCAAAATCGCGCGCGCCTCGACGTAGCGGCCTTCGAGCATCAAGTCCACCGGTGTTTTGGCGAACGCCGGCAAGAGCATTAGAAAGACGCAGAAGATTCGGGTCATGTTTTCTCCACAATTACACGTTGAACGTGTCCAGCCTACTGCACTGCGGGCAGGACCAGAGTGGCTCGCGCGACACGTAGCCGCAGTTTGAGCAGTGGAAGTCATAGCCTTCCTTCATCACGCGCGACAGGATTTCGCGGGAGAGACCAAGCACATGATCCACGTCGCGCATTTCGCCGTAGAGTTGAATCAGCCGGCGCCGGAGCCAGATGCTCTCGGAATTATGAAGCAATCCTTCATGCAGAACCGCAATGGCATCGCCGCGGTCACCTTTCTTCTCGAGAAAACGGGACAGCGCGGCAAAGGCGTGAACGTTTTGCGGATTCTCGCGAATGACCGTGCGATAAATCTGCTCCGTTTCCTCAAAGCGGCCGAGGTCGAACAAGTACGTTTCAAGCCGATCAAAGACGAGAAACGTGCGCGCGGGATTCACTTCGAGCAGGCGCTTCCAGATCTTGATGGCATCCTCAACACGCTTCTCGCGAATGTAAGAGTCTCCCCAATAGAGGTAGGGAGCAACATAGGCGGCATCGAAGTGAATCGCTTCGCGAAATTGAATGCGGCCGTCGCGCTCTTTCTTCTCGCGACACAGCCGCAGTCCTTCCTGGACTTTGAGCACGGCCATGTAGCGCGGAGCGACATTGCCGCCGATCTGATTCAGCCGTTCCGCGGCGTCAAACGCGCCTGACCAATTCTGCTGGACAACCATCAGTTCCATTTTCCTTTCGAGCGCCCAGCGGTCTTTTTTCGCCAGCATCAGGACGTGTTCGACGGCTTCGAGGGCGCGCGGCGTGTCGGCCGCTTTGAGGTAGTCTTCAGCTAAGGCGCGATAGACTTCAATCTTCTGCGCGCCGGTCAGGTCGGCACGAAACGTCAGCAGACGGTGAATCTTAATTGCTTTCGCAAGATCATTGGTTTGCGCGAATAGAGTTCCCAGCCGCAGATAAGCATCCACGTTTGACGAGTCGGCCGACACCGTTTCGCGAAGCTTATGCATCGCGCGAACAAAGTCCTTTTCGAGCAGCGCGCGCAACCCTTCCGTGTACGGCGAAACGGGCTGCGTGCCGACGCGCTCGCGCTTCTGCACGTAATAATATGCTCCTCCCGCCGCAATCACGATCAGGAAGAGCAGCAGCAAAGATTCGGCGAAGGTCACGGCAGGTTCTCCTCGGAACGGGCAGGTTCAACAAGCGGCGAGATCGCTTCCTCTTCCAATGCCAAGTTGCGGAGGCGATCCAGTTCCGTCTGCATGTCGCGATTCAGCTTCCGGAGCTGGGCAATCTGCGTGCGCAGGCGGATTTGATTGATCAGAGCCACCAGCAGGCAAACGGCATACCCGGCCAGCCCTGCCAGGAACAGCATGTAGGACAGCGGCAAGTCCGGCGACTGCCAGCCCATCAGCCGCACGGATACAATCTGGTCGGAGTTCTGCGACAAGAACCCGACGAGAAAGAAGAGCAAGACAATTAACAGAAACCAACGGAAGATCCACATAGATGGTCCTCAACGTGGAAAAGTGTTCAGATTCGTTCTCCAACAAAGGTAAACCCATTCAGCTGCCGCAGCCGCACGCGAACGAGGTCGCCGGGGATTTCGCCGTTGCGGGGAATGACAACCGGTCGAAAATCGGGCGTGCGTCCCGTCCACATATTCGCGTCTTTCGGCGCCGGTTCTTCGATTAGAATCTCGGTCTCCTTGCCGAGTTGAGCAAGGTTTCTCTCCTTCGAAATGCCTTGCTGCAAGGCGATCAGCTTCTCGAGACGAGCGACTTTTTCATCGTCCGGGATGTCATCGCCCAGGCGCTCGGCTTTGGTCAGCGGGCGGGCGGAATACTTGAACAGGAAAGCGGTGTCGTAGCGCACATCGCTCATCAGGTCAAAGGTGTCCTGATATTCACTGTCACTCTCGGTCGGAAAACCGACGATGATGTCGGTTGAAAGCGCCATGTTTGGCACCTTTTCGCGTGCCGCGCGGATGATTTCCAGATATCGCTCGCGGGTGTAGGGCCGGTTCATCGCTTCGAGCACGCGGTTGCTGCCGGCCTGAACGGGCAGATGCAGAAACGGCAT
>CAYJKM010000013.1:0-32908 GCA_964370805.1 uncultured Alphaproteobacteria bacterium | reverse complement strand
GTATATCCCAGACCGAGACGATTTCTCTCGGTCTTTTTTTCAGGAGTAGAATGCCCCGCCGGTTCTACTTGAAAACCGCATCGCGAAACCTCGTCAAGACGCCGCGCCGGAAACCCGCTTACCCAATCTGGTACGTGCCCTTATTTGCAGCCGTGGGAGTGGTCATCGCCGTGGCGGTGTTCTGGGCTGTCGCGCGTGAAGACCAGACTGCCCAACGCGTTCCCGAACGAACGTCCTTTTCCGTAGCCACGAATGCTTCCCGAGACACGACGGCGGCTACTCCGGCCGGCCGGCAAGTTGTCAGCGAGACGCTTGCCGTAGAGAAAGCCGTCACACCAGCAGTTGCACTGACGGGCGTCCGGGTGCAAGTGCTGAATGGCTGCGGCGTCAAGGGATTGGCACGCCGGCTCACGCCGGCTTTGCGCGGACTGGGTCTTGACGTGCGTGAAACGAAGAACGCCGCGCGGAACGATTATGAACAGACCTTGCTCATCAATCGCACGAGCAAGCTGGAAGTGGCCCATGCGCTCGCGGACTCACTGGGGATTAGCCCGGAGCAGGTGACGTCTGAAGTGTCCCCGAATCTGGCGGATATCGACTTGACTCTGATTGTCGGTCTTGATTATCGAAACCTTAACCTGAATTTTCAACGGACGAATACGGAGTAATCACTGGCCCACAAGAACTCTATGACGTTGGCCCGGACCATTGCCGATGCCGCACTGGAAAAGCAGGCAATGGACGTGGTCATTCTTGATTTGCGCGAGCTGGACGCCGTCACCGACTGTTTTGTGATCTGTACGGGCGAAGTCAATCAGCAGGTGAGGGCGATCGCGGAAAACATTGTAAAGCAGGTGAAGTCAACAACGGGCGACCGGCTGCTGCATCGGGAAGGCACAGACACGCTGAACTGGGTCATTCTCGACTATGTAAACGTCGTCGTACACATTTTCAAGCCGAGTTTTCGCGAATTCTACCGTCTCGAGAATCTCTGGGGGGACGGAAAGCTGATTCGCGTGGATGATATCGCCGCAGTGAAACCCAAGGCGGCGAAGCGGGCTGCCAAGCCGACGGCGGCTGCTCCGGCGAAGCAGGCGAAGCCGCGCGTGGCCAAACCGGCAACCGCAAAGAAGACAGCGTCGCGCAAGCCGGCGACACGCACCAAGTCCACGAAGAAGAAATCGTGAATCAGGCTCACGCGCACCTTGCACAGGCTCTGAATGACGCCCTGAAGTCGCTTGGAGTGGTGGCACCGCGTGCGGTTCTGGAGAAGCCGCGTGAAGCTCAGCATGGCGACATCGCCACGAATGCGGCGATGACTCACGCCAAAGAGCTGGGGAAGCCCCCGCGCGCGATCGCCGAAGCATTATTGTCGAATCTGAAGCTCGATCGTTCTTTGATCGCAACCGAGAGTATTGCCGGCCCGGGCTTCATCAACTTTGTTCTGGCCGACGCTTTCCTGCGCTCCATGGTTACGGAAGCGCTGCGCCAACAGGACAATTTCGGTACGAGTGACGACCTCAAGAGTGAAAAGATCCTGATCGAGTTCGTCAGTGCGAACCCGTCCGGTCCGCTGAACATCGTGAGCGCCCGCGCGGCTGCGGTGGGGGATACGCTGGTGCGAATGTTCCGCGCGCGCGGTGCAACGTGTGATGCCGAGTTCTACGTTAACGATGCCGGGAATCAAGTGCGGCTCTTGGGGGAATCGGTTCGCGCTCGCTACGAGACCGAACTGGGTTTTCCGGCTGACATTCCGGAAGGCGGCTACCACGGCGAGTACATCACCGATTTCGCACGGGAGCTTGCTGCTCAGCACCGCCTGCGGTTTCACGAGCTGCCGCCCGATCAAGCGGCACAACAACTGGGCGAGCTGGCGGTTGAGCGTCACGTCAACTGGCAAAGAGCGTCGCTCGAACAATTCCATGTGAGCTTCGATCGCTGGTTTCACGAGAGTGAATTGCGCAAGCAGGGCGCCGAATATGCGACGCTCGACGAGTTGCGCGCTCGTGGCGTTACCTACGAGAAAGACGGTGCCACCTATCTCCGCACCACGGACTTCGGCGATCAGCAGGATTGGGTGATTCTCACGTCCGACGGGCGGCCCACGTACTTTCTTCCGGACATTGCCTATCACAGCGACAAGTTCCGGCGCGGCTATGATCACGTCCTGGATATCCTCGGCCCGGATCATCACAGTTTTGTTGCGAAGATGAAAGCGGGTTTACGGGCGCTGGGACTTGAAGCCGAGAAGCTCGAAGTGGTTTTGCTTCAGCATGTGACCTTGCTGCGTGACGGTGAACCGGTCAAGATGTCCAAACGGGCCGGGAAGCTCATCGAGATGGACGAACTGCTCGACGAAGTCGGGGTAGATGCCGCGCGTTATTTCTTTTTGCTGCGCCGTACGTCCACACCGCTCGACTTTGACATCGAATTGGCGAAGAAGCAATCGGATGAGAATCCGGTCTATTACGTTCAGTACGCGCACGCGCGGATTGAATCCATCTTTCGCAAAGCCGGTGTCCCATATCCCGATGCGGCGGTTGATCTGTCGCCGCTGAAAGCGCCGGAGGAGTTGACCTTGCTCCGCCGCGTTCGCGAATTTCGCGAAGTGCTGCAAGATACGACTTCGGCGCGCGATCCGCATGCGATCACGGTTTGGCTGCGCGAGGTCGCGGCGCAATTTCATAAGTTTTATCAGGAATGCCGGGTGCTGACGGAACCGGCCGAACTTCAACACGCGCGCCTCGCCCTCTGCCGCGCCACGCAAATCGCTTTGCGCAATGGCTTGAATCTGTGCGGGGTCAGCGCGCCCAAAGAAATGTAATTCTCTCTTGAAGAAGTCCAAGCGCACTCCTCACAAGTCACAAGTAACCGTTGCCGCTCCGAGTTTGGTCGTGGTCGGCAGCGTGGCTCAAGATATTTTGCACACCGCGGCCAAATCCACCGGCAAAGTCCTCGGGGGGTCGGCGATTCACTTCGCGAATGCCGCTTCGTTCTTTGCCCCGGTTGGGATCGTCGGTGTCGTCGGCGATGATTACCCGCTTGACGATCTCGCGTTCTTGCGCAAGCGCGGTGTGGACCTGTCCGGCATTGTGGTCGCGAAAGGCGACAGCTTTTTGTGGGAAGGCCGCTACACTCCCGATTTTCTGGAGCGCGAAACGATTCGCACGGAACTGGGCGTCTTTGCCGATTTCAAGCCACTCGTGCCGGAGCATTATCGCAAGCCGAAGGTACTCTTTCTTGCCGCCATCGAGCCGCGCTTGCAATTGAATGTCCTGAAGCAAGTCGAGCGGCCGAAGCTGGTGGCGATTGACACGTTCAAACTCTGGATTGACATTGCGCGCAAAGAGTTTCTGAATGTGCTCAAGAAGTCCGATTTGTTCCTCTGCAACGATTATGAAGTTCAGTGGCTGACGGGCGAGCACAACCTGTACAAAGGTGCTCAAGCACTGCGCAAGATGGGTCCCAAATGGCTGATCGTCAAGAAAGGCGAGCACGGCAGCTTCTTTGTCGGTGAGCAGGGCGTCTTTCTGTCGCACACGTATCCGATTTCGAATGTGATTGATCCCACCGGCGCCGGTGACGCGTATGCGGGCGGGATTCTCGGCTATTTGAGCCGTTGCCGGGCGATCACGGAAAAGGAAGTCCGTCGCGCGATGGGTTGGGCCAGCGTGATCGGGTCTTTCTACGTGGAAGGATTTGGCCCGGACGGGCTGAAGACCAAGAAGCTTTCCGATCTCGAAAAGCGCTACCGCGCATTTCGGCAGTTGTTCGAAATCCCATGAGAGATCCGCTCCGGGCGCTGCAATGGGAGGGCGACGCACTGTGGATTCTTGACCAACGCGCGCTTCCCGGCAAAGTAAAGTGGATTGTGGCGCGCAATGCCGAGACGGTGGCGCGCGCGATCGAAACCTTGGCCGTGCGGGGCGCACCCGCGATTGGCGTGGCGGCGGCGTACGGAATCGCATTGGCGGCTTTGCGAGCCAATGTCACGCAGGAATCGCTCCGCAAGACCATCTCGCGCTTGGCAAAAACGCGACCGACCGGATTCAATCTCTTTTATGCCCTGGGCCGGATGACGGAAGCGGTGGCCTTGACGCCCGTGAACCTCACGTCGCGAATCGTAAAACTCGCGGAACAGATTCATCGTGACGACGCGCGTTCCTGCCTGACCATGGCTCGTCACGGCATGTCGGTCTTGAATCGTGCCGAACGTGTGCTAACGTACTGCCATACCGGAGCGCTGGCGACCGGCGGAATCGGCACGGCACTGGGCGTAATCAAGCACGGTCACGGTCGCGGCAAGGTGGCGGAGGTCTTTGCGTGTGAGACGCGGCCAGTCGGACAGGGGGCCAGATTGACGGTATGGGAGTGCGCGCAGGCCGGAGTTCCGGTCACGCTGATCTGCGACAACATGGCCGCCGCGCTGATGCAAAGCGGGAGGGTTACGCGAGTCATGGTCGGCGCGGATCGCATTGCCCGCAACGGCGACACGTCCAACAAGATCGGAACGCTCACGCTGGCGACGCTGGCCAAAGCCTTTGGAGTGCCGTTTCATGTGGTCGCTCCGACAACAACGTTTGATTTGTCTTTGAAATCCGGTCGCGATATTCCCATTGAGGAACGGAATCCGGCGGAAATCACGCGGATCACTCCGGGACTCGAAAAGGTACGCGGCTTTCAGGTGTGGAATCCGTCCTTTGATGTCACTCCGGCACGACTGATCGCGAGTCACATTACGGACGCGGGTGTCCTGCGCCCGCCGTTTCGATTTTGACGGCGCGGCAAACGCAAAAACAACTATTGAGGTTGGTTCGATGAAGAGGATCTGGATTGCGCTGATCGTCATGGCTGTCGTCAGCGCTGGAATCGCGGGAAGTGTGGAGTTGACGTCCGCGCGTCTCTACAAGAAGCAAGGGGAACTGCTCAAGTCGCTGGAATTCTACGATGCCGAGCTGCAGAAGAACCCCGGCAATCTTGAAGCGCTCTATGAACGCGGTGAATTGCTTGGAGATATTGCCAGTGACACGAGCAAGGCTTCGCTCTTGCGCGAAATAGCCAAGGACGAGCCGAACCCGCAGCGTGCCGTCTATGCGCGCATGCTTGCGGATTTCGAGCAAGTCAAGGCCGGTGGCGACGATAAGTACGTCAAGAAGGTGTCCAAGAAGATGGACGAACAACTCACGCGTTTTTGGCACGCCGCCTATATGGCCGCGGCGAAGTATGATTCAGCGCAGGCCTACGACAGCGCCCTGCAAGTCCTTCAAACGGCGATTCTTTTGAAGCCCGAGGACTGGCACGCCTATGGATTGCAGGCTCAGATTTTCGAAAAGATGGAGCAGCCGGACAAGGCCATCCAGGCGTGGGAAGACGCGCACAAGCATATTGATCAAGGGAACTTTGCCAAAGAAAAGCCGGAAGACTACAAACAGGCAATTGAAGTCATTCATGCTCGCCTGTTGGAAGGGTATTACGACTCCGGTGATTATCGCAAGGCCATTGACTTTGCCGACCAGATGATTGCGGCAGATCCCGCCAATGCCGACGCGGTGCAATATAAGGCTTTTTCTCAGGCGCAATTGGCCTCGGACACGTCGCTGACGGAAGCTCAACGTGATTCGATGCGTCGCGAAGCGGTTCAAGCGTTGGACGCAGCACAAAAGAGCCGTCCGGATTATTCGCCGATTATTTATACGAAAGGTCAGTTCTGCCTGCAGCTCGGCGACACGGCTTGTGCCATGCAGGAATTCACAAATTATCTGGAGCTTGAACCGCAAGACCGTGACGCGCTGCTTATCGTCGGCGTAATCTACCTTGAGGGCGGCAGTTTCGTGAACACGAAGAAGGCGTGTGACACGTTCAAAGCTCTGACCGAATACCACCCTGAGGACGGAGCCGGCTGGATCAATTACGGCATTGCTACGATCCGGCTGGGCGATAATGAGAATGGCAGGAAGTACATCGAAAAAGGCAAGCAGTTGAGTGGCGGCTGATCCGGGCAGAGAGCAGTCGGCCGCACAGCGCACAAGCGGCGCGGACGTGCCCCGTCACATCGCTATTATCATGGACGGTAATGGGCGATGGGCGAAAGCGCGCGGCCTGCGAAGGTCGGATGGCCATCGCGAAGGCGTGAAATCCGTCCGCGCGATCGTCGAGGCCTGCGGCGAGCTGGGCGTGGAAGTGCTCACGCTCTATGCCTTCTCGTCGGAAAACTGGAAGCGCCCTAAGCCCGAAGTGGATGCGCTAATGAAGCTGCTGGTCGTGACGATTTCACAGGAAATCGAAGACCTTCGCAAGAATAATGTGCAGCTTCGCGTCATCGGCCGCTGGCGCGAATTTGATTTGATGCCGCGCAAGACGATCGAATATGCCATCGAACGTTGCCGGGGGAATACCGGTCTGATCTTGAATCTTGCGCTATCCTACGGCGGGCGGCAAGAGATCGTGGATGCTGTCAACCAAGCCGTGAAAGTGAAGCACAGCCAGATCACCGAACAGGACATTTCTGACCGGCTCTATACAGCAGGGCTGCGAGATCCCGATCTGCTCATTCGCACGTCGGGCGAAATGCGCATTTCAAATTTCCTGCTCTGGCAGCTCGCCTATGCCGAAATCGTTGTCACGGATGTACTGTGGCCGGACTTCCGCAAGCCGGAGCTGCTCGCGGCTATCGAGGAATACAAGCGCCGCCACCGGCGTTACGGACAAGTGGTGGAAGCGGAATGATACCCTCCACTGACCTCAGCGTATCCGTGCTGCGCGACATCGCCGGAGAACACCTCATTCAGGAAGCTCCGTATCCGGTGGTAGCCCCGCTCAGCCTGGAGATGCTGGCGCAAATTTTACAGCATGCGCGCTCCGAATCCCTGCGCATCTTGCCGCTGGGGATGGGCAGCTCGTTTGATCAGGACTTCAAGCTGTCGTATGCAAACGTGATCGCGGTGATGAGCGGCGGACTGAGTGGGATCCAGAGAGTCTCGGCCGCCGCGTTCCGGATTGCCGGAGGTACCCCGTTGTCAAGGCTGCTGCGGAGTGACATCGTTCACGAGCACAAGACAGTCGGTGGATTGATTGCCGGAGCATCCGGAATTCATGATCCGGTGGAGAAAGCGCTCTGGTCGCGATTGACAGCCATCGAAGTCATGAACAGCGAAGGCAAACTGCTGCGTTTCGCGGGAGCATGTTCGTCGTCCGCCGAAGATCCCGGCATGGCGCAGCTCTTCTTCGGTTCACAGGGTCGGCTCGGCATGATCACGGCCGTTGAATTGCGTGGGCCGCTCCCGCTCGATGTGGAGATTTTCGAATCCCGAACGGTCGGCGCCACTCTTTCCACCTTTGAACCGGCGCTGAAGCGAACAGAGCTCATGCGCCTGATGGATCCTGATGGTTTGTTTGCATGGTAGGACTGGCATTTGATGCGTGGTCGGTTGCGATTCCCCAAATGGCTTCTTTGGACAGCGGCAGCGTGTGTGATATTGATCATCCTCGTTGCTGCCGGAACGTATTGGGGTCTTGGATTGCCGGGACTCCGCGGCGCTCTTTCGCATCGCATTGATCAATACGTCAAGGAGTTGCTCGGCCCGACGGCAGCCATTGCCGACGTGAAGGTCGGCTGGAATTCCGTGACCGTCTCGCAGGTTTCAATTCCGCTCGACGCTGCCGGTTCCGTGCTGGAAATCTCCGAGGCCGAAATCGGAATCAGTCCGGCCAACTTGCTCTCCTCACCGAAGGAACCTCTACGCACGGTTAAATCCGCTCATATTCGTGGTGCGCAGTTTCTGATTCGATCCGGCCGGCAGGTTGAACAAAGTCCTCGCTCATCGTTTTCGGCGATCGCGATTCCGCCCTCTCTGTATTCGTCGTTCAAAATTCTGGACAGCCTGCAGTCAATCGTGATCGAGCAAGCCTCGGTCACGTATCTCAGTCCGCGGGATAGTTTGCGATTGGCGGAGGATATTACCGCGACCATTACGCGCAGCGGCAACGTCTCGAACATTGCCGGGACCGGTCAGTATCTTGACAATCCTCTGAACCGCATTTCATTCTCAGGGCAGTTGAATCCGGATGCGCGAAACGGTGAATGCTCGATCCTGGCCGAATTGCCGGAAGGTAGGCTGCCGCTGCTCAACGATTCCTTATTCACATCGTTGGGTGGCAACGTCTCGCTGCGATTGGAGTTCGCAGACACCGTCGCATTCGCGACCGCTTCGGCCACTGTCGAAGGTCCGCGCTATGCGCGAGGAAAACATGCGTTTTCCGCCGAGCATGTCCGTCTGAAGGCGGCGGGCGACACCGTTCGAATCGAGCCCTTGACCATCCAGTCCGATCTGGGAACAGGGCATGTCAGCGGAGATCTGCTGGTGCTTTCGCGCAGTTTGAATCTGGCCGGACATGTGATCCTCGATTCGTCGACGATCAAGTCCCGTCATCCGGCGGAGCTTGAATTTGCGATTTGTGGTTCGGTCTCGCAGCCTATCATCTCTCTTTCCGCGCCCGAAATCGAGATCGCGGGACAGAGGTTTCGCGAAATCAGTGCGGAAGCGGCGCTTTCCGGCGGTGCGGCTGTCATTCAGTCCGCAACACTGGTGCATGAATTCGGTCGCGCATCCTTGCAGGGACGGGTGGCTCTCGATTCCACGCTGGAGTGGAGTGGCAGTGGACGCGTCGTGCTTGACTCGTTGACGTTGTCCCGTTGGCACAACCTGCAACTGGCCGCGTTTGATTTTACTGCATCCGGCCATGCGGCGGATCTGGACGCTCGGATCGTATGTTTTGACAAGACCGATCAACGCTTGGCCGACGTCACGTTGCTTGGTGCTAACGCCGAATGGCACGTTGATTTGACCGATGCCAGTGGCCGGCAAGGCTCAGCGTATCTGCTGGCCGATTCGAGCGGTATGCACATGACGCTCTCGGGGGGACAGGCGTTCCTGCATGCGCTCGTGAACGACCCGAACCACCTGCTTGAACCGGTAACATCATTCGCTCTGATGTTTGACGGTGATGATGAAGAGGGTTCATTCGAGCTGGACGCGACACTCGAGCCGGATTCTCTTTCGCTGTTGCCTCGCATAGCCCGCGAGCTTCATTTCAATGGAAGTTACGCCGGCAACGAAGATCGGATCGTTTCCATCTCCGGCCAATGGTGGGGCAAGAACGGCGACGAACTGCCATTTGACGGCGCCGCCGATTTGGAATGGCGTGACCAGCTCATCACTGTGCAGCGATTGTTCATTGATCAGGCCAGCCATGCTGTCGGTCACATTGACCTCAGAACGAATGAGTTGAATCTCGAGTTTGAGATTGCGGATCTGGCTTTCGACAAGCTGCCTTTTAAGTTGGCGGCGTTTAAACGAGCACAAATCGCGGGCAACACGTCCGGCTTGATTCACCTTTACGGACAGATTTCGGATCCCGAGTGGACGGCACGACTCGCGGTTGTGGATGGCACCGTGCTCGGTGTACCCGACTATTGGCTCAACCTCGACGCCGGAGGTCGCGGGCTTCAGATTCAGCTGCATCAATTTGAGCTTGGCCGCGACATTAACCGGATTATTGCCGCGCGCGGCAGCATCGATATCCCGCAGAACCAAATCAGCGTGACGGCCGAAGCCGGTTCCGGCCGTGCTGAAGATTTTGTCAACGCCCTCTTTGGCCGCAGACGGTTGGTCAGCGGAACGTTCGACGGCCGTGCGGCAATTACGGGACAATTCACGCGTCCTGACGTGGAAGCTGAGTTGACCGTGACCGACGGCCTGCTGCTGAACCAGATCTACTTCACGGACCTCATTGCCACCGGGCGATTCTCTTTGAAAGAAGATCAGGTGCCGGAATTCCGGCTCACTCATTTCCATTTGTCCAATGATACTCTCTACGCTTTTGCAGGCAGCGCGGAAGCCGTGACGCAAACCGGCGGGCCGCTGCACGTCTATTTGGAAGGCAGCGGTGACTTCCTGAGCATTGTGGATCAGTTGGATCGAGAATTCGCATCGCTGGGGAGTCACGGTGACCTGCAAATCGAAGTTGGCGGCACCGTCGACCATCCGCAGTTCATCGGCGGATCGTTGAATGTAGTCGATGGGCTGTTCACGTTTCCGTCTGCCACTCCCGTGACCGTCGCAACAGACATTCAGGTTGCCGTCAACGCCCAAGGATTTGTTGAGACCGGCTTGATTGCTCTGCGCAACGGCGAGCAGGAAATCCGCTTGATCGCGCGCAACGACTGGGCGACCGCCTACCCGTCACTTCATCCGTTGGTGATACCGGCTCCGCATGTGAATCTAGGCGTGCTGGAGATTCGCACCGGTCAGCACGGCATGCCGGTTCGCATCCCGGGATTGATGAAAAAAGAGTGGACCGGCCAGGTGACATGTGGAACGGATGGGCTTGAGCCGATCGTCATTTCTGCCGAAAACGACTCATGCCTGTTGATTTCCGGAGACACTGAGCTGCGTAATGCGCGACTGACCTTTCCCTTTGCCGGAAGCGGTGGGCGCATGCGCCCGGTGGCGCGCTGGCTGGTGGACCGCCTGATCGAGGCCGAATGGGATCTCGACGTCCACGTCGGCCCGGGCAATCATTACGATGTGGAAATTACCGGCCTCAAGGACTCGGATATTTTTGCCAAGCTGCGCGAGTCACCGATCTTCGCAACGCTGGCCGATTACTTTGACCACCTCACCGTAGATGCCGTGATCGATCCGGTCACATCGCCGCTGCAAATCCGCGAGACAATTGCCGATACGTCGTTCTATCTCTACGGCCGCTTGACATCATCGCGCGGTCGCGTCGAATATCTTGATCAACGCTTCACGATTGATTACGCCACGTGCGAGTTCGATGAGACGGACATCATGCCCGTCCTCGAAGGACGCGCATCCACTACGGGCATTGACACACTGGGGCGCCGCGTTCCCGTTTATCTCACCATGTATGTCATCGACCGTGAAACGCAAACTCGACAGCGCCATGGGCGGCTGGATGACATCACGTATGTGCTGGAAAACGATGCGGGCGACCCGCCGGAAATCGTGCTTGCACAACTTGGATATGACGTCGGTACGGTCGGCGGCAAGGCGCAGGAACTCGTTGCCACGTCTGTGGTACGCGCCATCGGCCGGCAGTGGCTGGATCCGATCGAACGCCGCCTCGAACGCTGGACGCTGCTCGACGAGGTGACATTGACTCCGGCCGGAGGACGCAGCGCGAGCCTCACCCGCCAGCAGCACCAGCTCGCGGCTCATGATTCGATTCAGTCGAACGGAACCGTGCGCTTCTTCACCGGCTCGCAACTCACGGTCGGCAAGTATCTCACCAACGACGTGTTCCTGACCTACACCGGCGAGCTGTCCGAAAGCGAAAATGCCCCCGAGAGCGGCCGCCTCAGTCTGGTTCACTTCTGGAATCTTGAATATCGCATCAAACCGGTCTCGCCCGACCTCGTGCTCGATTTCGCCGTCGAATACGATGAATTCGAGCGCCGCCGGGATGAATCCGTATCCCTCAAATATTCGTTCGCATTGGAGCCATAACTTTCCATGCGCAGATATGCCCACCTTCTGCCTCGCATCTTGATCCTGATCGTCGCGCTGCTCGTTGTAGTCTGCACAAGCTCGGCTCAGGACAAGATTCGCATTCTCGGGATCTCGATCACCGGCAATCAATCCACGGACGCCGGCCTGATTCGCGCCCACTCCGGCTTGACCGTGGGTCAAGAAGTGAGCGGCGATGACGTTCAAATGGCCATCCAGCAGCTCTGGAAGCTGAATCTGTTCAGTGATGTTCAGATACTTGAAGAGCGCGAAGTGGCCGACGGAGTGTTTGTCCTGATTAAGGTCGAGGAGTTTCCCCGCCTTGAACGGCTCGATGTCAAGGGCAACAAAAAACTCAAAGGCGAAGACCTCGACGCCCTGCTTCAGTTGACCAAGGGCCAGGTCATTCAGCCCAGCGACATCGTCCGACTCGAAAATCGGCTGAAGAACAAATACGCCGAGATGGGATACTTGCTCGCGGAAATCGAGACGAAGGAGTATCGCTCCGAGGAAACGGGCAAGCTGATCGTTGAAGTAAACGTTGTCGAAGGCAAAAAGGTCAAGATCCGTACCATTGAGTTCGAGGGCAATCAGGCTTTTACCGACAAGCAGCTGCGCAAGCAGCTTAAGGAAACCAAGCGCAAGACCTTCTTTCGCGGCGGTGAATACAAGCGAGACAACGTCGAAACCGACAAAGTTAATCTCGTCGAATTCTATCGCAGCCGTGGCCATCGTGACGCCGAAGTCCAGGCGGACAGCGTCAAATACAGCGATGACCGGCGCTGGATCTACTTGACGTTTTACGTGGCCGAAGGGGATGTGTTCACGTACGGCGATTTCTCGTGGCAGGGAAACAAGCTGTTCAAGAATGATGAACTGGCCGCGCGCTTGCGCGTCGAATCAGGAGATCGCTACAATGGAGCGAAATTCCAGCAGAGTCTCGCCGACGTCGGCACGATGTACTATGAAAAAGGCTACATCTACGCCAGCGTGACGCCCTCGGAACGCGTTCGCGAAGGCAACGTTGTGGACGTGACCATGGACGTTATAGAAGGCAGCGAATTCAAGGTCAATCGTGTCGTCATCGAGGGCAACACGAAAACCAAGGAACGCGTCATCCGTCGCGAAATGGTGCTCTATCCGGGTGAAACGTTCGATGTGACCAAGCTGCAGCGCTCGGTGCGCGAGATCACCATCCTGAACTACTTTGCCACCGTTGTGCCGGACGTGGTGCCGATCTCCGACAATGAAGTTGACCTCTACATGAAAGTCGAAGAGAAATCCACGGATCAGGCAAACGTCTCGGCGGGCTACAGCCAGCGCGATGGATTCATCGGCTCGGTCGGCTTTCAAATGAACAACCTGCTCGGCAACGGCCAGCAGCTCTCGCTCGACTGGAACTTCGGCCGGGTCTATCGTTCGTTCTCGATCAGCTTCACGGAGCCGTGGTTTCGCAACACCCGCACGCTCGTCGGCGTGTCCTTCTTTGATACGCATCGCGGCGGGAGCTTTTATGGTTTTGACGAGGACATTATCGGCGGATCATTGCGAGTCGGTCGGCGCTTGAAGTGGCCGGATGATTATTTCCGCCTGGATTACGTTTATCGTCTCGATCGCACCAAGTACTCGAATTTCACCGATGCCTTCAAAGAGAGTAATCCGCGCAATCTTGAAGAGGACGTGCCGCGCATTTCGTCGAGCCTCTCGCAGATTATCAGCCGCGACAGTCGCAATGATCCTGAGTTCCCGTCCAGCGGTTCAGTGAATAGCTTGCGTACGGAACTCACGGGTGGTCCGCTGGGTGGAAACGATCAGTTTGTAAAGGGAGAACTGAAGCACCAGTGGTACTTGCCGATGGCGGGTCAACTTGTGCTGGCGACAACCACGGAATTCGGCCTGCTGGACGGGCTGACGCGCGATCAGACGGATATTCCCTATTTCGATTACTTCTTCATGGGTGGGGCCGGTTTGTCGCTGGGGACGGGTTTGCGCGGCTACGACGAGCGCGAAGTCGGGCCGCAGCAGGGCGGCTTCCCCGTCGGTGGAAAGACCTTGTTCAAACAATCCTTTGAGCTGCGCTATCCCATCGTCCGCAACCCCACGATCTTTGTGCTCGGGTTTGCCGAAGCCGGCAATGTCTGGCGCAGTTTTGAAGACACGAATCCTACCGACGTGCGGCGCTCCGTCGGTTTAGGCGTGCGCTTGTTCATGCCGTTTATCGGCATGATCGGGTTTGACTATGGCCTCGGCTTGGATTACCTTGACGATCGCGGTCTGCGCACCACGCAATGGGTGCCGCACTTCCAGTTCGGCCGCGGCTTTTGATCTCAACAATTACCATTAGGAGATAATTCGCAATGAAAACATTCGGTGTTACCGCGCTCTGCCTGTTGGCGCTGGCAGGGTGGATGGGTTCGGCGGCCGCCAAGGAGGTCCGCCTCGGTTACGTGGACTCGGATCGCATTCTGGAGAGCTTCGAAGACTATCGCACGGCCCGCCAGACGCTGCAGGAAGAGGAACGCACGTACATCACCAAGGCGCAGGGCATGGAAGAAGTCGTGCAGCAGATGTCCGATGAACTGCAATCGCAAAGTCTGATGCTCTCGGACGAAGCTAAGCAGGAGCGCGTCAACCGCCTGCGTGAGAAGCAAACCGAGTTGGAGAATTACCGCAAGGAGATCTGGGGAGAAGGCGGCAAGCTCTATAATCGCAATCTCGAACTGTCCCGCCCCGTGCTCGACAAGATCAATCTGGCGATTGAGAAGGTGAGCAAGGAAGAGAATTACGATTTCGTCTTCGATGCCGCGTCTGCCAACATTGTCTATGCGCTGCCTGAGCACGATCTTACGGAGAAGATTCTCGAAGAACTCAAAAAGGAATAGCCGGTGAGCCTGGCGATGACCACGGCGGAGATTGCCGAGTTACTGAGTGGCAAGCTTGTGGGGTCGGGCGAGATCCTCATTCGCGGCGTGGCCAAGATCGAGGATGCCGGCCCGCACGAGATCAGTTTTGTCTCCAATCCACGCTACGCGAAATTCCTCGACACGACCACGGCGGGCGCGGTGCTGGTCACTCGCGGTCTCGGCACGGGTCGTACGGTCTTGATTGAGGTGGCAGATCCTTACGCAAGTTTCCTGCAGTTGCTCGAGCGCTTCAATCCGGTCGAGAGTTGGCTGCCGCGAGGCATTCATCCGACCGCCGTGGTCGAATCCACCGCCGAGATCGGCGAGGATGTTGCCGTTGGCGCGTACGCCTATCTCGGCCCGCGTTCCAAGATCGGTCGTGGGACGTCCATTTTTCCACACGCGGTGATCGGAGCCGGCGTTACCATCGGAGCGCAGTGCGAAATCCACTCGCACGTTAGCATCCGCGAAGACGTGGTGCTGGGCGACCGCGTGGTCATTCAGGATGGTGCGGTCATCGGCAGCGATGGTTTCGGCTTTGTACCGACGCCGCAGGGCTATCGCAAAATCCCGCAGTTGGGTCGTGTGGTTATCGCCGACAACGTCGAAGTGGGAGCAAACACGACCATTGATCGAGCCACGCTTGGCGAAACTGTCGTCGGTCGAGGCACAAAATTGGATAATCTGATTCAAGTGGCGCACAATGTCACGATCGGTTCGGACACGGTCATTGCGGCGCTGACCGGCATTTCCGGATCGGCTAAGATCGGAGATCGCTGCCGGATCGGCGGTCAAGTCGGCATTGTCGGTCACCTGAATGTCGGCGATGAAGTGATGATCGGCGCGCAATCCGGCGTTGCCAGTGACGTCGATAACCAGACGGTCGTTTCCGGCAGTCCGGCGCGGCCGCATACGCTGTGGAAAAGGATTGAGGCAGCGCTGAGTCGGCTGCCGGAATTGCTGCGCCGCGTGCGTCGGCTCGAATCCGCCGTATTTCCTGACTCCCCCGAGAACACCACGAGGACCCCGCATCGTGAATGAACGTCAGAAGACGATCGCTCAAACGGCTACGCTCAACGGTATTGGCTTGCATACCGGCCACCCTGCGCGTCTGACTTTTCATCCTGCTGAAGTGAGTACGGGAATTCGATTCCGGGTGGGAGGCGGTGTCGCGCCGGTTGAGATACCCGCTACGGCTGACCATGTCGTGGAAATCTCGCGTGGCACCGTTCTCGGTAAGAATGGACATAAAGTCTATACGGTCGAACATGTGCTGGCCGCCGCTGCCGGGCTGGGAATTGACAATTTGATCGTCGAGCTTTCGTCCGACGAACCGCCCGCCATGGATGGCAGCGCGTTTCCGTTCGTACAGGCGCTGCAGCAGGCGGGCGTCATCGAGCAGGATGCTCCGCGCGAGTATCTCGAAATCGAGCGGACGCTCAGCTATCGCAACGACAAGGACGCCATCGACATCGTTGTCGTGCCGTCGTCGGAGTTCCGCATTACCTATATGATCGACTACCCGCACCCGTCCGTCGGTACGCAGTACACGTCGATGTACTCGATGGAGGAGTTTGTGCGGGAGTTCTCCATGGCGCGCACGTATTGCCTGCTCTCGGAGACCGAAAAGTTGAAGACCGCCGGCCTGATTCAGGGCGGTTCGCTGGACAACGCCGTGGTCTTTGTGGACGCGGAACTCAGTCAGGAAAACATCGACCGGTTGAAGCGGCTGTTCCACAAGGAAGACAACGTCAAGCCGGGGAAGATCACGCTGGATGATCGCGCCCTGCGTTATCCGAACGAGCCGGTGCGACACAAGGTGCTCGATCTGGTTGGCGATCTCACGCTGGTCGGCGTGCCGATCAAAGGTCATGTGCTGGCGGCGCGCGGCGGCCATGCTTCGCATGTCGAAGTTGCCAGGATGCTCCGCAAAGTCTGGGAGACGCAAAACCTCACGCGTAAGTACGGCAGCAAGTCCGGTCAAGGTTACGTATTCGATTCTCAAGCGATTGAGCGCCTGCTGCCACACCGCTATCCGATGCTGCTGGTTGATCGCATTCTGGAACTGTCTCCGATGGAGCGCGTGGTCGGACTCAAGAACGTCACGCGCAATGAGCCGTTCTTTGAGGGCCACTTTCCCGGTCATCCGGTCATGCCGGGCGTTCTGATAATCGAAGCGATGGGACAGACCGGCGGCGTGCTGCTGCTCAATTCCGTCGAAAACCCGGAAACCAAAGTGGTTTACTTCACCGGCCTTGATAATGTCAAGTTTCGCAAGACCGTGATTCCCGGTGATCAGCTTCGCTTTAGCGTACAAATGCAATTTTTCCGGCGCGGCATCTGCAAAATGCATGGTGAGGCGCACGTGGATGGCGTGCTCGTCAGCGAAGCGGATATGACCGCACTGGTTGTTGATCGCTAACACAGGAACTGTTTTTCATGGCGAAAATTCACTCCGCGGCCATTGTGTCTCCCCGTGCGGAGCTGGCGGATGATGTGGTGGTGGATGCCTTTGCGGTCATTGATGATGACGTGCGGATCGGCGAAGGCTGCCGGATCTCAAGCTGCGTGCGGATTCACGACGGCGTGCGCCTCGGTACGCGCGTGAAGATCGGTCACGGTACGGCGCTTGGCGGCGAACCGCAGGATCTGAAATTTGGCGGCGAAAAGACGGAAGTCTTTATCGGCGAAAACACCGTGATCCGCGAATTCTGCACCATCAATCGCGGTACCAAGGCCACGTTGAAAACGACGATTGGCAAAAACTGCCTCCTGATGGCATACTCCCACGTCGCTCATGATTGCGTGATCGGGGACAACGTCATCATGGCCAACGCCGTCAACCTCGCCGGGCACGTGGAAGTTGAAGACTTCGCGATCATCGGCGGCATTGTGCCGGTGCACCAGTTTGTCCGGATCGGCAAGCATTGCATGATTGGCGGAGGCCTGCGCGTGCCTAAGGACGTGCCCCCATATATCATGGCCGGCGGTCAGCCGCTCCGCTATTATGGCTTGAATTCTGTCGGGCTGCGCCGTCGTGGTTTCTCTACGGAGACTCGCGCCGCGCTCAAGAAAGCGTACCGCGTGCTGTTTCAATCCGAACTGAATACGATGCAGGCCGTGCAGCGCATCGAACAGGAATTCGGATCGGTTCCGGAAGTGATTCAGATTATCGAGTTTGTCAAGAAATCCAAGCGCGGTCTGTTGCCCGGACATCGGATGGCCAGTCGCGAACAGGAGCAGGAGGACATCTGAACTCCCTGCAAGTCCGACAGGACGGAGCGGAACACGGCGATCGCTTGATGGCGATCGATCTCGAGTTGCTGCAAGCCGCATCCGATGGCCGGATCGGCCCGACGCTGCGCTTTTACACGTGGACGGTGCCGACAATCTCGCTTGGTTTCCATCAGGACAAGAGCGTACTCGATCACGACCGGTTGCAGGCCGACAACGCACCGTGGACGCGTCGTCCCACCGGTGGCGCGGCGGTTCTGCACAGCGATGAGCTGACGTATGCGATTGTAGTTCCGTCTGCTGACAACGGAGCGGGGAAGAGGCTTCAGAAGTACGTCAGTCTCGCCATTGCCGAAGGATTGCGCGCGCTCGGGATTCCCGCGGACGTTGATGAACGCGGCGAGCCACTCTCCGCGCTCCCGAATCGCACGTCCTGTTTTGTGAGAACGTCGCGCTGGGAAGTCACCGCGCGCGGCCGCAAATTGGTCGGCAGCGCTCAGCGCAAACTCGGGAACGCTTACTTGCAGCACGGCTCAATTCTGGTGGGTGATGACCACCTGCGAATTGTAGATTACCTGGCCATGAGCGGTGAGTCTGCGCGCGAAGTGTTGCGGCAGCGGCTGAAGTCCCGCGCCACTTCAATTGCGGACGAATTAGGTCATCGGATTTCGCTTGAAGCTCTTCGTGCGGAACTGGAGCGCAGTTTTCGGAAGAAGTTCTGCTTGTTAACCGAACCGGCGGACGCGGCGCTCTCGCTGTGAAACGGATTCTGCTCCAGGGTGCCACCGGTTCCATCGGTTCCAGTACGTTGTCGGTGATTCGCCGCCATCGCGAGCACTTTGGTCTGAGTGGGATTGCGGCGCGCGCCAACGTGGAGGGACTGCTCGAAGTCGCTGCTGAGTTCCATCCCGATTCGCTTGCTTTGGAGGACACGCAACACGCGGCACGCGTTGCCGACTTTGCAAAATCGCACGGCATCCGACGTACCTACCTTGGGATCGGAGCCGCCGTCCAGCAAGCGCTCGAAGATGATTATGATCTGCTCGTCAATGCGCAAATGGGAAGCGCCGGTTTGGAGCCGACCATGTCGGCACTGGCGCGGGGAATCTCGGTCGCGTTGGCGAACAAAGAAACACTAGTGGCGGCCGGACCGCTGGTGATGAAAACCGCAGCGGATCATGGTGCCGTGGTTATTCCGATCGACTCTGAGCACAGTGCGGTCTTTCAATGTCTCGCGGGGGAGTCACTGGCTGAGGTCCGCCGCATCTGGTTGACGACGTCCGGCGGTCCCTTTTGGGGGAAATCGCATCGAGACCTGTCGGGTGTAACAGTCGCGCAGGCGTTGGCTCACCCGACTTGGAGCATGGGAGCTAAGATCACGATTGACTCCGCAACGCTTTTCAACAAGGGTCTGGAAGTGATCGAAGCGACCCGCCTGTTTAACGTCGACGCAGATCAGATCGGAGTCGTGGCACATCGGCAATCCATCGTTCATTCGATGGTCGAGTTTGCTGATGGCAGCATCAAGGCGCAATTGAGCGTGCCGGATATGAAGCTGCCGATCCTCTATGCACTGTCTTATCCGGCGCGAATCCCGAGCAACATGATTTCGACGGACGTTCCTGCTCTGGGCGCCTTAACCTTTGAACCGGTTCCGACAGGCGCATTTCCTTGTTTGGATCTGGCCTACACTGCGCTTAGTAAAGGCGGTACGGCGCCGGCGGCGATCTCAGCCGCCGACGAAATTGCCGTTCAAGCGTTCTTGAATCGAAAAATCAAATTTACGGATATCTCAATTGTGATCGCTGACGTATTGAAAAACTGGCCTGATGAAACGTTGTCTGACCTGACGGTCGTCATGCGCGCTGATGCGCGCGCCCGCGAGCTGGCTGGCGAAGTCGTTCGCGAGCTGGAACATTCGGCTGAGGCCGTGTCATGCTGACGACACTGCTCGCCTTTCTCGTGGTTGTCGGTATCATCGTGACGCTGCACGAACTCGGACACTTCCTGGCCGCGCGACTGACCGGCATGCGCGTCAACAAGTTCTCAATTGGCTTTCCGCCGCGCATTTACTCTCGAAAGATCGGCCAAACGGAATTTTCGGTTTCCTGGATCCCGCTCGGCGGCTACGTGCAGATTGCCGGAATGGTTGATGAGTCGCTGGATGAAGAGAATAAGCCGACGGGCGCGCCGGATGAATTCATGTCCAAGCCGCCGTTGGCGAAAGTGTTTGTCCTGTCAGCGGGCGTCATCATGAACTATCTGACGGCGTTCTTTTTGATTATCGCGCTGACTCTGGCCATGGGCATTGCGGAAGTGAACAGCACGAAGATCGGGGAAGCGCTGCCGGACATGCCGGCGCAAAAGACCGGAGTCTCGGCAGGGGATGAAATTGTCGCGGTTGGCGGCGTTGAAACCCCGACGTGGGAAAAGGTTGTTGAAACGATCAGCACGGCCGGCGACACCGTTGCTCTGACTCTGCGCAAGGCGGAATCCGGCGAGCTTGTGGATTTGAAGATTCCCACTCAGGAATCGGAACAAGGCGGAGAGATCCGTCGCGTGATCGGAATCACGCCTGAGCTTACGTATCGATCCGCGAGCATCTTTGAAGCCGTCGGGCGCGGGGCGGTATTCTGCTACGCCACGACTGCCGGCATCATTGGATTTCTCGGCGACCTTGTCACCGGCCAAGGCAGCGTTTCGCAATTGGCCGGGCCGCTCGGCGTGGCACAATTGTCCGGGGAGAGTGCGCGGGAAGGAATCGACGCGTTCCTGTTCTTTCTTGCCTACGTCAGCGTCTCAATTGGTTTTCTGAACATCCTCCCGCTGCCGGTGCTCGATGGCGGTCACATCGTTTACGTGTTGATTGAGTCGGTCATTCGCCGTCCGATTCCGACGCGCATTAAGCTCTGGATTCAGCAGGTCGGCGTTGGCCTGCTGCTGCTGTTGGTGTTGTTCGTATCCTATCACGATATTGTTCGGATCTTTTCCAATTAAATCATATCTTCAGACTTGCGGCTTCGCGCTCGGATGGCTCGCACTGCTTATTGCGCAGAACGGCTTTGCCAATGATAATCAGTCGCGCGCGATGGATCAGTTTATTCGCGGCACCGTTGCGGATCAAATGGGCGATCACTACCGCGCCGCCTTTCACTATCAGGAAGCGCTGCGGTTTGATTCCAATTCTGCGTTTATTTACGTTGCGTTGGCTCAGGACTACTTGCTGCTCGGCAATTCCGAGCTGGCGGAAGAGCAGCTCGACCGGGCGCTGCGTGTGGACTCGCGCCACGTCCCCGCCCTGGAACTGAAGATTGTTTTGCAGCGCAATAGCGGCGACATTCCGGAGCTGCGCAAGACTATCAAGCGACTCGTCGCATTGGAACCGAAGCACACGGGCTACCTGCGTGAACTGCTCTCGCTCCAGCTCGCGCAGCAGGAGTTTGAGGAAGCGGATCGAACGTATCAACGCATCGTGGGCGTCGAGGGCGAAACGGAGGAGCTGTTGAAGCAGCTGCTCACGGTTTACCTGATCAGTGATCAGCCCAAGCGAGCGCTGCCGCTGCTGGAAAAACTCCATGCTCACGATTCGACCGACGCCGCCGTGGTGTATTCAATGGGTACTCTGTACCTGCAAGTCGGCGACACGACGCGCGGTGAATCGCATCTGCTCGAAGCGAACCGCCTCGATCCGCACGAAGCACGCTATTGGGTCGGCCTGGCCGTTCTGTCCATGGACCGCTCGGATTATCAGGGCGCAGCGGCGATCATGGACAGTGCGCTCGCGCGGCTCGGCGCTCACGCCGGGCTGCTCACCATCAAAGGCAGCGCGCTCAACCGCATGGGCAACACGACCGGCGCCATGCACGCGCTTGAGCAGGCTATCGAGTTGGATAGCACGCTTTATTCGGCCATGGGCTCTTTGGCATTGATTTATGACCAGCTTGACAGCCTGGAGCGCGTGGAATCGCTCTACCGTCGCGCGATCGAACTCTCGGATAGCGCCGCCGTTTATCTGAACAATCTGGCTTATGCCTACGCGCAGCGAGCGGTGCACCTTGACAAGGCTCAGACCCTCGTAACGCGTGCGCTCGAGCAGGACCCGGACAATGGCTCCTATCTCGACACGATGGGTTGGGTTCTTTATCAACTTGGCAAGTACGACGAGGCGATTGACTGGCTGAAGCGCGCAGCCAAGGCAGGCCCTGAAAACGCCGAAGTGTACGAGCATCTGGGTGACGCCTACGCGAAGCATGGTCAGCGCGACAAAGCAGAATCGTCGTACGAGCGCGCGCTGAAAATTGACCCGCAGAATGAGAACATTCGTCAGAAGCTCAGTCATTAGCCTCGCCCTGCTTGTGTTGTTCGCGTCGCTTCCCGTCATGACAGGCTGTGCGTCGTCGTCGCGCCTGCGCATGCCGGAGAATGACAATGACCTGGCCACTGAGGTGTTGCACCGCTACCTTGATCGCTGGGTAGGGTGGCGCTCGCTGACTGCAGATGTGCGAATCACCGTCAGTTCCCCTGACACGAGTGTCTCAGCTCGCGGGCATCTCATTTACCTGCTCGGTGAGCGCTTTGAGATAGGATTCGTAAAACCTTACAATCGTGTGCTTGGCAACTTCTACGTGACGCCCGATCAACTCATCTATTGGGACGTAAACTCATCGCCGCATGTTTACGCTGCAAGAGACTCCATCCGTTTGCCCGACTTGCTCGACTTTCCCGTTCCGGACTGGGATCCTCGCGACATGCTGCCGTTTGCCGTCAGCGGCCGCACGGGCGGCTTTCAGCCGGACTCCGTACAATCTGAAGGAGACGTGTTGGTCCTTTCCGGAGTGAGCGACGGCGTGGCGCACGAGCTTCATGTAGCGAAAGCGAGCGGGCTGATCGAAAGTGAATGGGTGTCTCGAGCGGGACGGGATCCCATGCTTAAGAAATTCGGCAAGACCCGCCTGATCAGAGATTGGCCGGTTCCCGTTCGTGTGACGTGCACCGACGAGTCCGGCGAATTCGCGATTGAGTGGTCATTGGGCGGTATTGACTTGGACGCCGAGCCGTACACGCTGCCGCCGGATTCCGTGGCCCCCAGCAATTCAAATTCACTGCCATGACAACTGAAACGACTGTCCCCCGCATCAGCGTCGTTGTGCCGCTGTATAATGAGGACGAATCGCTCCCGGAACTCTACGAGCAGATTCGTTCCACGCTGGCGGCCGAGGAGTGGACGTACGAAATCATCTTTGTGGATGACGGCAGCCGCGACGGTTCTCTCCGGGTCCTCGAGGAGCTTGCCCGGCGCGACGAAAACGTGCGCGTGATTTCGCTCCGCCGCAATTACGGCAAGTCAGCCGGACTCGGAACCGGCTTTCAAGCGGCGCGTGGTACCTATGTCGTCACCATGGACGCGGACTTGCAGGACAGCCCGCAGGAGATCCCCGCGCTGATTGCGAAGCTTGATGAAGGATTTGACCTTGTTTCCGGCTGGAAGAAGAAGCGGTATGATCCGATTTCGAAGACTTGGCCTTCAAAGTTTTTCAACTCGGTCACGAGCTTGCTGTCCGGCATTCGCCTGCATGATTTCAATTGCGGCTTGAAAGCCTATCGGCTCGAAGTGGTCAAGGATCTGCCAGTCTACGGCGAGCTGCATCGCTTTCTGCCTGTTTTGGCGCACAAGATGGGCTATCGCATTGGCGAGCTGCCTGTCCAGCACCGGGCCCGCAAGTACGGCCGCACCAAGTTCGGCGCCAGCCGATTTCTGAACGGTTTTCTCGATCTCCTCACGGTCCTGTATATTTCCGATTGGACGCGCGCACCCTTGCACCTGTTCGGGCTGATCGGCTTGATTTTCACCCTGCTCGGTTTTGGCATCAATTTGTATCTCACTATCGGCAAGTTGTTCGCCGGGATCCCAATTGGCAATCGCCCGCTGCTTTTCCTCGGTGTGCTATTGATGGTGGTGGGAATTCAATTCTTCTCCTTCGGTCTGATCGCAGAGATGATCGTTAATAAGAGCGAGCGCGACCGCATCTATGCCGTCAAGTCCGACACGGGTCTTCCCAAAGCGGCTCGCGCAATCACAGCGGCAAAGCAGTGAGTATCTGACATGTGGCTGACACGGCGCCTCGCCTACCAGCACGTCGGAACATTCAAAGGCATCCTTTTTCTCGTCGGCATGGTGCTGATCATCTCCGTGCTGATCTATACGCAGGTGCTCGTCGGCAAACTCCGTGACTCCACCCGGCGCTCGCTCGAGCAGAAAATCCGCGCCTATTCCTTGCTTATTAATAGCGATCAGCCCGAGCTGATCGCTATGGCTTTGGAACAGATTCAGGAGGTGGATTTTCCAATTATCGTCACCGATCCCCAGGGCAATCCCAAGCACTGGAAGAACATCGGCATCGCGCCGACGGATACGTCTGCAGAGCGCATGGCGCAGATTCACAGCCTGATCCGCGCGATGGACGAGCAGGGCAATGCGCCGCTGCCCGTTCCGATCGGTGCCGATCAGGTGGATTGGTTCCACTACGGCGATTCCGTCGTGATTCGGCAACTTCGCTGGCTGCCGTGGATCGAAATTCTGGCCGCGGCGCTCTTCGTGATTGTCGGCTATACCGGCTTCCGCAATATCAAGCGCAGTGAAGAACGCATGGTTTGGGTCGGACTGGCAAAAGAAACCGCGCATCAGCTCGGCACGCCGCTCACCTCGCTGATGGGTTGGATTGAGTTGCTCCGCACCGGTACGACCAAGGAACATGCGCTCGATGAAATGCAGCGCGACTTGGCGCGGTTGGAGAAGGTCACGGCGCGGTTCTCGCAGATCGGTTCCGACCCCACGATGGCAAACGTCCGCATCCTGCCGGTGGTCTATGATACGGTGGATTACTTCCGCCGTCGCCTGCCGCGCAGCGGCAATCCGATTGAAATTCTGGTCAATTTCCCGTGCGATCCGATCATTCGTGTGAACTCCGAACTCTTTAGTTGGGTATTGGAAAACCTCATCAAGAACAGTATTGACGCTCTGCGCGCCACCGGCGGCACGATTCGCATTTCCTGCGACGAGAAGCCGGACTGGCTGCACATTGATGTTGCCGACAATGGCCCCGGTATTCCCGCGCGCGACCGCCGCAATGTCTTCCGGCCCGGCTTTTCGACGAAAACTCGCGGCTGGGGTCTGGGCTTATCGTTGGCGCGGCGGATCATTGAAGATCAGCATAACGGCCGCCTCTTTGTCAAAGAATCCGCGCCCGGCAAGGGAACAGTGATGAGAATCGGTCTGCCGCGAATTCATGCCCGTGACTAATCGCTATCGCGTCTCGCGTACCATTCGCAGCTTGCTGATTCTCGGGCTGGTGCTGCTGGTGTTAGTCGGTCTTGAGGTGTTCTCGCGCTTCCTGTTGCGTGGGGCGCCGAGTGACACTCCGCAGCGCATCGTGCAAGTATCCATTCCCGAAGGCGCCTCGATGGGCCAGATCGCCGCGATTCTCCGGGATTCCAGCCTGATCGAGCACCCGCGATTATTCAAGTACGCTGTTAAGCTGATGGGCGCAGACAAGAAGATTCAGGCGGGTAACATTGCGCTCGCGACGGGACAATCACTGATCGATCTGGTGCGCACGCTGACTCGTGCCAAAGCGGTCGGAGCGGTCATTACGGTCCGCGAAGGGCTGACGTCAATGGAAATCGCCGGCATGTTGGAGCGGCAAATTGACGTGGACTCTGCAGCCTTCATGGCACTCGTTCGCGATTCCCTGTTGATTCGTCAGCTCGGTCTGGACGCGCCTTCGCTTGAAGGCTATCTCTTCCCGGACACGTACGCCTTTGCGCTGCGCGCGGAGCCGCGCCGCCTTATCGTGCGTATGGTCGAGAACTTCAAGATGCACTTGCCCGCCGACTTTGATGCGCAAGCGGAGCGTGTTAAGATGAGCATGAACGATGTGATCACGCTGGCGAGTATCGTAGAATGGGAAACGATGGAAGGACGCGAAGCGCCGCTGATCTCATCCGTCTATCATAATCGCCTGAAGAAAAACATGCCGCTGCAGGCCGACCCCACCGTTTCGTATGCGCTTGGCAAAGGCCCGGCCCGACTCTATTACAGCGATTTGCAGGTGGACAGTCGGTACAATACGTATCGCTACCCCGGCTTGCCGCCGGGCGCTATTAACAATCCAGGATTGCGTTCGATCGATGCGGCGCTGAATCCGGCCTCCACCAATTACATCTTCTTCGTCTCACAGGGTGACGGAACGCACGCCTTCACCTCGAACTTGAATGATCACCTTGTCGCGAAACAGAAACTCGATCACTTGCGTCGTGAAATTATGCGCTCCGATTCGCAGAACGGTGATTCCACGCGCATCGACTCCGCTGCCGTTGCCGGCTGAAGCATGACCCTGCGAGCCTTATCTTGAACCCGTCGTTCGCCAAGTTCTACGATACGCTGAATCCTGACCAACGGGAAGCCGTTACGGCTCCCGATGGCCCGGTGCTCGTCTTGGCCGGGGCCGGATCGGGAAAGACGCGCGTGCTCACCGGCCGTGCTTTTTATCTGCTGAGTGAGCGGAATGTCCGCCCTGAGTCCGTGATTATCATGACGTTCACGAACAAGGCCGCGCGCGAATTGCAGGAACGTCTGCATGCCTATCTGGGTCGCAAGGAAGACTTGCCGTGGGCCGGGACGTTTCACTCGTTCTGTGCCCGCTTGCTGCGCGTGTACGGAGATCAGATCGGCTTGTCGCGCAACTTCACGATCTACGACACGGATGATTCCGAACAAGTGATAGCTTCACTGCTCGCCGAGCGGCGCATCTCCAAAGATGAGCTGACTCCGGCCGTGCTGCGTGCCTGGATTTCGCTGCTCAAGAATGGCGGCACGCTGACCGGACGTCATCCGATGCATCGCCATGCGGAAGACTTGCTGCCTGTCTATAACGAGCGACTGCGCGCCGCGCAGGCGGTCGATTTCGATGATCTGCTCAGTCTGCCGCTCGAATTAATGCAAAAAAGCCCGGAGGTCCGTGAGCGGCTTGAGCGGCGCTATGAGCACATCCTGATTGACGAGTTTCAGGACACAAATCGCATTCAGTATGAGCTGGCCCGCGCGCTCGCCAGACCGCAGAACAGGCTCTACGTCGTCGGCGACGACGATCAATCTATCTACGGTTGGCGCGGGGCCGATGCGAAAATCCTGCTCGATGTTCAGCATGATCTTCCCGAAACTAAGGTCTATCGCCTCGAGCAAAACTATCGCTCGACGCAGCCGATTCTCGACGTGGCCAATGATCTGATCGGCCAGAACCGCGTGCGCAACGAGAAAAAGCTCTGGACGGCCGCCACGGGCGGGGAGAAGGTCACGCTGCGCACGCTCTCGCGCGCCATGGACGAAGCGCATGAAGTCGTCGGAGAGATTTATCATCTCGTCCGGGCCGGGAAGTTTCGCTGGAACGATTGTGCCGTGCTGTTTCGCACCAATGCAATGTCGCGGCAGTTCGAGGAAGTGCTGATCGGCCAGGCGATTCCCTATGCCGTCATCGGCGGCATTCGCTTCTATGAACGCAAGGAAGTGAAAGACCTGCTTGCTCATCTGCGACTCATGGTGAACTCGGAAGATGAGCAGTCGTGGCGGCGCTACTTTAAGACTCCGCCCAAGGGAATCGGTGCAACCACCGTTGAGCGTCTCGAAGCAATGATGCGCGACGCGAATCAGAGCTTTGCGTTCGCACTCCGGCGCGTTGATGACGTAGCGGATCTTCCGAAGGCGATGCGCGCCAAGCTCCACGCGCTTGTGGATCAGCTCGCGGATCTGCGCGCGAAGATCAAAGATCGTGCGTTGGTCGATCAAGTTCAGACGGTGCTCGATGCGAGCGGGCTCTGTGAGCACTATCGTGACGAAAGCGAAGCGGAGACCGAAGACCGTGTTTCCAATCTGCTGCAGCTCGTCGAAGCGGCGCGCGAGCGGCAGCGCGAGCATCCCGAGTACGATTTGACGGATTTCCTTTCCGAGATCGCGCTGGTTTCCGATGTGGATGATCTTGACAGCTCGTTAGAGCGAGTGACGTTGATGACGCTGCACGCGGCCAAGGGATTGGAATTTCCCGTCGTCTTCATCTCGGGAATCGAGGAGAATGTGCTCCCGCATCAACGCAGCCTCGGTTCAGCGGCGGAGATTGAAGAGGAACGGCGGCTCTTCTATGTCGGCGTGACGCGGGCGCGCGAGCGGCTCTATCTGACGTACGCGCAGACCCGTTACGTCAATGGCGGATTGCAGTTTCAGGAGCCGTCCCGGTTTCTGCGCGATATCGAACCCGCCAAGCTCCGCGGCTGGACTCTGCCGCCGAAGAATTACGAGCGCGAGTTCGGCGATGATCAAAGTTATGAGCCGTCCCGCCGCATGCATCGTGCTCCCCTGCCGAATTCATGGTCGTCAAAATCTAGCAACGGCAAGCCCTTAAACCCGATTTTCCCTTACAAGATCGGAGACCTTGTGCAGCATCCCGAATTCGGACTCGGTGTGGTGACGGCAAAATCCGGCGATGCGGACGACATGAAAATTCGCGTTGCCTTTGAAGGCATTGGATCAAAATTGCTCGCTGTCAAGTTTGCCCAACTCAAGAAGGTTGAATAACGCATGGAACTTCGCGCGCTGATCCGTGCGGCCCTTGCGGAGGATCTGTCCGGGAATCGGGATCTTACTTCTGACCTGTTTGTCAGCCCGGTCGCCCATGGAGACGGCTGGATCGAGGCCCGGGAAGCGGTGGTACTGTCCGGCATCGAAGCCTGCGCCGCTGTGTTTGAAGAAGTGGATCGCACGCTGCGCGTTGACGTTCTGCGGCAGAATGGCGAGACGTTACGACCGCTCGAACAGGTGCTGCGAGTTTCCGGGCGAGCTCAATCGATCTTGCGCGCCGAGCGCACGGCGTTAAACTTCCTTTCGCACCTTTCCGGGATCGCCACTCACACGCGCGAGTTTGTCGAGGCGACGCGGCCGTGGAATACGAAGATCCTGTGCACTCGCAAGACGCTGCCGGGATTGCGGGCTCTGCAGTTCGCCGCCGTGCGTCACGGGGGCGGTCAGGCGTATCGCGCGAATCTTGCCGATGCGCTTCTGATCAAGGACAACCATCTCAGCATCTCCGGGGGCTTGTCGGCCATTCGCACTAAGCTGGAAGAACTAAAGCGGCACGACCTGAGTTCCTATGAAACCATGTTGGCTGACGGCAAGATCGAAGTGACGTCGCTGGATGCGCTGGCTGAGGCCGTCAACATGGGCTGGCGGCATATGCTGCTGGACAACTTCACTCCGGAGCAAGTGGCGGAAGCCGTTCGGCGCTTCGGCAAACACGTGAGTCTGGAAATGTCGGGGGGCGTGAATCGCGCCAACCTTGAAGAATATGCTCGAACCGGAGTGCACGCCATTTCTATTGGCGCACTCACGCACTCCGTCAAAGCGGCTGATTTCTCCCTGGAATGTGAATGGAGACGCACATGAAACCCAGATTGTTGGTGGCGGACGATGAAAAGAACCTTCGCGCGCTCTATCAAATGGAGCTGGAAGACGAAGGTTACGACGTGGAGACGGCGGCGAACGCCGATGAAGTGCTGGTCAAACTGGACAAACAGAACTACGATGTGATCGTCCTGGACATTCAGATGCCGGGAATGTCAGGCATTGACCTGCTGCAGAAGATCATGGCGCGGGATAAACGCCAGCCCGTGATTCTGAACACCGCGTTTCCCTCGCATCGCGACAACTTCATGACGTGGCCGGCCGATGCCTATATCGTCAAGAGTTCCGATACTACCGAACTGAAGCAGGCCGTCCGCAAAGTGCTGAACAAGAAAGTCTGATGAGCGCACCTGCCAAAACGCTGGCCATGATTATGGCCGGCGGCCGCGGTGAACGGCTCTATCCGCTCACGCGGGATGTTGCTAAGCCGGCCGTGACGTTCGGCGGTTCGTACAAAGTGATTGACTTCACGCTGTCGAACTGCTTCAACAGCGGCTTCCGGCAGATCTACCTGCTCACACAGTATTCGAATGTGACGATGAATCGGCACATCCGGCTGGGCTGGAATTCGCTGTTTCGCGGCGAGTTGAACGAGTACATCGAAGCTTTGCCGCCGCAGCATCGCAGCGTCGAGGACTGGTACCACGGCACCGCGGATTCGATCTTCCAAAACATCCAGCTGCTCGAAGAGCACAAACCGGATTTCGTGCTGGTGCTCTCGGGCGATCATGTCTACAAACTGGATTATCAGCGCCTGCTCGACTATCACGTCCGCAACGCGGCCGAGCTGACGATCGCTGCTGTCGAAACCGATCCGGACACGGCGCGCGACATGGGCGTGATTGCTGTCGATGATCAACTGCGCGTCACGGCCTTCTGGGAGAAACCGGAGCATCCCCCGACCGTTCCCGGTCGCCCGGACACGTGCTTCATCAGTATGGGCGTGTACGTGTTTTCGACTCCCAAGCTCGTGCGCGAGTTGATCCGGGACGCGAAGGACCGCAATTCCAAGCGCGATTTCGGACGCAGCATCATCCCGCATATGATTGAAAAGCGGGATCGGGTGGTTGCGTTTCCATTTGTCGATGAGCAAAGCGGCCGGCAGAGTTATTGGCGCGACATCGGCACGCTCGACTCATATTTTGAGTCCAACATGGATCTGGTCAAGGCCGAGCCGCAGATTGACCTGTACGATCGCGCGTGGCCGATTCGCACACATATGAGTCCCCGTCCGCCGGCGCGGATCGTGGACTCCACCTTGGACCCGTCTCTGGTTGGAACGGCCGTGGACTCGTTAATCAGCGCCGGTTGTATCATTTCCGGCAGTCGCGTTGAACGTTCGGTATTGTCTCCTGAAGTGACCGTTCACACGGGCGCGCAGGTCGCCGAGTCGATCTTGATGGACGGCGTAGACGTGGGGCGCCGCTCGATCATCCGCCGCGCCATCATCTGTCCGCAGGTGCGAATCCCCGCTGACGTTCAAATTGGTGTCAATCCGGAGCAGGATCGCTCCCGCTTCATCGTGACTCCCGGTGGCGTTACCGTCGTCCCGCGTGGCTACACATGGGCTTAAGTTCATCGTGAAGGAGCCTAACGTTGTCTGAACTCCGTCATGACCCGATTCAGCGGCAGTGGGTGATCGTGGCTACGCAGCGCGCCGCCCGGCCGTCGGGCTACAGCGTGCACGTGAGCGAGCAGCCGCCCGAGTTCTGTCCGCTCTGCCCCGGCAATGAAGACAAGACTCCGCCCGAGATCTTTGCGATTCGCAATGGCTTCAGTGCGCCCAATTCTCCGAACTGGAAACTGCGCGTGGTTCCCAACAAATATCCCGCCGTCGGAATCGAAGGCGAACTGGAGCGCACAGCCGTCGGCATTTATGATCGTATGCGCGGCATCGGCGCGCATGAAATCGTGATCGAGTCGCCGCTGCACAATGAGCACTTGGCCGAGCAGCCGGTCTCGCAATTGGTGGACGTGCTACGCGCCTACCGTGACCGCATGCGCGACTTGATGCGCGATACTCGCTTTCTCTATGTGATGGCGTTTCGCAATCACGGCGAGAGCGCCGGAGCAACGCTCGCCCATCCTCATTCACAGATCATCGCGCTGCCGGTTCTGCCCAATGTGCTGGAGACCGAGCTCAGTTCCGCACGCGAACACTTTCGCCGCACCGACCGCTGTTTGTTCTGCGATATCTTGCGACAAGAGCAGGAAGCGCGAGCGCGGATCGTTGTGGAGCGCGAGGGATTTGCCGCATTTGCGCCATATGCCAGCCGCTCGCCGTATGAACTGTTCCTGATGCCGACGAACCATCAGGCGGACTTCACTCAGCTCTCCGATCAGCAGACCGTAGCGCTGGCGTCTGTGCTGTCAGAGACCTTGCGTCGGCTGAAAAGTGCACTGGAGAATCCACCGTACAATTTCATCATCCATAGCGCTCCGAATCTGAACTCTCGGGCCGTGGCGGTGCAGGAATTCCCTCACGTTACGGACGTTTACCACTGGCACATTGAGATCATTCCGCGACTGGCCAAGGCGGCCGGATTCGAGTGGGGGACCGGTTTTCACATCAACCCGACTCCACCCGAGGAGGCAGCCGAGAGTCTGCGTGCCGTCGATCTTTCTTGATCTTGAAGCCACTCCGGTCGGTTCGACGAATCTCTCTTTCGACCAAAAGAAAGAGCTTAAGTATCACATTATTAAATAGATATGTTCGACTGTGCGGATCAGGGCAGTGTCTAACAGTACGCTTGACAATATGATCCTGTTTGATTAAATTTAAAGGCTTTAAAAAGATAGAAAGAGCAGATGGATACCACCTTTCACGCCAAACCCGCGGAGACGAAGCGGAATTGGGTTGTCGTCAATGCCGAGAATCAGGTTCTCGGCCGATTGTCCACCAAGATCGCCAGCATTCTGCGCGGCAAGAACAAGCCGGAATACACGCCGCACGTTGATGTAGGCGATTTCGTCGTCGTGGTCAATGCCGAAAAAGTCCGTGTGACGGGCGGCAAAGCTCGTACCAAGGAATATTTTCATCACACGCAGCATCCCGGCGGCGCCACGTGGACGTCGTACGAGCGCATGTCGCAGAAGCATCCGGAACGCATCATCGAACGCGCCGTGAAGGGCATGATGCCGCGCACGCGGCTTGGTCGCGCGCAGCTCCGCAAACTCAAGGTGTACGTCGGCACCCAGCATCCGCACGACGCTCAGCAGCCCGTCGAAGTTCAATTCTAAGTGATCATATCGTTTTCATGAAGCAAACTCGTTATTACGCCACGGGCCGCCGCAAGACCGCGATTGCGCGCGTCTGGATGGTCCCCGGTTCCGGTAAAGTGGAAGTAAACGGCCGCGATCTGATCGGCCACTTCAAGCGCGGTGTTTTGCAGATGCAGATCGAGCAGCCACTCAAAGTGACGGATCAGCTCGACAAAGTGGACATCCGCGCCCGCGTTCTGGGGGGTGGACTCAGCGGCCAGGCCGGCGCGTTACGGCTCGGCATCGCCCGCGCACTGACGTCAATGAATGAAGAGCTGCGCTCCATTCTGCGCAAGAACGACCTGATGACTCGCGATCCGCGTGAGCGCGAGCGCAAGAAGTACGGTCAGCCCGGCGCCCGCAAACGCTTCCAATACTCCAAGCGCTAAGCCGTGGCCAGGTTTGCGGCCTTTCTGCGTGGCATTAACGTCAGCGGCCAAAAACTGATCAAAATGGAGGATCTGAGTCGGTAC
>CAYJKM010000012.1:24612-36113 GCA_964370805.1 uncultured Alphaproteobacteria bacterium | reverse complement strand
CAGCGAACTGGCCCTGCGCGTCGATCTGGTGCGTGCGCGCAATCTGGCTTTGGCTCAGAATATGGGCTGCGAGATTTGTGCGCCGTGCTCGAGCTGCTACACGATTTTGCGCAAGACGAACCGCTTCATCGAATGGGACGCTTACGCAAAGGAGCGGATTAACGAGGCGCTGAAGGCCGCCAAGCTGTCTTATGACAAACCGGTGGAGGTGCGGCATCCGTTGGATATTCTGGTCAATGAATTTGGGGTAGAGAAGATTGCGGAAATGGCGCCGTTCCGGCTGGACGGAATCAAAGTCGCGCCGTATTACGGCTGTCAAATCGTGCGGCCGGTCTATCACTTCGACGATCTGGACGATCCGGTTACTATGGACAAGTTGTTCACGGCTCTGGGCGCGGAAGTGATTCCTTATCCGGGGAAAGTGCGCTGCTGCGGCGGGATGCTGATGATGACATCGGAGCAAGTGGCACTCGATTTGAATCAGGACCTGCTGGAGTCGGCGCTCGCGTATGAAGCGGACGTCATCGTGACGGCCTGCCCAATGTGCCAGATGAATCTCGAATCGTATCAGCCTCAGATCAATCGCCGATTCCAAACGCACTATGAGATGCCGGTGCTTTACTTTACTCAATTGTTGGGGTTGGCGCTGGGCATTGACGCACACAAGTTGGGGGTCGATAATCTGATCGTCCCGCCGCGCGGACTCAAGCTGCACGAGAAAGCTCGCGCAGGAGCGGAGGCGATATGAGTGCGTTGGACATTCAAAGCAACGGCCACCCGAAGCGCCGGATCGGGCTATACATTTGCCATTGCGGAACCAACATTTCCAAAATGGTGGACGTCGCGCGGCTGGCCGAGGAGTTTGCCAGTTACCCGGACGTAGCTGTCTCGAGACATTACAAGTTCATGTGTTCCGAGCCGGGTCAGGAACTGATCGTCAAGGACATCAAGGAACAGAATCTCGACCGGGTGGTGGTGGCGGCGTGCAGTCCGCTCATGCATGAGCCGACGTTTCGCAAAGCGTGCGAGCGGGGCGGAATCAACCGCTACCTGTTCGAGATGGTGAATATTCGCGAGCAGGTAAGCTGGGTCACGACCGACTTTGAGGCGGCGACCCGCAAAGCGCGCGCGGTGATTCGCGGCGCTCTGGCGCGCGTGAGGTACCACGTTCCGCTCGACATGCGGCGGGTGCAGATTACGCGCCGCGTGATGGTAGTCGGCGGCGGTATCGCCGGGATCGAATCCGCTCTGCAAATGGCCGACGCGGGTTATGAGGTGATTCTCGTCGAAAAGGAAGATTCCATCGGCGGGCACATGGCCAAATTCGACAAGACGTTCCCGACGCTTGATTGCGCAGCATGCATTCTCACGCCCAAGATGGTGGCCGTGGCACAGCATCCGAACATCAGGATGCTGACGTGGGCGGAAGTGGAAAATGTTGAAGGCTATGTGGGGAATTTCAAGATCAAGGTGCGCAAGAAAGCACGCTTCGTCGATTCGAGCCTGTGCAACGGCTGCGGAGCGTGTTATGAAGCATGTCCCAGTCAGCCGCTGCCGTTGGATCGCGCACTGATCCTTGGCGGGAACGTGTTCAAGGAAGGCCGCAGATTAAAGCCCAAGCGGCCGCGCGCCTTGGGACCCGAGCATGACTTGACCGTGTTGACGGCAGCGCAGCCGCTGCCTGAGCAGTCGCGGAAACCGGTCAAGGAGGAGAAAGCATGAGTCAGGACAACGGAAAACACAACGGCAAAGCCGCCTACGACCTTGAGCAGGCGATCAGCACGATCGTGGATCACTATCAGGCGAAACCGACCGCGTTGATCATGGTCTTGCAAGACATCCAGAAGCATTATCATTATTTGCCGATCGACGCGCTGCGTTCCGTAGCTCAGAAAATGAACTTGCCGATCGCCCAGATTTACGGTGTGGCGACGTTCTATAAAGCCTTCAGCCTGAAGCCCAAGGGAAGGCATCATATCTGTGTGTGCACAGGGACAGCGTGTCACGTCCGGCAGGCGACGGTGATTGTGGATCATCTGAAGCGGGAATTAAAGGTTGAGCCGGGAGACACGACGAGCGACGGTGAGTTGAGCTTTGAAACCGTCAACTGTTTTGGCGCGTGCGCGGTGGGGCCGCTGGTCACGGTGGATGAGGAATTTCACGGTAATGTAACGGTTGCGGAAATGAACAGGATTCTTGAGTTGCTGCGTCAGCAGAAGGTGAGCGAGAGTCACGCGGAGGTGACTGCATGAGAACGGTAAGGTTAACTTCCAGCAAAGCCCTGCTGCATCTCAAGGACGACATCCTCAAGCGGCGCAAACACGGCGGCACGATCATCAGTGTCTGCGGCGGCACCGGTTGCCTGGCGTGCGGATGCAAGGATCTGGTCGAGGCGCTGAAGACTGCGCTGCGAGACAGTAAGTTGGAGACGGAAGTCGAACTGAAGATCACCGGTTGTCCGGGATTTTGTGAGCGCGGCCCGCTGGTCGTCATTTATCCGGACGGCATCTTTTATCAGAAAGTGCGGGCGGTGGATGCGCCGCTGATTGTGGATCAGACGATCAAGGGCGGCAAGCTGGTCAACAAACTGCTGTACCGGGATCCTCAGACCCGGCAGGTTATCCGCTATGAGAAGGACATACCGTTCTACAAGAAGCAGATGCGTTTGCTGCTCGGGCGCAACAACTTCATGGATCCGACGTCCATCAACGACTTCATCGTTTTGGGCGGTTACGAATCCATGGCCAAAGCCTTGACGTCGATGCAGCCTGAGGGAATCATTGAGGAAGTTCGCAAGGCGGGGCTACGTGGACGCGGCGGCGGGGGGTTTGCGACGGCTCGCAAGTGGGTTTCCGCCCGTAAAGCCAAAGGGGAGCCGAAGTATGTAATCTGCAATGCAGATGAAGGCGATCCCGGCGCGTTCATGGATCGCTCGCTGCTGGAAGGAAATCCGCACTCCGTGATTGAAGGCATGGTAATTGGAGCCTTTGCGATCGGGAGCCACGAAGGGTTCGTGTACGTGCGTAATGAGTATCCCTTAGCCGTGCGAAACTTGGCCATCGCAATTGAACAGGCTCGCGAGCATGGCTTGCTGGGCAAGAACATTCTTGGCACCGGCTTTGACTTTGACATTGAAGTGTCACGCGGAGGTGGAGCGTTCGTGTGCGGGGAATCAACGGCGTTAATGGCCTCGTTGGAAGGGAAGATTGGCGAACCCCGTGCGAAGTACATCCACACGGTTGAGGCAGGCCTGTGGGAGAAGCCCTCGGTGCTCAACAACGTGGAGACGTGGGCCAACGTGCCGGTCATCATCGAGAAGGGTGCGGAATGGTACGCGAGCATCGGTACCGAGAATTCGAAGGGAACCAAGGTCTTCGCGCTGACCGGAAAGGTGAACAACACGGGACTGGTCGAAGTGCCGATGGGCATCACACTGCGCGAGATCCTCTACGATATCGGCGGGGGCGTTCCGCGCGGGAAGCGATTCAAAGCCGTACAGACAGGAGGCCCGTCGGGGGGGACTCTGATCGTGGAGACCGGCGAGCCGGATATTCACGACAGTCTGGTAGAGCACGGCGACATCCGTGCCGAAGACGAATCGATCAATCTACTTGACTTGCCTGTTGACTTCGATGAGCTTACGAAAGCAGGCTCGATGATGGGGTCGGGCGGCATGATCGTCATGGATCAGGATTCCTGCATGGTGGACGTCGCGCGGTATTTCATTAACTTCCTGCAGGAGGAAAGCTGCGGCAAGTGCACGCCCTGCCGGGAGGGGTTGCGCACGATGCTCAACATTCTCACCCGGATTACCGAAGGCAAAGGCGAACTCAAGGATCTTGAGACGCTGGAGGAAATCTCGCAGGTTATGATGGACACGAGCTTGTGTCAATTGGGCGGCAGTGCGCCGAATCCAGTCCTCTCGACGTTGCGTTATTTCCGGCATGAATATCTGGCTCACATCGTCGACAAGCGTTGTCCGGCCGGCGTGTGTAAGGCGCTGGTTTCGCATGCGATCGACGAAAGCTGCACAGGTTGTCATGTCTGCTCCGAACCCTGCCCGAGCGAAGCGATTGTCGGTCATCTGAAGGAGCTGCATTTCATTCTCCAGGACAAGTGCATTCAATGCGGAGCGTGCTTCCAGGTGTGCCGGTTCGACAGCATCAAGCGAGTCAAACGCGGCGCCGGTGAGTCCATTCAGTCCCGAGCCAGAGAGCGCTGGAAGCCGCTCAAGGAACGGGGACCGGCGGCCAAAGCGGCGGAGGTGCACGCATGAGCAAGTTGGTGAAGATCACTGTTGACGGGCAGCCGGTTCAGGTCGAAGAAGGGAGTTTCGTACTGGCGGCGGCCCAACAGTTGGGAATTGACATCCCCACGCTATGCTATTACCCGTACATGCCTCCGTATGCTGCTTGCCGGATCTGCGCCGTGGAGGCCCGAGATGATCGAGGCTGGACGAAAGTCGTCACCGCCTGCAACTATCCGGTGTGGGAGGGACTCCACGTTTACACCGAGACTCCGCGCGTCATCAATGCGCGGCGGGTCAATCTGGAAATGCTGCTCAGCCGGTGCAGTCCGACGCCGGTCTTGCAGAAGCTCGCGGACAAGCTGGGTGTCGTGGAGCCGCGCTGGGGATACGGGCAAGATACATGCATCAAGTGCGGACTGTGCGTCCGGATCTGCGATGAGGTGGTCGGGGCACATGCGCTGGCGTTCAGCAATCGCGGAGTGGATCGTGAGATCTCAACTCCGTTTCATCTCGAGAGCGACGACTGCATCCTGTGCGGGGCCTGCGCGCGCTATTGTCCGACCGGGCACATCAAGATGACGGATATTGAAGGCCGCATCCTGCACAGCGAATTGACGCTGGGTCCCAATGCGGCGATTACGATTCCATTCCGGCAGGCCGTGCCCAACGTGCCCCGCATTCATACCCGTTACTGCATCCACGCCAAGACGGGCGGCTGTCAGGTCTGCATGCAGGTCTGCCCGAAGGACTGCATCAGCTTCAAAGACCGGGACGAGATCGAGGAATTTGAGGTCGGCGCCGTCATCATGGCGACGGGCTTCCAGGACTTCGATCCGACTCCCATGAAGCAATTCGGCTATGGCAAATATCCGAATGTGATCAGCGCCATTGAATTCGAGCAGATGAACAATGCGGCCAGCCCCACCGGCGGAAAGATTGTGCTCGAAGATGGGCAAGAGCCGCGTTCGATTGCCATATTGCACTGCATCGGCAGCCGTGACGAGCATCATCATAAGTATTGCAGCCGCGTGTGCTGCATGTATGCGCTCAAGTTCGCCCATCTGGTCAAGGAGAAGACGTCCGCCGAAGTCTACCAGCTCTACATTGACCTGCGCAGTTTCGGCAAAGGCTACGAAGAGTTCTATCAGCGCATCCTTGACGAAGGCGTAAATGTGATTCGCGGCAAGGGTGCCGAGGTCATTTCGGCCAGACACAAACGCGCCGATGAAGGCGGCTTGCTTGTGCGGTGCGAAGATACGTTGATCGGCAAGTTCCGCGAAATTCCAGTGGACATGGTGATTTTGTGCACCGCGCTGGAAGCGCGAGCCGATGCCGGGGAAACGGCGCGCAAGTTCAACATCTCTACGGGTGCGGACGGCTGGTTCATCGAGGCGCATCCGAAACTCGGCCCGGTCTCGACGACAACTGACGGAGTGTTTATCGCCGGGGTGTGCCAAGGACCGAAAGACATACCCGATACCGTTGCCCAAGGCGGCGCGGCCGCGGCGCAGGCGATGAAATTGATGGCGCAGGGCGAGCTGCTGATGGACGCGGCGTACGCCGTGATCCAGGAGGAGTTTTGCAGCGGCTGCCGCATCTGCAATGGTCTGTGTCCGTATCAAGCCATCAGCTACGACGAAGCAAAGAAAATGAGCATTGTCAACTCCGCGCTGTGCAAGGCTTGTGGAACGTGCGTGGCCGCCTGTCCGAGCAGTGCGATCGTGGCGCGCCAGTTTACGGACGAGCAGATCTACGCACAGATTGAGGGGATGTTAGCATGAGCTTTGAACCGCGAATCCTGGGTTTCTTGTGCAACTGGTGCAGCTACACCGGTGCGGACCTGGCTGGAACGGCGCGCATGAAGTATCCGCCCAATATGGTGGCCATTCGCGTCATGTGTAGCGGGCGTGTGGATCCGGCGTTCATCCTTGATGCCTTTCGCGCCGGAGCGGACGGTGTCATGGTCTGCGGCTGTCATCCGGGCGATTGTCACTACGTCGAAGGAAACTACAAGTGCATGCGGCGCATCCCGTTGACCAAAACCCTGCTCGCAGGAATGGGAATTGACCCCAAGCGCTTGCGTCTGGAATGGGTGTCGGCTTCGGAAGGAAACCGTTTTCAGCAAGTTGTGAGCGAATTCACGGAGCAGGTGCGCGCGTTGGGGCCACTGAAACTGAGGGAGTGGGCCTTCGAGCCGGAGGCCGCAGGGGCCATGGCTGAAGCAGCTCAGCAGGAGTGACTATGGCAAAACCGAAATTAGCCGTGTATTGGGCGGCATCCTGCGGCGGATGCGACATCGCCATTCTTGATATCGAAGAGAAAATTCTCGCCGTGGCGGATTTCTTCGATCCGGTGTTCTGGCCGTGCGCAATGGATTTCAAGTATGCAGACGTCGAGAAGATGGAAGACAAGTCCATCACGCTGACGCTGTTCAACGGCGCCATACGCAGCAGTGAGAATTATCACGTCGCGCAATTGCTCCGCAGGAAGTCTGTTGTCCTCTGCGCCTTCGGAGCTTGCGCGACCGACGGTGGAATTCCGGGCATGGCGAACTTCTATGATCGCGAGGCGATTATGGACTACGCGTACGTTCAGTCACCGTCAACGATCAATCCCGAAAAGGTGTTTCCGCAGCCCGTAACCAAAGTGAATGACGGTGAAGTTACTCTTCCAAAGCTTTGGAACACAGTGCGCACGCTGGATCAGGTTGTGGACGTGGATTACGTCATTCCCGGCTGCCCGCCGCAGTCAGAACAGATCGCGGCCGTGGTGGAAGCGGTGATAGACATTCTCAAGAACGGTAAGCCGCTGCCGCCCAAGGGAACCGTGCTCGGCGCGACGGATAAATCCTGCTGCGACGAGTGCAAGCGCCAGCGCAACGTCAAGAAGATCACCAAATTCGTGCGGCCCTTTGAGATCATTGTAGATCCGGATCTCTGTCTGATGGAGCAGGGGATCGTTTGCTGCGGCCCGGCCACACGTGCAGGCTGCAGTGCGAAGTGTCCAACTGCCGGAATGCCTTGCCGTGGGTGTTATGGGAAGCCCAGCAATGTGCGGGATCAAGGCGCGAAAATGGCCTCGGCGATCGCCAGCGTTGTGGACTCGACCGACCCGGATGAAGTGGAGGAGATTCTGAAGCAGATTGCCGATCCGCTGGGCACCTTCTACCGCTTCTCGCTTGCCGATTCGCTGCTCAGGAGGGTACAAGCATGAAAACGATTGTCATTGATCCGATTACGCGGCTCGAAGGGCATGGCAAGATTCACCTGTTCGTAAAAGATGACGGCGAGTTATCGAGCTGCTATTTTCAGGTTCCGGAGTTGCGCGGCTTTGAGAAGTTTTGCCAGGGGCGACCGGTAGAAGAGATGGCGCGGATCACGACGCGGATCTGCGGCGTCTGCCCGGATGCTCACCACATGGCAGCCGCTAAGGCAGCGGATGCCGTGTATGGCGTGACGCCTCCACCTGCGGCCATCAAGCTGCGCAATCTCGTCTATAATGCGTTCTATGCCGGCGACCATGCGACGCACTTCTATGCGCTGGGTGGACCGGATTTCGTCTGCGGTCCGGATGCTCCTCCGGCAGAGCGGAATATCCTTGGCGTGATTGCGAAAGTCGGCATTGAGGCCGGCAAGAAAGTCATTCGACAGCGGGCGGCTGGGCAACGGATCATCGAAATCATCGGCGGAAAAAAGGTGCACCCAGTCACTGCCATTCCGGGCGGTATGTCCAAGCGCGTGACCAAGGACGAGCAGCAGGAGATGATCAAGCTCGGAGCGGAGATGGTCGAGTTCGGCAAGTTCACGATTCAGGTTCTCAATGACATCGTGCTGGCGAACAAAGCCTATGTGGACTTGATCCTCTCGGATGCTTACGCTCATAAGACCTACAGTATGGGTCTCGTAGACGTTAATGGCAAAGTTAATTTCTACGACGGCAAGGTGCGGGTGGTGGACCCGGACGGCAAGAAACATGCGGAGTACGAGCCGAAAGACTACCTCGAATATGTCGCCGAGCATGTTGAAACCTTCAGCTACCTCAAATATCCGTACTTGAAGAAGGTCGGATGGAAGGGGTTCGTGGACGGCGTGGACTCCGGCGTGTACAAGGCGACGCCACTCTCGCGGCTTAATGTCTCAGACGGCATGGCGACGCCGCTCGCACAGGCGGAGTATGAGCGCTTCTATCAAACGCTGACGGGCGACAAGAGCGGCAAGACCCCGGTTCATGCCACGCTGGCGACGCATTGGGCGCGCGTGGTTGAACTCGTCTATGCCTGCGAAGCGACGCTGATGATGGCCAAAGATGACGAAATCACGTCGGACAAGATTCACAACATTCCGACAGGAATTGTTGGTGAGGGCATAGGCATCGTGGAAGCGCCGCGGGGAACGCTCACGCATCACTATAAGACGGACAAGCAGGGCATCATCACAGAAGCCAATCTGATTGTCGGCACGACGAATAATAACGCCGCAATCACGATGTCCATTCAACGGGCTGCAGAAGGATTGATAAGGAAGGGCGTGCAGATCACGGACGGGATGTTGAACCGGATCGAGATGGCGTTTCGGGCTTACGACCCTTGCTTCGGCTGTGCGACACACACGCTTCCCGGCGAGATGCCGCTGGAGATCATTGTGCATGATGCGGAGAGTGGCGAGACGATTCAATCCACGAGACGAAATTGTTGAAGCCTGACTTGATCCTGTGTCTCGGCAACGAGATTCTGAGTGATGACGGTTTCGGTCCGGTTGTGGCAAAGCGACTTAGCAAGATCGCGCGGGTAACCGGTTCGGCGGACGTGCTGTTTGCGCCGCTCGCCGGGTTTGCCTTGCTGGATCTGCTCACGGATCGCAAGCGGGTCTTAGTGGTGGACACGATTTGTTCCGACAGCCTGAAGCCGGGCGAACTGCGGCTATTTCCGGCGGGCATTTTAACGCCGGCGAATCACTTGATCAACAGCCATCAGATGAGTCTGCCGACAGCACTGGAATTGGGAAGAAAGTTGGGTTATGCCATGCCGCTGCAGGTAGATGTACTGGCGGTTGGAGCGGTGAATGTGGAGACTCTGTCCGAGGAATTGACGCCAAGTGTTGCCGGAGCGGTCGAGCGGGCACTGTCCATGATTCAAGAGTGGCTGGCGGGTAAGGGAGAGGAGTACGCAGATGCAGAAGACCGAGAAGCAAGCGTCTGTTAAGCCGGGCGACAAGCCCAAGACCTGTCCGGAGTGCAGCGGCCGAGGTTGGGTGGACAACCGCTGCATCACACCGGATCACGAGCATCGCTGCATGTACTGCAATGGCCGCGGTTGCGATATGCTTGGTCGTCCGTGCTACGCATGTCAAGGGACGGGCTTGATCGAAGTGCGTCAAGTGGACAAGAATCCGTGCCCAGTGTGCGGAGGGGCCGGGGTTTATCCGGTGCCGGCGTCCATGGTTGCACGCGAATTTGCGTATAGTCCCGGTCGAAAGCAGTAAGGAATGACGGCGGAATCCAACGTTCTCTTGACGACAGCGGCTGTAATCGGGGTCGTGCATACCGTGCTTGGCCCAGATCATTACGTACCGTTCGTGGCGATGGCAAAGGCGCGATCGTGGACAACTCGGAAGGCGCTTTTGATCACGTTGATCTCAGGTCTCGGCCATGTGTCAAGCTCGGTTGTGCTCGGGCTGTTTGGGCTGACCTTCGGCGTCCACGTCCTGAAACTGGAAGCGCTCGAGGCGGTGCGCGGCGATCTCGCCGGCTGGTTGCTGCTGGGATTCGGGCTTGTGTACATGACGTGGGGAATTCGACATGCGTTGCACAAACGGGTTCACCGTCACAGTCATGCTGAGGACACAAATCTCACGCCGTGGCTTCTATTCACAATCTTCGTGTTTGGACCGTGTGAACCGTTGATCCCGGTGCTGATGTACCCGGCGATTACGGCCAACGCTGTCTTACTGTTGGGGGTATTGATCATCTTCAGTTGCGCAACCATTGGCACAATGTTGATTCTGGTGTACGGATTCCTGCGCGGCTTGTCACTCGTCCCCGGGCACGCGATGCAAACGTACCGCCATGCGTTGGCCGGTGCCACCGTTGCGGCGTGCGGTTGCGCAATCACACTTTTGGGTCTATGATACGCGAGCATGAAAGCTGATTCTACATATCTTCCGACCTCAATTGCTCCAGAACCTCCGCCCGTTTTTTTTGCGGAAAAAGAGCACTTGCTGATCCATGTGTCAGGTACAGTGCAGGGAGTGGGCTTCCGACCGTTCGTGCATCGGCTGGCAAAGCAGTTCGATATTCAAGGTACGGTCTGCAATACGAGCGCGGGCGTAGAGATTCACGCGGAAGGACTGCCGGATCAGCTCTGCGATTTTCTGTCGGCCTTGAACGACAGTGCTCCGGTGGCGGCGCGCATCCTGTCCATTCACGTTCAGTCGCTGCCGCTGGTCGAGTTTACGCGGTTCGCGATCCAAAAGAGTGACACACGCGCCAGACGGATTTCTGATGTTCCTGCGGATCTCGCGTTGTGCGAAGATTGCCGCCGCGAGTTGCTGGATCCCAATGACCGGCGTTATCGCTACCCGTTCATCAACTGCACGAACTGCGGCCCGCGCTTTACGATCATTCACGATTTGCCCTATGACCGTCCATTTACAACGATGGACGAGTTTGAGATGTGCCCGGAGTGTCGTGTCGAGTATGATAATCCGTTGGATAGGAGATTTCATGCTCAGCCGGTCGCCTGTTCAGCCTGCGGGCCGCAACTCCGGTGGCTGGAGAACACTGCAGATGGCTGGTACGAGCGCAGGACGGACGATGCCATCACGTCGGCAGCAGCTGCGCTAAGGGCAGGGGGAATTCTGTTACTGCAGGGGATCGGCGGCTTCCACTTAGCTGTGGATGCGCACCATGAGGCTGCCGTGCGGGAACTACGCCGGCGAAAGCAACGCGAGGACAAACCGCTCGCGCTGATGTTCCCGTCCGTGAGTGCGATTGAAGGTTGCTGTGACGTCACCGAATTGGAGGCAACTCTGCTAACCTCCGCGCGGGCGCCCATTGTGATACTCAGGAAATGCCCGGCTTGTCGGGTAGTGGAATGCGTGGCTCCGTCGAATCCGTACCTTGGCTGCATGCTGCCTTATTCGCCGCTGCATGTTCTACTGTTGAATGAAGTCGACGGTCCGCTGGTGATGACCAGCGCGAACTTTGCCGAAGAGCCGATTGCATATCGAGTGGCAGACGCGCTTGGTGAATTGAG
>CAYJKM010000012.1:0-24602 GCA_964370805.1 uncultured Alphaproteobacteria bacterium | reverse complement strand
GACGTGGCAGATGCTGCGCTGGTGCACAATCGCAAGATTCACAGCTTCGCCGATGACTCGATTGTCAGGGTTGTTCATGAATCACCGCGGGTGTGGCGGCGGGCTCGTGGATTTGTGCCCGAGCCGGTGCGCGTGCCGATGAGTTTCAACGTGCCGGTGCTGGCCTTTGGCGCTCAACTGAAGAATACGTTTGCGATTGGACGCGGCGAGACGGTGCTTCTCTCTCAGCATCTGGGTGATTTGGACAGCGAACGCGCACTTCTTGAGCATTCCCGCTCGCTTGATCACTTTCTAAAGCTCTTTGGCGCTGACATCGGTCGTGCCGCGTGTGACATGCACCCGGATTATGCCACGACGCGTGTCGCTGAAGAGTGGTGCAGGGGGCGGGAGATTCCGCTCGTGCGAGTGCAACATCATCACGCGCACTTGGCCGCTTGCATGGCGGAAAACGGGGTGGCCGAACTATGTATCGGTCTGTGCCTCGACGGAGCCGGCTTCGGCCCGGACGACACAGTCTGGGGCGGTGAAGTGCTCGTCGGCGACTACAGGTCATTCGAGCGGGTTGCACATCTCGAGTATGCGGCGATGCCCGGAGGCGAACTGGCGGAGAAACAGCCGTGGCGAATGGCGCTGGCGTGGCTTGACGAGTGCCTCGGCGATGAGTTGTGGTCCCTGACATTGCCGTTCCTTGAGCAGGCGGCGAAGGCTGTGGGCGAGCAACAATTGAAAACCCTGCTCGCAAGGCCGATGATGGATGCTCATTATCCCAAAACATCGAGTGCCGGGCGCCTGTTCGATGCCGTGGCCGCGCTCCTCTTCTATGGAACCCGCAGCCAGTACGAGGGACAGGCGGCAATGGAGTTGGAGTGGAGGGTCGAGTCCGATGATGGGAGCGGTTATCGATTTGACGTTGGCGAATATGACGGCTGCATTGTGCTTTCTCCACGCAGCATGCTGCATGAATTGTTAGCTGACATCACTCATGGTGAGAAAATTGGAGTGATGGCCTATCGCTTTCATGAGGGGTTTGCGCAGGCGTGGGCCAAACTTTGCATCAGAATTGCCAATGACCGTGGCCTGCAGACGGTCGCGCTCAGTGGGGGGTGTTTTCAAAACTCGTTTCTGTTGACCCGGTGCGAGCAACTCATCGCGCAGAGAGGATTGCGCGTGGTTTCGCATCAGCATGTGCCGACCAATGACGGCGGTATCGCATTGGGACAGGCATGCATAGCCAACATGCAGGAGATCGCCTGATGTGCCTTGCAGTTCCCATGAAACTTGTCGAGCTAACTGAAGACCATGGCGTCGGTGAGATTGACGGAGTCCGCACACGCGTGATGCTCACGTTGACACCCGAGGCGAGACCGGGGGACTACGTTATCGTCCATGCGGGTTTCGCACTATCGATTGTTGATGAAAATGACGCCGGTCAGACGCTGGCATTGCTACGGCAATTGAAGGAGCAAGACGAGTGAGTCCTGTTCCGCAACGCAACCCGGATTTGCTTCAGCATTTCGTGACGAAGTTGAGTGCCCTTCGACTTCCACGGCACGTGCGGATCATGGAGGTCTGCGGCGGGCATACGGCCGCCATTCACAGGTTTGCGTTGCCGGATCTGCTGCCACCGGAAATCGAGTTGTTATCGGGGCCGGGCTGTCCGGTCTGCGTGACAGATGATCACTACATTGACGGCTGCCTTGCGTTGGCACAACGAGATGACGTAACCCTTGCGTCATTCGGGGATCTCATCCGTGTTCCCGGAACGAACGGCTCACTTGCTGATGCCCGCGCACAAGGAGCGGATGTGCGCGTACTCTATTCGCCAATGGAAGCTGTCGAGTGGGCGCGAAAAGAGCCGGGAAAGACGATGATCCTACTGGCGATCGGTTTTGAGACGACGGCCTGCACGATTACCGCCGCTTTGTCGCAGGCCGTGAAGGAGAAGCTGACGAATTTTCGCGCATACTCCGCTTTAAAGATGATGCCGCAAGCGCTGCGCGTCCTGCTCAGTGACCCTCAGGTGAGCGTGGATGGGCTGATTTTGCCCGGCCACGTCATTACCGTAACCGGTGTGGCAGAATTCGAGTTTATCGCGCGCGAGTTCGGCATGCCATGCGCCGTTTCGGGTTTTGAGCCGTCCGATCTGCTTCACTCCATTCTGCTCATCGCCGAGCAAATTGCAGATCGCCGGTCTGAAGTTATGGTTCAATATGCGCGCTCCGTCCGATATGAGGGCAACCCGGACGCTCAACGGTTGATAGAGCAACTGTTCGAGCCCTGTGACAGCGAATGGCGCGGACTCGGATTGATTCGGGGGAGCGGGCTGCGCCTCCGCCGCGAGTACTCTGCTTGGGACGCCGCGACGATGGTGCCAAGTCTGAAAAGGACGCCGCGCGACGTTGGCTGCCGTTGCGGTGACGTCTTGCGCGGACTGATCCACCCTGCCGATTGCGCTCTGTTCGGATTGGCCTGCACTCCGGAGACTCCGCGCGGGGCGTGCATGGTATCCTCGGAGGGTGCCTGTGCCGCTGTCTTTCAATACGCGGACGTATGAGCGATTCGACGATCACACTCAGCCATGGCGCCGGCGGAATGGCGATGCGAAGACTCGTGCGTGACTTGTTTGCGCGTCACTTCGACAATCCGTGCCTGAGGTCGCTCTCCGACGCAGCGGTGCTCACTCTGCCGGGAGAACGGATTGCGTTCACCACAGATTCTTATGTGGTGAAGCCGATTGAATTTGCCGGGGGTGACATCGGCAAACTGGCGGTTTGCGGTACCGTGAATGACCTGGTGGTGATGGGCGCCCGTCCGCTCTGTCTCTCCGCGGGCTTCATACTCGAAGAGGGACTGAAGTTCGACCGGCTCGAGCGCATCGTTGCCTCGATGGCCAACGAGGCGCGCTTAGCTGAAGTGGACATCGTGACCGGAGATACCAAGGTTGTGCCGCGCGGCGAGTGCGATCAGCTCTTTATTAATACGTCCGGCATTGGCATTTACCCGCTTGGGCATGGGCTCTGCAGCGAGCCAATCGTTCCGGGGGACGCGATTCTCATTTCCGGCACCGTCGGCGAACACGGCATTGCCGTCCTCTCAGCCAGAAATCAGCTCAGCTTCGAAGCCGACATCCAAAGCGACTGTGCAACACTTCATGGTCTGATCAGGTCTGTGCTCAACGAGAGCAACGGAGTAAAATGGATGCGGGATGCTACGCGCGGCGGCGTTGCTGCCGTGATGTCGGAGTTCGTCGAGAATATGTCCTACGGCGTCTTGATCGAAGAGCCGAGCATTCCGGTGCGCCGTGACGTAACGGCCGTGTGTGAGCTGCTGGGCTTCGATCCTCTGCACCTTGCCAATGAGGGCAAGATCGTGCTCGTGTGCCAGGCAACCGCTGCCGGTCACATTGTTCGTTTGCTCAATCAGCACCCGCTTGGAATCAATGCCGTCCAAATCGGGGTCGTGACTGCTGAGGGAGCGGGGCATGTACGCTTGCGGACGATTTCCGGCGGGATTCGCCGTTTGCATCGTCCGATCGGCGAACTGCTGCCGCGGATCTGCTGAGGCGACACATGCATGAACTGTACATCGCAGAGTGCATTCTGAAGGCCGCGCGGAAGGCCCTGCCCGACGATGTTAACAGGGCAAACGTGAGCGGCATTCACGTGCGGGTTGGACAACTCGATGCGGTTGTGCCGGAGTCGCTGCAGTTCCTCTTTGATGCAATCAAGGCGCAGCACGACTTGCCGAACGCGCAGTTGGAGATTGCCGCAGAACAGGTGCAGTGTCAATGCAATCAATGCGAGGCGCGTTTTTCAATTGCCGAGCCGGTTTTTATCTGTCCGACCTGTGAGAGTGTTGATGTGAGTATTCTTGCGGGGCGGGGCATCGTCCTGCAGAGCATTACAGTGAAGGAAGAAGCCTAACGTGGAGATACCCGTCGTTCGCGACGTGCTCAGCGAGTCGAATGCAATTGCGCTCGAAAACCGAATCGCGTTTCATGATCACGGCGTGTTTGTTGTGAATTTGATGAGTTCTCCGGGCGCCGGCAAGACGACGCTGCTGCAGCGCACGATCTCATTGCTTCAACAGCGCAACGTTAGGTGCGCCGTGATTGAAGGCGACATCACGTCCACGCTGGACAGCGAGCGTCTGGCACCGCTTGGCATTCCCATTGTACAGGCAAACACGGAGCCCTTCGGCGGCGATTGCCACGTCGGCTCGCATCTTGTCAAGGGCGCCCTGCAATATCTTAAGCTCGATTCCATCGACATGCTGTTCATCGAAAACATCGGCAACCTCGTCTGTCCGGCCGAATTCTATCTGGGCGAAGATCTCAAAGTGGTTGTGCTCTCGCTTCCGGAGGGCGAGGAGAAACCGCTGAAGTATCCGCTCATGTTCCGGGAGTGCCATGTTTGCCTCCTGAACAAGCTCGATTTGTTGCCCTATCTTGACGTGGACCTGGAGAAGTTCAGGAAGAGCATTCGGACCATCAACGGGCGGCTGGAGATTATCCCGGTTTCCGCAAAAACCGGGGCCGGTGTGGAGGCGTGGGTCGAATGGCTGTTGGCCAAGCGGCCCTGAGTTACGATCGGGTTCGTAGGGAACAGGCAGCCACAGGCTGCCTGCTTTCATTTCCGGTTGATTTGAATCAGCAAATTGCGTATTTTTGTACAACGGATTAAACCAATGAGGGGCATTATGGCGCTGCGTGATCCACACTCGTGCTGGAGTCCTGACAAACCGAGGATCAAGCACATTGACTTCGATTTGCATGTTGATTTCACGAAGAAGATCATTCATGGCACGGCGGAGTACCAGTTCGACCGGGCGCTCGGGGAAGACCTTCAGCTTGATACGCGTGAATTGACCATGAGAAACATTGCCGCTTCGGACGGCAAAGCGTTGACGTGGAGGCTTGGCGACGCGACGTTTCTTGGTCAAGTGCTCACCGTGCAAGGGACGAACGGGCTCACGCGTCTGCGAATTCAATACGAAACGTCACCGCAAGCCGCAGCACTGCAATGGCTGGACGCGGAACAGACGGCCGGGAAGCATCATCCGTTCATGTTCAGCCAATGTCAGGCGATTCTTGCGCGCAGTGTGTTCGCCTGTCAGGATTCGCCCGGGGTGCGGTTCACATACGCGGCGAAGCTCCATGTACCGCGCGACTTGTCGGCGGTAATGGCGGCGCTCGCGCGCGGCACGCGCCACGACGGCAATGAAACGGTCTTCGAGTTCGACATGCGTCATCCGATTCCGTCGTACCTGTTTGCGCTTGCTGCCGGGAACATTACGTCTGAGCCAATTGGCAAGCGCTCTCGAGTATTTGCGGAACCGGAAACCGTGAAGCAAGCCGCGTGGGAATTCGCCGACGTGGACCGCATGATCGAAGGAGCGGAGAGCCTTTTCGGCAAGTACATTTGGGACGAATTCAATTTGCTCGTGATGCCGCCCTCCTTTCCTTACGGCGGCATGGAGAATCCCACGCTCACGTATCTCACCCCTACGGTGATCGCCGGAGACCGGTCTCTGGTCAGCGTCGTTGCGCACGAGCTTGCCCACTCGTGGACCGGGAATCTGGTCACGAATGCGACGTGGGAGGATTTCTGGTTGAATGAAGGTTGGACCGTGTATGCGGAACGGCGGATTCTGGAGCGCTTGTACGGCACGGAGTTGGCCAATCTGCAGGCCGCGAACGGCCGCACCAGCTTGATGAAAGCCTTTGAAGTGTTCGGCGGAGCAACGTCGCCCTACACGAAGCTCAAGACCGAACAGGAAGGCATCGACCCGGATGAGGTCTTTTCCGTCGTTCCTTATGAGAAGGGTTTTCTTTTTCTGACCGCTGTCGAGCGCGCCGTGGGAAGGGAGACGTTTGACCGGTTCATTCAATCCTACATTCATGACTTTGCTTTCAAGTCGCTCTTCACTGAGCAATTTGTCGAGTACCTCGACTTAAAGTTGCCGCAGGCGCGGCATAGCGTTAACTTCGACGCCTGGATTCACACGCCCGGCTTGCCCGGTGACGCCGCTGCATTTTCGTCACACCTGATTGACGAGGTACGCGAAGCTCAACAGCAATGGGCTGCCGGCAGACGCGACCTCGTCAGCATCATTGCGAAATGGACTGTCGATCAGAAGACGCTTTTTCTGGATGAATTGGCCGTACGGCAGTCTCCTGAAGACTTGGCCGCGATCGAGCGGATGTTTGACATTGAGCACTCGCACAACAGTGAGATTTTGGTGCCATGGTTTGCGATTGCCGCCGCTAACACGTATCGCAAGGCGTTTCCGGCCATTCGCGACTTCCTTGGGGTGGTCGGGCGCGGCAAATTTCTTCGCCCGCTCTACCGCGCGCTGCATCAGAATCCCGAGACCAGAGCGTGGGCCAAAGAGCTGTTCGCGGAATTCAAGGATCGCTATCACTCGGTTGGGCGAAACGCCGTGGCCCGGATTCTCGAGCAAGCTCCCACAAAGCAAGCGTAGTCGTTGACTAATTGAGATGAGAATTCTCTGCTCACTGTTGATCCTTTTGAGCCTTCGCGGCGCTTTTGGGTTCGAGAAGATCGTATGCTTCCCCGGCCGCATCAACTCGGACGCGCAGATTGAGACCAAGCTGCGCGCGGCCATTGCGGCCGGTGCGGATGGGGTGATCTTTGACCAGTGGAGCAAGCAAATACCGTTCACCAGTTGGCCGCGGGAAGCCGATTTGATTGCCGAGCAGCATCGGCTATTAAGCATTTGCGACTCGGCAGGAATCAGCGCCTGGCTGGTGTCGCAAGTATCAAGCAAGTGTGACTACGGCGATCCGGTCGCGATTCCGCTTAAGGTGATGAGCGACTCGGCCGTGCACGCGGAGTTCGAGCCAACTGACGTTACGCTTAGCGAGCAGGATCCGCGCGCCTACGTTCGTGTCCGGGCAGAATTTTCACGTCTTTACACAGTCAGCCTTTCCGTCGCGGGTGATCCCGTGCAAATGATCTGGATGCGCGACCCGGACAAGGTGGAGAATCAGGCTGCAAATGTCGTGCGAGTCACGGTGCAGCCCGGGAGCAGCCGGATTGAATGTCCGGCACTTGATGACACGGAGCATTGGCTGCTGCTCTTCCGCAATGAGAAGGGTGGTTCCAATATCCATGTCGACAGTATTACGGAAACAGCTCCGCTGTCGAAGTCTGTGCGGCGAAAAGATGGTACACAAGCCCGTGAGGGCTGGTATGACTACTTGGGAGTGCCGTCCCAGGGATTCACGTGGAGCCGCAGTGCGCGGTTCGAGAATGACAGCTTGCGTCGGCTGATCATTGACAAGCATTGTTCATTCCTCGCGCGGGAGTTTGGCCGACACAAGAGTGTTGCCGCCACGCTGAATTGGAGTGACGAATGGGGGAACGGCGGTCACGATTGGTCATTTCAACAGGTATTTCCGAGTGCGGGCGCGGGCTTTGCCGCAGAGCTCGCTCGCTGGGCTGACATTCAAGCCAGATACTTCACGCGATCCGGTCTGGCATTTGGCGACATGTTCTATCGGGAAGGCAAATACTCGCGGGCTTGCAGCGCGCGTGGCGGCGGCTTTGAAGATGCACTGGACTACCTGCCAGCGACGACTCCCATTGAACTAATCGTCTGGGATGAAACAGCAGATTCCTCAATTTTGTCAACACAGGTGCAGAAGCTGAAAGGGAGGCCGTGGGTGATCGGCGTGTACATGGAAGGCAAAGAGCAGAGCCGGACTTGGCGGCAGGTCTATGATCAATATTCGTTCTCGCCCAGACCGACGAAAGTCATCTTTTTCGGTTGGAATGACGAACACTTCACGGAAGAACACCTACGCGGCGAGTTTGAAGCATGGAGCGATGAGTAGGCGCAGCCATTTTCTGAGCAAAACAAAACACCAGCCGCGACTGGTGTTTTTTGATCGGCTAATTACAAACGTATCAGACGGAAATCTCGCAGAAGACGCTCGATTGGTCCACTTCGGAAACGGTTGCATGCAAGCCAAGCGAAACTGCCAGTGACGCAAATTCGCTGGCATTGACCGTCGTTGCCGTGAAGCCGTCCTTGCAGGCAATCGTTCCCGGCCTGGTCTGCGCGGAATCGAATTCGCCGACCAGACCTGCTTCGGCCTGCAGCTGGAACCAATGCAAACGCTCGTCCCAAAACGAATCCGCGTAGCTGGAAAACAGCGCGCATCCGCCCAGCCTGGTCACGCGGACGGCTTCACGGATGAGTGCACGCCGGTCGATGTGAAAGGCCGAGATTCCGTTTTGAATGCAAACAACCGCATCAAAGCAGTGGTCTCGAAATCCCAGACTCGCGGCATTCATTTGCAGCAAGCGGCAACGAGCGTGCTGGTCAAGCGCCGCTTTCGCAAGTTGCAGACTGGCAAGTGACGTATCTATCCCGAAAACGCCGCTTGCCCGCTTCAGCAATTCGCCGAGCACACGTCCATAGCCGCAGCCAAGCTCGAGCACGCGCGCTCCGTCCGGGATTCTCGCCAGGACATGAGCGATTTCGGCTTCGAGGTATTGCGTGATGCGCGGCGGCGCGATTTCGTAACAGCGGCGCAACCGGTCGGCGTTCAATCGGTCAGAGTAGTACTCCATCGTCCGGGAATCCAGCGACGAAGAGTTTGCTCACTCCATCTTGCCTTTGCCAATCACGAGCCGGTCATAGAGCACGAGCACGACGGCTGTGAGCAGGCCGATCCCGCCGAAGATCATCCACATGATGTCCGGTCGTCCCGCGTCCCGGGCCAACGAGCCGTAGAGCTCACCGGACAAACGCCCGCCGAAGATGTTGCCCAGCGCCACGGTCCAGAAGTAGAAGCCCATATACATGGCGACTTTCTGTTGTGGAGCAATGCGACCCACATACTCTTGGCTCTTGGGTGACGCAATCATCTCTCCAAATGCAAAGATCGTAATCGAGAGCATGATCAGCCACCCGGTAAACAGCCACGCGCTCATGCCAATTCCCACCGCGGCAACGATGATTCCAATGACCATCACAGAAAGCGGGGGATAAAATCCGATGATGTACGAGACCAAGACTTGAAACAGCACGATCGCCCCCGCATCAATGTTGATGATGTACTCGGGGTTGACCTGGCGGTATTTCTCGGCCCAGTCGTGGGCGAGAGCCTTGACAGCAGTTGAATCAATGAAGTAGTTTTGCCTGACGGTATCAAGCCTCGAGACTTGCGGAAGTGAGCGTGCAATTGCTGTGTCGGGAACACGCACCTTAAAGTCGAACAGCACTCGTCGAAACTCTGAAACTTGTTCTGAAGTGAAGCTTGTGTTGGCAGCGCCGGGGTACTGTATGCTTTTGGGCTGAGAGGGACTCGGTGCGATTGCGACAAACCCTGCGATCTCTTTCGCCAGCAAGTCTTCGTTCACGGCGGCCAATCCGCGTGCAAAGTCCTCGCCGACCCAGGCCCGCGCGGTATTCACCATGTCGCGCGTCTCGACGAAGTCGCGGATGTACTCCGGCATCGTGAGGAAAATCTGATTGAACGAGGTCCAAAAGCCGGAGAGAATGAGCAGGTAGAGCGCGAACTTCCAATTGCCGAGCTTCATTGGCGCCGACAAGCCTTTGACCACCGCGCCCGCTTTTTCTCTCGCGCGGAGTGGAATATCAACCAGCACGTTTAGCAGCACCCAGCCGCCCGTAATCAGCCCCATCAGTGTCCAGGATATGGTCTTACCGGACACGGCGAGCAGGGCGAGAATACCGAACACCATGATGAAGAACCGGCCGTTGCCGAGCACTTCCACAATCCCGGAGAGCACCTGTTTGATCGATCGTTTTTGCCCGCTGGCCGCTTCGGTGGTTGGTTCCTTGTAGAAGAAGAGCAGCCAGATGAAGTTGCAGGCAATCCAAAAGGCCGAAGCGACGAATACCCAATCCCAGCCGTATTTGACGCGCACAATTCCTGCGACGACCGGCCCGACGAATCCGCCGACGTTCACCATCATGTAGAAAATGCCAAAGCCCATGGACGAGTTGGTCTCATCCGTGGTGCGAGCCACCGTTCCCACGACCACCGGCTTGAAGATCGCCGCGCCCACTGCCACGAACAGGAACGCCATGAAGAATGTCCCGAACGTGTTGAATTGCCCCAGCAGGTAATACGCAGGGACAAGGCATGAGTAAGCGACGATAAACGTCTTCTTGTAGCCGAAACGGTCACCAAGCGCACCGAACACCACCGGCAGCAAGTAGAGAATAAAAGGAATGATGCCTTGCAGCATGCCACGCTGCTCGGACGTGAAGCCGAGTGCACCCTCAGCACGCGAGCCCGTAATGTAGAGCGACGAGACGGCAAAGAAGCCGTACCACGCGAGGCGCTCGAAAATCTCCATCGTGTTAGCCACCCAGAAGCTCTGGGGAAACTTGGAGCGGGGGCGCTTCGCAGCGCCGGCGGCGGAAGCTGTGTTCATAGGCGTGAAGTTTATGTGAAAGACTTACGGTTGTTCGTTTTCAAGCGGTGTCAATTCCACGACGGTTGCGCCCCAATGTGATGCATCCGGCGCGAGGTGATACGAAATGACGTAGGGCAGCCGATCCAAAGCGGAATGTACGATCTGCCTCAGCGTACCCGTACCCTTGCCGTGGATAATGCGGACGCTGAGAATGCCGCGTTCACGGCAGGCATTCAAATATTCCGGCACGAGGTCTTTGACGTCGCGCGGGTGAAACGTATGCAGATCGAGCGTGCCGTCAATTGGAAACTCTATCGGCTCGTGCTCGTCCTGCATGGCTCACCGTTTGTGCAGCCAGAAATTGAAATCGCGTGCGGGGACGAAGATGTCTACGGCTACGGCACGTTCCAAATCAGGATTTTCGAGACGATGCGGTTCGTCCGGGCCGAACCACACGGAATCACCGGGTCCGAGAATGGCCTCCTCGCCACTGGCGTTAACCGCTTTCAAGCGCCCCGCGATCACGATCGAGACTTGTTCCTGAGTGTGCTGATGGAGGGGCGACGTGTGCCCCGCGGGTTTCTCGAAATATTCAACGGAGATCTCCGTGCTTCCGGCGAGGCTGACGCGCTTCCAACCGGGTTCGGGCTGATAGGCTTGCCCTTCAGTGATGCGTACGACGTTCATGGTTGAGGAGGGGTTGAGGAGACAGCCCAGTCAGGAAGCGCAGAGGGTGAGCCGCCAAAGATAGTTGGACCGGCCAAGAATAGTCAGACAGAAATGACGAGCAGCGAAACAATGTTCAGAAGGAAGCCGGAGCGTGCCATCTGTGCGATGCGAATCCTGCCGCTGGCAAAGACAATGGAGTTGGGGGGAGTCGCGACCGGCATCATGAAGCCGCACGATGCCGCCAGCGTGGCCGGCACCATGAAGTAAAGCGGATTTTGTCCAAGACCAACTGCCGCCGCGGCCAGTATCGGCAGCGCCATTTGAGCCGTCGCCGTGTTGGATGCGAGTTCACTGAGCGCGATCACGACCGCGCACACGAGCACAATCGTCAGGAAGAGCGGCATTCCCGCAAACCCCTGAAGCTGCAGACCGATCCAGTCATCCAGCCCGCTGGATGCAATGGCTCCGGCCAGCGCGAAACCTCCGCCGAACAACAAAACGATGCTCCAAGGCAGCCGGCGCGATGTTTCCCAATCGAGAATCCGGCGGCTGGCGTCGCGCGCGGGGATGACAAAGAGCAGAGTCGCCAATGTGATTGCCACCGTTCCATCTCCGACAAACGACGGTTCGGGCAGCAGGTGCGACCACCCCGGCATGCTAAAGGCTCCGAAGTTCAGCGTCTCGCGAGTCATCCAGAGCAGCACCATCAGCACAAACGTGACGGCTACAATCAGTTCCTCACGCCGGATCGGGCCGAGTTCGCGCAGAGCATCGCGGAACATCGCCTGAGTCCCGCCGGTATTCTGGCGCCGCGGAATATACATAAGCACGAGCATGATCCACGCCGCGAGCAGAAGTACAACGGACAGCGGCGCAGCAAAGAACATCCAGGTGGCAAACGAGATTTCCGGCCCGTTGGGAAACTGAATCGCAAACATGCGGGCGAAAATCAGATTTGGCGGCGTTCCCACCAACGTGGCCATGCCGCCGATCGACGCCGCATAGGCGACGCCCAGCAAAAGCGCAACGGCCAATCGCAGCGCGCTTTTCTCTTCAAGCACACGATCATAATGAACAAGCACGGCGGAGGCAATCGGAACCATCATCATCGCTGTGGCCGTATTCGACGTCCACATGGAAATAAATGCCGTAGCCGCCATGAATCCGAGCAACGTGCGGCGAGTACCTCCGCCAATGAGCAGGATCGTATGAAGCGCAATGCGGCGATGCAAGTCCCACTTCTCCATGGCGAGCGCGACCAGAAAACCGCCCACGAAGAGGAACACGACGTCGTTCATGTAGAGACCGGCAACGTCGTTCGCCTTGAGGATTCCAAGCAGGGGGAAGAGTGCCAGCGGCAGCAGCGAGGTCACGGCCAGCGGGACCACCTCCGTCACCCACCAGACCGCCATCCAGGCAGCGAGTGCGGCCGTGCGTGCAGCCAGCGACAGCGAAGGATCGCCCGGCATCAGGAACAGCACGACGATCCCGAGAACCGGCCCGGCGAGGAGAGATGCGGCAGCCCGGACAGAGAAACGGGCGGGAGCGGACATGCCGCTAATAAGAGCAGGATTTAGAAGAAAGTCAAGCTGAGACCATCAATTTTGCGACTAATTGACGGCCACAATCACATAAAACGCCTTCATCAGGCCGGACGCCCCGTCATCAACGTAGATCGTGCCGGGTTGTTCGGCTAACAAAGTCATGGTCTCTACCGGTTGATCGCAGGACTCGCCGCGATAGATCCGGTAGCCGGTTGCCCCTTGCGACGGTGACCAGCGCAACCGGATCGAATCACCCCACGGGTAAACGGTCAGGTTGTTCACGGCTTCCGGTGCCGACGGCTCGACGCTGTGCCATCCAATCAGAGCGATGTCATCGAGATACCAGCCGCGGCGGGTGACGCCCTGATCCGTTCCCAAATGAAATCGAACCGTAATGGTCTGGCCGAGGTACACATTCAAGTCGAAGGTCGCCTGCAGCCAGCCGCCACTCGTGCCGTTGTAAGCCGGTTCATTCTGAATAGGATTGCAGGTGAAACCTGCGCCTTGCGGGTAGCCGCCATCCGGTTGAACGACCTCCCAGGCTTCCGTTCCGAACGGGGCGACTTTCACATTGGCTCCGTCATAATCCACGGTCGGGCCGGACGGTTCAATGTCGTACCAGTGCCAGATCGTCAGTCGCGCGGAATCGAGCTGCGCAAGTGAAACCGGCGGCATATCGAGACGGTAGTTGCCGCAGTTGATGTAATTTGCGCCCAGCACCGTCCCCCACACGTGAGTAGGCGAATGCGATCCGGCAACCGCGTCCGTGCCCCATGCCCACCCGGAATTGTTGTTGTTCAGCCCGTAATTTGACGCTTCGAAGTCCCATTGCGGGAAGAGCGTGAGATTTACGCCGGTCAAGTCCTGCCCATCGGCGAGGTTGACGATCGTGGACGCAAGCGCATAATCGTCAAGCGCGGCCGTGATCACATGATCTCCGGCAAAAATGGGTTCGAGTGTGTAGGCGCCATTCGCACTCGGCAATGTGACCATTGCATCGACATAGACAATTGCATCGGTGACAACTCCGCCGCCACCGGAAAGCGCAACCGTTCCTGAGACCGAGCCGGGAGTTGCAGCGCTGAGCAGGATATTCTGCCCGGTTGTCTCTTGATTATCGAGCACAACAATCGACGTCAAGGTGTCGCTGATCCAGCCGGTGCGGGAAAATGCGAGATCATAACTGCCGGAGAGCAGGTTTGGCAGCAAGTACGAGCCGTTCGCCTGACTCAGAGTTGACACACTGCCATCAACAACGCGAATCAACACATCAGAGAAATCTTGTGTGCCTTCGAGCGACACCGTTCCTGAAATGCTCCCTGTTCCCAACGGGAGGGCCAGCTCTGCTCCGGAGATAATGTTGACCAGAGCCATTTTGCGCAGAAAGGTCGCCGTGACCTGATTCGGCAGGTCGCAGAGCTGATGATAGCAGGGGTATGAGTCGTATTCGTTTTCAATCGTCAGTACGGCCGCGAAGCCCGCATCATGAAAGCTGGCGTGATCGCTGCCCCAACCGTTACCGGGGTAGAGGTAGGGAGACAGATCGGTGAATTGCAGACAGTTATCCCAAAGCACGTCGGTCAACCAGATGGAATTCGTTCCGGTATAAAAACCCTCTAACCACAGATCGTCACCGGCGGGATCATAGTAGCCGATCATATCCATGTTAAGCAGACCAACAAGGGCGCGGTCGGCGGCTGCCATTTGCTGGGCCAAGGCGTCACTCCCTTGCAGTCCCTGCTCTTCGCCGTTGAAGGCGACGAACATCAGTGTGTGCGAGAACTGGTAGGGCGAGAGCAGGCGTGCCGCTTCGATGACTCCGGCCGTGCCGGTCGCGTTATCATCCGCGCCGGGTGCGCCTTGCGACGGATTCTGAGAAGTGGCATCCATGTGTCCGCCGATCATCACAATTGAATCCGGATAGACCGAGCCCACGAGTACTCCGATCACATTGTTGGCCGTGCGCGACCAGCCCGTGCCGGAGGCCGTGAAGGCATGGTAGTAAACGGAATCGAGTCCGTAGCTCAGTAGTTTGTCGCGAATCCACGCGGCGGCATTGTCGTTGGACGTCCAGCGCGTGTAACGATTGTAGGATGCAAGCGTGCTGACGTAGCCGAAGAGAGAATCGGCGTTCACGTCTGCAGCCAGCTCGGTGAGCCATTGGTCAAGCACAGGATCGTCAAGATGGGCGGGAGGCCGGGACTCGCGCACGGTCGGCGGCGACTGCTCCAGCAGCTCCTCACCGCCGCTGCGCCAGTATGTTGCCTCGCCCGGCGCGTTGCTCAGGCGCAGGAGTGCCCCAGCCTCGTCCTGCCAAAGCACCGGCAGTCCTCTTGCTGCAGCCTGACTTGGGCCGCGCACCAGAAGGTATTGGTTGGGACTGTATTCGGAGTCGATGATCTGAAATGGAATTCCTGCCGCGGTTAGACCCGACAGCTCGGCGGCTACAAAGAGGCGAGGCCCAAGATCGCGCACAACGGTCGCCTCAGCGGGCAGGAACTTTGAGTCGTCACGGTCAACCAGCACCAGGGCAGGATTGCCCCAGGAACACGCCGAACATGACAACAAAACCGCAAGAACAAAGTATTTCATAGTGAGAGCATCCGGATGGAAAACAGAATAGCACAAGATACGCCGCGGAGGGTGGAAAGTCAAAGGGTCTGAGTCATTTCGATTAACGAGTATATTCTGACCAAAACTGTAGTATTTTGATCACCTTTCTAAGTCCATAATCGGCACTCCTTCAAGAAACGAAGCACACGCAATGGCCGGCGCACTCTTGGAGAAAGTCGGATGAGTGTGTATATTATTGGAAATGCCGGGCGACCCACGATTCCGGCTAACTACCTTGGAGGTTCTATGAGAAGTTGGCTGATCGTGAGTCTGGCAATTTTAGCATGTACGCTGGTCACTCAGGCGAGCGACCGTGAGCAGCAGGCGCAAGCCGCATACGCTCGTTGGCAAGTGACGCGAACGGCTTCGCCGGAAGATAAGGCACTGATGGAAGACGTGCTGTTCCGCATTTCTGACGGCGAGAAAGTGAGAGCGTTAGATGAGAGCGGCGGGCCGGACGGCTTTGGATATCGCTGGGTGGATAATCAGAATGGTGACACCGCGACATTCGCATGGGTTGAGTTATGCGGCGATCCGCTCGCGCAGTTCGGGCCGTCGGGCGACGATGATGTTGGATTGATCGGATGGTCGTTTTCATTTCCGTTCTACGGCGCAACATATGCCTCAGCGTTTGTCTGCGTCAACGGCAAGCTTACGTTTGAGAGTGAAGACGGAGCCTGGCTAAACCGGTGCTCGACAATCGATGCAGCTCAGCCGACGATCAATGTCTATTGGGATGATCTCGTTGCTCAACAGGAAGCCGACTGTGAAGAGGGCACCTCGCGGATCAAGTATCGCGATTTTGGCGACTACGTTGTGATTGAGTGGAAGAACGTCTGGCACTATCCGGATCCGGCTCAAGATCACCGGTACTCATTCGAGGCAATCCTCTTCGACAACGGCAGCATTAAACTGCAGTATGATACGTTGAATTGCGGCGCGTACTGCAACTCGGCGACGGTCAACATTGACGTGCCGGGGGCGAACGGAGTCGAATACATCTGCAACGGACTCCCGGAGGCCAATAATTTGGGTCACAGTCGCGCGGTTTGGTTTTATGGTTTGCCGCCGAGTCCGCAAGAGTTGGTTATCCGCGCACAGCCGCCGAACATCCACTTATCGTGGCGATCAGTGGCAGATGCAGACAGCTACTGCGTCTATCGCGATACAACGTCTGATATCGAGATTTCCGCGATCAATTTTGTCGCAGCAACTGTTGACACCTCTTTTACAGATATTGGGATTGTTGACAGTCCCGAGTCAGCGTACTTTTATGCTGTGACGGCGGTACGGCCGTAATTAGATCATCCTTCCTGGGAATTCAGGTTCCATGAAACACTGTATGAAACCTCTGTTGGCCGCGCTTGTGCTCAGCGCGGCCCTTGCACCTTTGGCCAGAGGTGCGCCCGGTGATATTGTCTCATCCGTCGCCACTCCATTCCGTGCGCCGACCGGACTGGCCTTCGATGGTATTTACCTGTGGATTGCCGATCGATTAACAGATACGCTTTACGCCGTGGAACCTGCCACCGGAAACGTGATCAAGACGCTTCCGGCACCGGGCTTTGTGCCCTTGGGAATGGCATGGGACGGAGCCTATCTCTGGTGCATTGACGGCGAGGAGAAACGGATCTGTCAGATTGACGTCGCCACCGGCATCACGCGGCGCAGCCTCGAAGCCCCTACGCGTGCACCGGAGGGTTTGGCCTGGGACGGCAAATATCTTTGGCTATGCGACGGCACTGACGACTTGCTCTGCCAAATCTCAACCGAAGACGGCACGACAATTGTGAGCTATCGTGCGCCGTCGGATGCCGCCACCGGACTGACTTGCTGGAACGGCTACTTGTGGTGTGCGGATCGACGGGATGACAAGATCTATTTATTCGACCCGACACACGGGGAGACAGTTTTCGGAGTCGACGCGCCCGGCAAGTATGCGCGAGGATTGGCCACGAATGACACGGTCTTGTGGTGCGCAGACTATCAGGATGACTGCGTGTACTCGCTGGTGATTGATGACGGCAATCCGCTCAAGCTTGCCAAAACGCACACAATGGACCTGCAGCTTACCCATGAATTCCGCAACTATGGGCCCGGCGGCGTGCCGACGCTTGATGTGTTCATTGCCGTACCCGGGGAATTGCCCAATCAGAAACTCAAGAGCGAAGTACGATTCACACCCGAGCCGTTCGAGATCATTGAAGATCGCTGGTCGCAGCCGGTGGCGCACTTTACCATGACCGAATTGCCGCTTGCCGAGCGAAGGCGCGTGGTCATGCAGACCACCGCGGAACTAAGTGAGGCGCGCGTGCTCATCTATCCGCACAAGGTCGGCACGCTCCGCGAGATTCCCGCTGACGTCCGCAAGCTGTATCTGGTGGATGAAGACAAGTATCGAATCACGGACAGCGGAATCCGCGAAGCCGTGCGCGTTGCAGTCGGCAGTGAGACCAATCCATACTGGATGATGCGCGGCATCCATCGCTACGTCCGCGAGCACCTGACCTATGAGCTCTCGGGCGGCTGGAACGTTGCACCGCAGGTGTTGAAGCGGGGCAACGGTTCCTGCAGCGAATATACGTTCCTGTTCATTTCCATGTGCCGTGCGGCCGGTATTCCGGCACGCTACGTGGGTGCGGTCGTCATCCGCGGCGACGACGCATCCAGCGATGAAGTTTTTCACCGCTGGAGTCAAGTGTACTTGCCCAACTATGGCTGGGTGCATGTTGATCCGCAAGGCGGCGACCGCGAAAAGCCGTGCGATGTTGCGGCCTCGATTGGAGCGGTCGGCAACCAGTTCTTGATTACCACCGCAGGCGGCGGCGCGTCAGAGTATCTTGACTGGAATTACAACTATCAGGAAAAATGGACGGGACGCGGGCCGGTCAAAATCCACTCAGAAGCGGTGGGTGAGTGGAGTCCGGCGGACACGACGAAGATCTTGAGCGGCACAAAACCGGCAGACGGAGCGGGCTGCAAAGTGGATTAGAAGACAACCGGACGCTCTACATCACCCCTGTTAATCAGGAAAAGCACTTAACGGAAAGCACCTTTGATGGACACAGCAACAACTGTTGAACTGAAGCAGCCTTTGGCAAATCCGGCGCCGCTTGGATTATTGGGATTCGGCGTCACGACCGTACTGTTGAATCTGCACAATGTGGGATTCTACGGACTCGGATCGATGATTCTTGGAATGGGACTATTCTATGGCGGTCTGGCGCAGGTCATTGCCGGAGTCATGGAATGGAAGAAGAACAACACCTTTGGCTTAACGGCCTTTACGTCGTACGGATTATTCTGGCTTTCGCTTGTGGGCCTGGTCGTGATGCCGGAGATGGGGATTGCCCAGCCAACTGAGCCTAAAGCGTTGGCATTCTACTTGTTTGGTTGGGGAGTGTTTACGCTGGTCATGTTTATCGGCACGCTGCGGCTTAGTCGCGCGCTGCAGGTGATCTTTTTCTCGCTCGCCGTTTTGTTCTTCCTGCTTGCGTGGGGAAATGCGGTGAACAATCCGACCATTATCCGGATTGCCGGAATCGAAGGAATCATCTGCGGTCACGCGGCGATTTACGCGGGACTGGCGCAAGTCCTGAACGAAGTCTATGGCCGCACAATCCTGCCGTTAGGCGCTAAAGCATAGCCCGTCTCACATTACATGGAGAAACCGAGGCCATTGGCCTCGGTTTCTTTTTCTATAGAGAGACAAATCTCAGTCGCTCAGGACGTGGCTGCGTCGAACAGTCGTTGCTGCGAAGACGAGCTGGCAGCGGACTCAAGATTCAGCAGCCAGCGCTTGCGATCAAGGCCACCACCGTATCCGATGAGGCTCCCGTCGCTACCAATCACGCGGTGACAGGGAACAACAATCGCGATTCGATTCTGACCGTTGGCATGAGCGACGGCGCGTACGGCATCCGGTCGCCCGAGCCACTGCGCCTGTTCTTTATAGGAGCGGGTCGTTCCGTAGGGAATCTCGAGCAGCGCGCGCCATACCGATTGCTGAAAGTCGGAACCGACCAAGCGGATAGGGAGATCGAACGTCTGACGTTTCCCGGTGAAGTACTCGTCAAGCTGATTGCGAAGCCGCGCAAACAGGATGCACTCGCCTTCCACAATAGTGCCGTTCAGGGTTGAGCGGATTTCTTCGAGTTCCGTTGAGAGCAGATCGCGGTCGGAGAACTCGAGCGCGCAGAGTTCGTCATTCACGGCGGCGGCGATGAGAACGCCTAATGGCGATGGAATGCGGGTCGTGAGGATCTCTGCTTGCTCCATGAGAACGATCAACCCAGCGGAATCTGGGCGGCGTACTTTCGCGCCCACTGCTCAAAGTTTTGAACCTGCGGATGCAAGCGGCGAGTAAGCGCGACGCTGCGCGCTTCATGCAGGTAGTCTTCGAAGTCGTGATAGAATTGAAACATGTTGCCCATGTCATCTGCACCGGGGAAGCCGAAGCCACGATACGTGTCGGCGGTTACGCTATTGTACAGGATTTCCTTTCCCAGCACTTTGCTGAGCGTTGCGGCCATCTGCGCGATCGTCAACTCGTCGCCGGCCATGCCGACAGTCTTGCCGATGAATTCCCCCGGCTGCTTGAAGATACTCAGCGCGCAAGGGCCGATATCCTCCCGTGCGATGCCGGCCATCTTCTTATCACCCATCGGATATGAGATGTAGTACTTGCCGTCGGGACCCTTCTGCGGGCCGGCGCCAAAGTAGATCATGTTTTCCCAATAGAATGCCAGCATGAAGTACGTAGTCGGGACGCCGGCGTCCTTAAAGTAAGCGTCGGCTTCGCCTTTGCCGTCAAAATGAGGAACTTTGAATTTGCCCATGAGCGTGGGCATACGATTGTCGCTCAGCGGGATGAACTTGCGCGTGTCTTCGAGTGTGGACCAGATCACATGTTTGAGACCGGCATTCTTCGCCGCCGTGGCCATGTTCCTGGCCTGCGCCATTTCCTTTTCGGGATCGAACAGCTCCCAGTAGTTCGTGACGCAGAACGCTCCGTACGCGCCCGCAAAGGCTTTGGTGAGGCTGTTCGCGTCAGCGAGATCGGCGCTGACGACGTCGGCTCCGGCAGCGGCTAATGCTTTCGCCTTATCCGAGTCGGGCTTCCTGGTAATGGCGCGGACAGCAAACTCATGAGTCGGGTCGTTCAGAATTGCCTGCGCCAGCGAGCCGCCTTGTGCGCCGGTGGCGCCAACGATTGCAATGATCTTCTTTTCAGCCATGAAGCTCCTTGTGGGGTGATTAAGATGAGGAAGGCAAAGCAATCGTTTAACGTCAAATCAATTGAAGAAGATCCCGCTCCCCGCGCCTCTTCCATAAACTATTGTAATAAATTTATTTACTCTGATGCTTCGTGGGACCGGACAGGTGCGAATCAAGATATCCGGCTTATAGAGAGGCAGGGCCGCTACTTGGCGGTTGGAGAGGTCGTTCTTGAGCGGATCATGCCGCGAAGGGCGGTCAAGTTGTTCTGAGCTTGCGTGTTGGCGGGCCAGATTTGCAGCGATTCCTGGAATAGCTCCAGGGCACGTGTGGTATCACCAAGATGAAGGCAGGCAACGCCGAGATCGTGACATGAGCGCGAAATGTCCGGGTCCGTATTTTGGAGCACGCGAATCAGATCGAGGTCGTAAGGAGCAATATCCTGATCCCGGATGCCTCGCTCTAAAGCGGTTTGTGCGGCAGTTTTGGAGCTGCTATCGGCATCGGCAGAAGTGAGAGTCGTGATCAGCATGCTCCGGTAACTTTGCGCGACATCGCGATAATTCAGCAAGGCGGTTTCGTAGATCGGCCGCGCTTCGGCCCAGCGTTCGGAAGCGGAGTAAGCGAAGGCGAGGCGGGCGTAGGCCTCGGGCGTGGCAAATCCGGCATTAATGGCGGCGCGATAGTGCCGCGCAGCTTCCTCGTATCGCTGAGCTTTGGAGAGCAATTCGGCAAGCTGGAACTGAATGAGGGGGGCATCGGACTTCGATTGAGCAAGCGCTTTGCGCATCCATTGTTCGGCCTGCGTCAAGTCACCGAGCATTGAATAGGCGAGGCCCATATGCAGCATAGCTTCCGAGTAGTCCGGCTTGATCTGAACTGCGCGCTGAAATTGCGAGATCGCGAGTCGGTAATTACGCTCGCGCAGCTTGTTGTCGCCGTGTTCGCGGAAGTCGCGGGCTTCGACATTTCGGCCGGGGCGGGAAACCTCTTGCAGCCAGACCGGATTGTAGATCGAGACGGCAGCAAACGACATCAGGCATCCCCAGAGCGCGACCAGTGCCCAGATGGCCACAGTGCGGCGCCGGGAGAATCGTTGCGGAGCGCTTGGCTTTACCTGATCAGCAGGTGTTGTGGAGGATGAAGAGGACGTTTTTGTGGTCTCGTTTTAATCGATTGAAGGTATCACAGGCACGCTTGTTGTCGAGGATGATGACGTGCGTGCCGCGCAGCGTGAACGGATTGAACGCAAACTGGCTGGGGGCCTTGCTGGAAAATCCATTGCAGCCCTTGCCCAATGCGCCGCTGGAAATGAGCAGGATGTCGGTCTTCTGTTTCAGCAGAAACGTCCGGTCGCGGAAATTGAATTCGTGTTTCTTGTCCACGAGCCGGAACCCGCCGTCCGGGAAGATCATCACGTCAAAGAACGGAATGGGAACGCCGTTATAAACGGTGAGGCCATAACGATTGGACATAATGCCGCTGCCCCAGTACCGATTCAGGAAATATCCTTGTGTGGCAATGGCGGCCGCGAACACGACCAGCAGAATAATGCGTGGGACACGGAACTGCGTGAGATGAAACGCCAGCCACAGAAACACCAGCGTTCCCAGCGAGATCAGCAGAGCGGTCAGGAAGTACGGATCGTCACTGAGCAGTGAGCCGAACATCAACAGCAGGAATGTGAAGCTGAAGATGATCAGCAGCGTGGAGAACGGATGACGGAGATACTCAATCAGCCTGGCATGACGGAGGCGGCGGTCGGCCGCGAGAGTGTGACGATGCGCTCCGCTCAAGGTCAGCACGACCATTCCGGCCACAGAACCGTAAGCGTCTTTGGCAATATCGCTGATATCAAAGACGCGCGTGTTGATGTATTTCTGGAAGGCCTCGTCGAACATGGAATAGAGGAGTGCGCAGCAAAACGTGATCAGAAAGATCCGGGGCAGCGGAGTGCCGCGGGGAGCGAGGTCGCGGTACATCATGAACGCGAACATGCCGTAAGCGATGTAATGCCAGTTCTGCTGCAAGTCGTAGAAGCGATGGTCGGAGTAGTAATCCGTGACCTGCTGCCCAAGCGCAATCATCAGCACGGCGACGCCCGCTGCGATGAGATGCCGTACTCCAAGCTGCTTGCGGTAGACGATCAACAGCGTGACCGCAGCGACAACAACCAGCGAAAGCACCAGCGGCAGCTCGAAGCCGAAGACCGGGAGCTTAAGATTGGAGAGTTTGGAGATTCCCTGCTGCAAGAAATTTCGCAGCATGACGAGCGGCGTCGCGACGAGCAGCATGCTGAACAGCACGAGATGCACGCGTGTGGAGTGAATCCAGTGAACTTCAGGATGCGCGGGATGCGCGCGAGCTTTGGAGCGAGGCGGAGGGGAAGGAGAACCGGGCTTGCGGTGGGGAGGTGCTGACGGTTTCATCGGACGAGGACGCGGAGGCTTGACTGGCCGGGACCGCGGGGATTCGCGTGAGAACTGACACGTCTAATTTAGGCTCAGAAAGAGCGAATGTCAAGCGGGAAGACTACTAGACAAAAAGGTAGGTTGCGAAGGCGCGGCAATACAGGGACTTGGATCTGGTGGCAAGAGGGACAGCGTCACTCGGCGGGCAGCAGCTTGCCGCGAAAGACCCAGCGAGGGGCCGAGTCGATGCGCTGGCGAAGCAAGAGGTTGAGCTGGGCGGCATGATGCTGCGTGTGGCGAGTAATGTGGATCAGCAGCTCGGCGAGGCAGAAGTCCATCCGGGCGGAGACATAGCGCCGGTTCATCACCGAGTCGTCCGTCAAAACGGAGCGCCAACGGTGACAGCGGGCGCGGCAATAGTTCAGATAATCCAGCAATTCCTGTTTGCTGTATACGCGCGGCGGCAGAACGCCGGCGGGATCCAGTTCCTCCAATCCAAACGGCTGCGGCGGAGCAAATTCCTGTGGCACCTCAGTCACGTAGTAATCGAGCCAGAACAGGGTATGCGAGGCGAGGTACCAGAATTCGTACCAGGACTTGTCGGTGACTACGGGCGAATCGCTCCAGACATCATTAGGACACGCGACGATGGCATTTTCAAGCATATCGGTGGCCGCAGCGAGCTGCGACCAGAGGAGGGAAGGAAGTAAATTCATAAGCGATGAGCGATGAAGGAAGACAGAAGCGAAGATACGAAGAAACGAAGATACGAAGAAGCGAAGATACGAAGAAGCGAAGATACGAAGAAGCGAAGATGCGAAGACCGAAGGAAGAACCCACTAATCCCCAAGTCACAGATTTGGGGGTAACTCGTTACATCTTGAGAAACTCTAACAGGTTGTAGATCAGGAAGGCGGGCCAGAGGATCGCTTTGATCACGCCGAGCACGCCGTTCCAGAAGCCGGTGGCTTGCTGGAGGTAGTAGATCAACGCACCGACAAAGGCGAGGCCGTACACCGAGCCGCCACAGGACGTGACGACTTTCTTGGTTTGGTGAAGATAAACGTCGGACATGGGAGGCTCCAAAGAAAACTAAAAACTAAAAAGCAAAAACTAAAAACTTAAACATCAAAGGGGGCGCGATTGGCTATCGCCTTTGCTCATAGCAGAGCCAAGCCGCGAGGGCACCCGGACCGAGAAATCCAAGGATGCTGAACCACATAGGGATTACTAAGGTGCCGACGGTGACAGGCACCTGAAAGATGAGTCGCAGCAGGTGACCCAAAGCAACGAGGGACAGGAACAGAACAGCAATCAGCACGGCAGGCTTCATTTGAGGGCCTCCATTAGTTGCGGGAGAACAGAAAGGGATCAATCAAACGGCAACTCAAACGTATTGTTGGGCTTGATGAAAAGGCAGTCGTGTGGGTAGTCGAAAATGATGTTGAAGTGGCGGAGAAAGCTGCTGCCAAGAATGCCGTCCGCGCCTTCCTGCTTGGAGCGAATCTCTGCGGGAGCGAAGGCCGTGCGGATGTCGTACAGATCGTAATTACCGATGCGCACGCGCCGGCTGCGGCCGGTGTGTCCGTAGATGTCGCCGCTGAGCCCGGTGCCGAGATACGTTTCGTGCAGGCTGTCGGGCAATGAAAATTTCTGATCCGGACGCGTGAGCAGCTCCAGCGCGTCCTCGGCGGCCAGATCAATGTAAACCAGCAGCGGCACGATTTCGC
>CAYJKM010000011.1:0-38028 GCA_964370805.1 uncultured Alphaproteobacteria bacterium | reverse complement strand
CACGATCTGGGTGTGCTCACCCTGCTTCAAGAAGCGCGCGCTCGATGAAACCAAATTGATCGACAATGCTGTCATTGTCGGAGGAGCAAAAGTGGTTGAATACCTGACTACGGGCGGAACAGCCGTCTCGTACTGATCAGACACCGGGAGTCAGTTGACTCCCTTCCACAAAGCGGCCTGAAGGGACGGCGCGTCGAGTTGCGACCGTCCCTTCAGGGGCCGGGAACGCAACCAGAGGCAAAGATGCAAAGAGGCAAAGACGCAAAGACCGAAGACATCATTGACATTACGACTAAGCATATTTGTGAAGGCGGGAATTTAGATTGCGGATCGGGTCTCCTGCTGATTATCCGCAAGGCGATGGAGCAAGTGCCGAGCGGAGAAATTATGGAGATCCGCAGCACCGAAATTTCCGTGAGCGAAGATCTGCCGGCGTGGTGCCGGATGACCGAAAACCCGTTCATCGGGTGGAGGCCGGCGGGAGACCATAACAAGTTCTTTGTCCGACGCGGCGCGAGTTCGGAAGCTGAGAAACAGGCGTACGAGCAGGCGCGTCACTACAAATGGCAGACGAGAGTGCGCTGGTCGGGAGGTCAGACGGCCAAAGCCTACGCGCGCAATCATGCGTGGGAGATCGGTCAGCCCGCGAGCTTTGACGTGCAGGATTCGGCCCCAAGCGCGGTAGAATATTTGCTAAGCGCACTTGCCGGATGTTTGGCGATCGGATTTCAGATACATGCTTCGCGGCGGGGGATTCGGATTGAAGATTTGGAAGTCTCGCTCGCGGGACAGATTGACAATATCTATACCTTTTTAGGGCCGGAAACGAGCGGCCACAGCGGCTTCAAGGCGATCAGCGGCACAGTGTACGCACGCGCCGACGCGGATGAAGACGCGCTGCGGGAGATCTGGAATCACACGCTCGCCGTCTCGCCAGTGATGAATTCACTGGTGCGGAAGGTGGGTGTTGATGTGCAAGTGAGAGGCGTGGCATGACACACTCGCACCCCCTAAATCCCCCTACTAAAGTAGGGGGAGATAATGTTCTGTTTCCAGTCACGGTGGTTGGAAGTCTGCCCCGCCGTAAGGTCATGCTGGATGCATTGGTGAAGAAGCGGCGCGGGAAGCTAACGGAAGAGGAATTCCGTGCGACCGGCGATGCAGAAGTGCTCAGCGCGCTCGCGCTGCAGGATGCGGCGGGTGTGGATATTGTCAGCGACGGCGAACAGCGGCGCGACAACTTTTATTCGTTTATCGCCGATTGTGTCGAAGGAATCCGGCTGTTCACGCTCGCCGACCTGCTTGACTACGTTGCGGACAAAGCGTCGTTCGAACGGCTGCTGCAGGCACTGGACGTGCCGGCATTTGCGATCAAGAATCCGGTCGTGACCGGCAAGCTCTCGCGCCGCAAGCCGCTCGCGCTGGATGATTTCCTCTTTCTCAAGCAGCATACCACAAAGCCAATCAAGGTTGCGCTGCCGGGGCCGTATCTGCTCACGCGCTCGATGTGGGTGAAGAGCCTGTCGGCGAATGACTATCCCACCAGAGAAACGCTCGGCGCCGACGTAGTGAGCATTCTCCGTGACGAATTGCTGGCGCTGCGCGATGCGGGTTGTCACTTCGTCCAATTCGACGAACCGGTGCTCTCGGAAGTCGCGTTTGCCGGGCCGCATGCCACGCACACGTTCATGTGTGCCGCGCTCTCGGAGAAAGCCAGTCCCGAAGCGGAACTGAGTTTTGCGGTCGAGCTGCTTAACGCAGTCGTGGATGGGATTGACAATGTCAAAACCGGACTGCACGTCTGCCGCGGCAACTGGAGTCAAAACGAGGACGTGCTGCTTTCCGGCGCGTACGGGCCGCTGATTCCGTATTTCAGCAAGATGAAGATCCAGCAATTCGTGCTGGAATACGCGACCGAGCGCGCGGGAAGCCTGGATGTGCTGCAGCACCTCCCCGATGACCGGGAGATCGGTCTCGGGGCCGTCAATCCGCGCACGGCGGAGATCGAAGATACCACCTTGATTGAGCACAAAGTGCGAGACCTATTGAAATACCGGGATGCAGAGACCGTGTATTTAAATCCCGATTGCGGCTTTGGGACGTTCGCGGAGCGGCCGGTAAATACAACTGAGATTGCCGAATTGAAATTGCGCGCGCTGGCAACAGCGGCAGAGCGGCTGCGCATGGCTAACAAAGTGTAACAGTCCGTCTGCGACGGACTTGTCGACTTACGTCGACCCTACCCATTCAAAATAAGGCAGAGTCATGGCTGACGAACTGCAAAAGCAATTCCGCAAGACCGGGTGGTGGGCGGTAGTGGCCGTCATCATAGCGGTGGGCATCGGAGCGACGCTGCTGGGGCGCGCAATGTTCAGAAAGGAAGCGCCCTCGACACAGGAGCTCAAACTGCAGGAGGCCGCGGATTTCGCCAGACAACAGGTTTGGGCATCAGACGCCAAAAGCGCGATGCTGTTCGTGCGCGGACTGATGACGCGGCACAAACGAAAATTCGGAGACTGGCCGCAATCCATCGCCGATCTCCCTCGCAGCGACATTGAGAGCGGACTATCCAAGGCTCGCCCCAACTGGGACATCGAGGTTACGAGCTCCCCGTATCCGATGGTCATTGCGACCTCCACCGCGGAGATGCCCGGCGGCGAAGGACATCAGATCACGTACGATCTTAGCGTGAGTGAGTGGCAAGGTTACAGCATCGCCCCGCCGCCGCACGCCGAGCGAAGATGATGCACTACGTACGATATTACCCCGCCATCATGAGTGTGACCTTTTTCAAATGAAACAAACTATGCATTTCAACACCGCTTGCGTTCATGCCGGGGTCGAGCCGGAGCCGGTGACCGGCGCGATCATGACGCCGATTTTTCAGACTTCAACGTACGTTCAGCCGGAGCTGGGCGTCAACAAGGGCTTCGAGTATTCGCGGACGGACAATCCCACGCGCAACGCCCTTCAAGCTGCTCTCGCCGCGTTAGAAGAAGGGACGTTCGGACTGTCCTTTGCCAGCGGGATGGCGGCGACCGATGCCGTCATTGCCACGCTCAATGCCGGCGATCACGTGCTCTCGTGCGACGATGTGTACGGCGGCACGTTCCGGCTGCTCAAGCGTGTGCGGGAACGGCATGGCATTCAGTCCGACTTCGTGGATTTTGGCGATCTCAAGATTATCGAGCGACACCTTCGCCAGGAAACGAAGTTGATCTGGATTGAGTCGCCGACGAATCCGCTGCTCAAGGTGCTGGACATCCGCGCGATTTGCGAGCTTGCCCATTCGCGGAGCATTCTGGTGTCGGTGGACAATACGTTCATGACGCCGTATTTCCAGAAACCGCTGAAGCTCGGCGCGGACATTGTCATGCACAGCGTGACGAAGTTTCTGAATGGCCACAGCGATGTGATCGGCGGCGCGCTGGTCACATCGAATCAGCCGCTTTACGAGCAGCTTAAGTTCATTCAGAATGCAGTGGGCGGCGTGCCGGCGCCGATGGATTGCTTTTTGACACTGCGCGGCATCAAGACCCTGCATCTGCGCATGCAGCGGCACCAGGAAAATGCCTTTGACGTCGCGAATTATCTCGCCGGACGCAAGGAAGTGAATTGGGTGAGCTATCCCGGACTCAAGAGCCACCCGCATCACGAGTTGGCGACCAGACAGATGACCGGCTACGGCGGCATGTTGAGCTTTGAACTGAAAGGCGGGCTGGATGCGGCGCGCGCGTTTGTGAAAGGACTCAAACTGTTTGCGCTGGCGGAATCGCTGGGCGGCGTGGAATCGCTTTGCGATCATCCGGCAATCATGACGCACGCATCAGTCCCGCCCGAAGCGCGCGCGCAGTTAGGCATCAGCGACGGACTCTTGCGCCTCTCGGTCGGCATTGAAAGCTCGGGCGACTTGCTGCTGGATCTGGAACACGCGTTTGCAGGGTTGAAGTAGTGCCATCTCCTATCGTTACGATGGTCCTGCCAATCTACAACGTGGAGCGTTTTCTGCGGGACAGCGTGCTCTCGATTCGCGCTCAGACGCTTACCGATTTCGAAGTGATCGCCATTCTGGACGGCTGCACGGATCGCTCGGAAGTGATCCTGAACGAGCTGAAGGACGAGCGCTTCATTGTGCACAAGAAGGAGCAAAATGAAGGCGTGGCGGCGGCATCAATCTTGGGCCTGCGGGAAGCAAGCGGTGAGTTTGTTGGCCGCATGGATGCGGACGACGTCATGGACTCGCGGCGGCTGGAATGGCAGGTCGAGTTCCTGCGCGCCCATTCTGACATCGACATTGTTGGAACCTGGTTTGATTACATTGACGAACAAGGTCGCCGGGTTCGGGACGCCCTTCCGTTTCCGCAGACTCACGAAGAGATTCTACATGGATTTCGCAGCTACATGGCGGTGGGCGGACCGACGGTCATGTGTCGGACAAACCGGATTCGCGCCATCGGAGGGTTTGATCCGGAATTCGCCCATGCGGAAGACCTGCGCCTGATGCTGAAAGCGCTGGCGAACGGTCTGAGGATCGCTAATCTGCCGGAGGTTCTTTATCATTACCGCGAGCATGCTTCGCAGTTGAATCGCGTCAGGCGCCGGGAGACGCATCGCAATTCCGATTTGTCGTACCGCGAATTCGGGCCGCTGATCTGGGGCAAGGACGCGCCCAACCCGGCCCTTACAGCGCCGCTGGTCATTCGTCTTATCAGGAAGATCAAACGCACATTGCGCCAAGCACTGTCGCCGCGCACATGACCCTTGACACCTCCCATTTCTCATAGAACGATCGGCAACGCGGCGGTTCTGACGGTCGGGGCGGTCGCTGAGATGCTGCTCCAGTTCGTGTTCCTCGTCATTGCAGGACGCGAACTGGGCCCGGCCGAGTTCGGATTCTACGGCTATCTGCTCTCGATTCTGATGGTCGTCGGAGCCGTGGCGCAATTCGGTTTGCCCATAGTGGCCGTGCGTGAATTCGCGCAGCGGCCGCAGGAAGAGGAGCCGCTGTTTGCAGCCACGTTTCGCATTCGCGGGACGCTGTCCGTACTTTTCTTTCTGAGCGCCATTCTGATTGCCGCGCTGATTCCGCAGCCTGCTTCACATCGCCTTGCTTCCTGGGCGATGTTTTTGTATCTCCTGTTTGTGCCGTTTGATCTGTCGCTGTTGTTCGATGCCCGCAAGCTCTCGCGCTGGGACGTGCCGGGGCGGACCATCGGGCGAGCGGCGGCGCTCGCGCTGCTGATCATTCTCTGGAAAACGAAAGGGACGCTTTCGGTTTTCGATGCGGCCCTGGCTTCATCGGTCTTGATGCTGGTGAACGTGATCATCGGCTGGCAGATGGCGAAGCGTCTCGGCGTTCGCCTCATGCCATTTGCCGCAACGAAGCACGTACATGAACTGCTGCGAGCATCGCTGCCGGTCATGTGGTCAAACCTGATGACTGTGATCTACGCGCAGAGTCAGACAGCCTTGGTCAAGTGGCTCTCCACAGACATTCAGACCGGCTACTATGCGCTGGCCAGCCGGTTGATGATTCCGCTCCTGATGCTCAAGGGTGTGCTCTATCGATTGCTGCTGCCGATCTTGTCGGATGTGGCGCGGGATCGGGCTGCGCTGAATGCAGGTCTCGAACGCATCCTGCCGGCGTTGGCGCTGATCTTTGCACCGCTGGCGGCCTTGGCCATTCCCGCGGCGGAAGTTTTCGTGGTGGCGATCTTCGGGGCCGAATACGCAGGTGCGATTCGGCCGTTTCAGATTACGGTCAGCTACTTCTTCCTGACGGGAATGTCGTCGGCATTCGGCGTGGCATTATTGGCGGCCGGGGATGCGCGCACGCCGACTGTGGGACTGACCATCGGTTGTGCGGCGAGCATCGGATTAAGTTTCATTTGGATTCCGGCCTATGGAGCCATCGGTGCGGCATGGGCAGCATGGGTGGCGGAGATCATTGCCAATCTGTACACGCTGCCGAAGTTCCTGCAGCTTGCCCGGCCGCGGGTGACGAGGCGTTTGCTCGGGATCGCTATAAGTTCGCTCGCGGGAACCGTTGTTTACTACGTTTTGACAATCGCCGCGGGTGCGGTTACAGGGCTTGCCTTTGCGATAGCGGCGCTGGTCATACTCATCGGATTGTGGACAACGCGAGAGATCTCGTCAGCGAGACTGCGCGTGGTGGTGGAAATGGTGAAGCGGAGGGGAGAATGAAACTCTTCCTCTTGCTGATTGCGCTCGCGCTTTGTGCGTTATCAATGGAAGCCCAGCCGCTGGAAATTATTTGGGACCGCTCGGGCCTTGAAGATGGCTCTGGTTATGGCTATGGCATACTCGCGTTGGGTGATCAAAACGACGATGGATTTAACGACTGGGCCGTGTGGGCAGTCGGATACGCGGACCCCGCCTATGTGGAATTCTTTCACGGCGACAGCACGCCTTTAACTACTCCGTACATGACTATTACGGGAAATCTCTATCCGTGGGGAGCCGCCAGAGCAATGGGTGACATGAATGGCGACGGCTATGTTGACTGGCTGCTGAAGTTCTTTGGAGTTTCTGCCAACATCTACTGGGGCGGTCCGGAGGCTGATACGACGGCTGACTTGGAATTCACAACTTCCGGTGGCGCGGACGACTTCATGCCCATCGGAGATTTTAACGGCGACGGCTACTCAGATCTGTATTGGTATCACTTCTCTCAAGATTTTGGAGAGATCTACTATGGCGGGATGAATATGGACACGATCCCCGACTGGTCGCGGCACAGCCCCGACGGTGACTATGCTCAGCAGGCATATCCGTGGGATTATGGAAATTTGAATGGGGACAATGCTGATGACTTTGTAAGCAGTACTTATCCCTTGCATACGACACATATCTTTTTAGGTGGAACAAGTCCCGACACAATTCCCGCGTATACGTGGGAGAGTCTCGATCATAGACCGCGTGGCGTTGTGAACGATTTGAATAACGATGGTTACGATGAATTGGTGTACAATGCACAGGGGTCGGCGGAGGTCCACTTGGGGGATTCGATTCTGTCTTCTGTGCCTGATTTCATCGTGGACTTTCCATGCACAACTCCCACGAGTGTTTACAATGCAGGAGATTTCAATGGGGACGGCTTCGGGGATCTCATCTTGCTGACAGATGAGTGCGCGGGCGAGCCTTGGGGAGTCTTGTCTATGTATTTGGGTCATCCGTGGTTGAACGAAGACCCAGCCTTTACGATTTTTGGAAGTTATCCGAATCAAATCATCCGGACGGCAGCGGGTGTCGGTGATGTGAACGGTGACGACATCGATGACTTGGCCGTCGGTTATTGGAATGATTATCCCGACGAAAGCTTGCGGGGACGAGCCGTGATAATTGCCGGAGATACGGACTGGGTCGTTCCTGCTGATGATAGCGTTCCGGCCCTACCCCACGACCTTGCTGTGCAAGTCTATCCCAATCCGTTTAACGCCCAAGCGACACTTGAATTGCAGATTCCTCTTGGAATAGACAAGGTAAGTTTGACGACGTTCAATCTCCTCGGACAGTCGGTCAGACAAGAGAATGTGGCTGTGACTGCCGGTTTGTTGCACTATGTCTATGATGGTTCTTCCCTTAGCAGCGGATTGTATTTTTTGAACGTTACCGCAGGAGATTTCTCGACTACCCAAAAACTGATGGTGCTCTCATGAAGGGCATTCCTTGTTTGTTAATGTTATTCGTGACCAGTCTCCTCCAAGCGCAACCTCTGGACATCATCTGGGATCGCTCCGGTCTGCAAGACAGCTCCGGTTACGGCTATGAAATCTTGCCGTTGGGAGACCAAAATGACGATGGCTTCAACGACTGGGCTGTGTGGGCCGTAGGACATGGCAGTGACGCGGCTTACGTGGAGTTCTTTCATGGCGATAGCACGTCGCCCAGCCTTCCGTATTTATTTTACCAGGACATGGTTGGTAGCGGATCGTGGATTTGGTGGGCGGGCATCACTGGAGATCTAAACGGCGACAGTTATACAGATTGGTATCTGGAACGGCGCTATTCTGCCGGGTTCATGTTGCACTTGGTATATTGGGGCGGCCCTAATGCCGACACCACGGCGGACTTAACGATGACAACCAGTTGGACAGATTTCTTTCTCCGGCCCCTTGGGGACTTTAACGGGGACGGATTTGGTGATCTGTGTCTCTATCATTATATACCCGATTACGCCGAAATTTTCTATGGCGGTAGCCCCATGGATACAATCCCTGACTGGTCTCGGCATAGCCCTGACAATTACGGACAACAGTCATTTTACATAGCAGCAGGTGATTTGAATGGCGATGGATATTCAGATTTTGTTAGCCGTACTTACCCGTTGCCTTGCACGACTCACATTTTCGCCGGGGCAACAAACCCTGACACGTTACCTGCATTTACTTGGGAAAGCCTCGACAATTGTCCACGCGTGATTGTAAAGGATCTAAATGGCGATAACTACGATGATCTTGTGTACGGGCCCGCTGAGCATGGTGAAATCTACTTGGGAGACTCTGTTCTGAACCCTACTGTCGATGTGTTCCTTAATTTTCCGTGTAGCGGCGGTGGGCCAACTTCCGTAATTAGTGCAGGCGATTTCAACCAGGATTATTATGAGGATTTCATTTTGCTGAACGAAGGCGCCTGTCTGAATGCTAATTGGGGAATGTTGTCCCTCTATTTGGGGCATCCCTGGATTTATCCGAACCCGGCGTTCAGTCTTTATGGCGGAGGGAGTTTAGTCGGAATTTGGACTGCTGCCGGTTTGGGAGACGTAAATGGCGATAGCATTGATGATCTTGGTGTGGGTGTTTACACCGACGATCGCACGGATGGTTTACGCGGCCGTGCCATCATTATTGCCGGAGACGCTGGTTGGATAGCAGACGCCGATGACTCCTATCCAGAAATTCCGCAAGAATTGCACGTATCGATCTTTCCAAATCCGTTCAACTCTTCGACCACAATCGAGCTGTCTCTTCCACTCTCATCTTCCCCACTCGAACTGATCTTGTACAACACGCTCGGGCAAGTGGTGTATCACGAAACGCTGGTGCCGACATCCACGCATCTGAAGCATTCGATTTCAGCGGAGGGGTTGGCGTCGGGGGTGTATGTGCTCTCGTGCAAGGCGGGGGATTATGCGGCGACGAAGAAACTGCTCCTAATGAAATAAGACGGACAGCCACATAGGGCTGTCCCTACGATACCTTCATGATTCTGCCTCTATCTTATTGCTTTTCTGCCGTCTTGCGGCTATCTTGGAGTCCGATATGGTAAGCCCTGTGCCATCCCCGCCGGAATCCAGACGCACGCGCCGCCGCGTCGTCCGGGAAGAGGATGGAATCTCCAAGTTTGACCGCCACTACTCGACGCGCCAAAACAAGCGCTGGCGGGACATCTGCCTCAGCGGCGCCGGGGTGTCACTGCTGGTCGCGCTGTTGATCGGTCTGGACCCGGTCGTCAGCGGCGGCCCCTCCCATCCCCGCGCCTTGACCTTCTTTGGATTCTTGTTTATTGTTTTTTCTTCACTTTCATTGAGCTTTCAGCTACGGTACAAGAGCCGTGAGTAAATTACGCGTGGGCCTCATCGGAGCGGGGTACTTAGGGACCATTCATGCCCGGCTTCTGGCTCAATCACCTATTGAATGGACGGGGGTCTTTGACCTTGACCCCGCAAAAAGCCAAAAGGTCGCGGCGGAGTTCGGAGGACAAGCCAAACTCAGCCAGACGGAGGTCATTGACGGGGCCGATGCCGTCGTGGTTGCGGCGGCCACCTCCTCACACTACATGATCGGCAAGCAGGCCCTCGCGGCGGGCAAGCACGTCTTCCTCGAAAAGCCGATGACCACCACACCCGCCGAGGGTGCGGAACTCGTCGCGCTGGCGAAGCAGAACAAGCTCGTGCTGCAAGTCGGACACGTGGAGCGTTTCAATCGCGCGTTTCGTTCGTTGGGCGACTCGCATCCGCGGCCGCAATTCGTGGAGTCGCACCGGCTCGCGCAGTTCAAGCCGCGCGGGACGGACGTGGCGGTCGTGCTCGATCTCATGATTCACGATCTCGATTTGATTCTGAAGCTGATGGGCGAATATCCGACGAAAGTGGATGCGGCGGGTGTGGCCGTGATTTCCGAGGGCGCGGATATCGCCAATGCGCGGCTGACGTTTCCTTCCGGCGCGGTGGCAAACGTAACGGCGAGCCGGATCAGCGCGAACCCGATGCGCAAGCTGCGGATGTTCGCCGAAGACAGCTACATCTCGCTCGATTTTGCGACCGGCTCGACGCAAGTCTTTCGCATCGCCAAAGCGGATGAAGAACATTTGCCGGGAACGATGAGTTTGGGCGAGATCGAGAAAGCGGCGGTAAAGCGGCACATCCTGTTTTCATCTCCGGCGGCACCGGAAGGCAATGCGATCCTGATGGAGCAGCAAGCCTTCTTCCATGCGATTGAGACCGGCACTCCCCCGCCGGTGACGGGCGAAGATGGCTTAAATGCACTGCGCCTTGCGACGGATATTCTCGAAAAGATCGGGACGACAGAAATCGCCACCGGCCGAGATTGAGCGCGCCCATTATCTTCATTTCCGCCGGGGAGGCGTCCGGCGATACACATGCGGCGGGAGTGGTTCGTGAACTGAAGCAGCGCTATCCCGGCGCGACGTTCTTTGGCATTGGCGGCGATTTGATGCAGGAGGCCGGAGTCGAGCTGATTGAGCACGCGAGCCGCATGTCGTTCATGGGCTTTGCGGAAGTCGTGCGGCATCTGCCGTTCATTATCGCAACGCGCACCAAAGTGCTGGCAGAGATCGTGCGGCGCAAGCCGGATCTGGTTTTGCTGGTGGATTATCCGGGGTTTCATTTCTCGTTGCTGAGAAGATTGAAGCGGATGCGGATGATTGGGAGAAAAAAACCAAATCCCAAATCCCAAATCGGAAATTCCAGTCAGACCCCCCCTACCCCCCCCGTAAACGGAGGGGAATCAGATTTATCGCTAACGGCTCATCGCTCATCGCTGCCCCGGGTTCTCTACTATATTCCTCCTCAGGTGTGGGCATGGAAGGCCGGACGGGCGAAGGAGCTGGCGCAGCTTGCAGACCGGATTGCGGTGATCTTTCCGTTCGAGGTGGAGATCTTTGACAAGGTGACCCCCCCTGAATCCCCCCCACACAGGCAGGGGGGAAGAACGATGTTTGTCGGGCATCCGCTGCTCGATGAAGTGGGAGAGTTGCCGCCGAGGGGAGAGTTCCTTACAGGGATCGGGCTGGAGCCGGATGATCGCGTGATCGGACTGTTTCCCGGCTCGCGCAAGCAGGAAATCCGCCGCCATCTGCCGGTGCTCGTGAAGACGGTGCGATTGCTGCGGCGCTTTCATCCGGAGCTGAAGTTCATTCTGGCTGAAGCGCCGGGTGTGCCGCTTTCGCTCTATACACACCTATTGCGCGATATTGCGGGGATTGTGCGGGTCGGCGGAGTGTCGCATGAAGTGCTCGCGCACTGCAACGCGTCGATTGTCAAGTCCGGCAGCACGACCGTGGAAGCGGCGTACTTCGGCAATCCGTTCGTGGTTTTTTACAAAGTGGCACCGCCGAGTTATCATATCGGCAAGCGCGTGGTGAAAGTGCCGTTCATTGCCATGCCGAATATTCTCGCCGGGGAAATGGTGGTGAAGGAGCTGATTCAGGATCAAGCCACACCGGAAAATCTCTTCGCGGAGATTCTGCCGCTGATCAACTTCCCCGATAAGGTGGAAGCCTGCCGTGCCGGACTCAAGAAAGTTCGTGCGCTATTAGGAGAACCGGGAGCGGCAAAGCGCGTGGCGGAGATGGCCAGTGAACTCCTTGAAGAAAGGATGAGGGATGAAGGATGAGGGATGAAAGAAATCCCAAACTCCATTTCCGAGATTCCGGTCAGAGAAGATATGACCATATCCGTTCTTGATCTCAGACCACAGCTCCTCGAACGCAAGCAGCGGCTCGAAGCGGTGATCCCGACTCTGGGGGAGCCGTCGGAAGCGGTGCGTTTGTTACAGGAAGTGGACGGCGCACTCAAACGCATGGACGCCGGCTGGTACGGCATCTGTGAATCCTGCCGCGGTCAGATTGAGAAGGACCGGTTGATTGTCGATCCGCTCGTGCGCGTCTGTCTCGACTGTTTGAGTCAAACGCAGCAACGCTCGCTGGAAGATGATCTTGATCTGGCCGCCCGGATTCAGGCTGCGCTGCTGCCCAAGAATAATTTGACGTGCTGCGGCTATGACGTCAGCTATCGCTATGAACCGGCCGGGCCGGTGAGCGGTGATTACTGCGACGTCGTGCAAACGGGATCAGAACAGGATCGATTGTTGTTTGTGCTCGGAGACGTTTCGGGTAAAGGACTCTCCGCATCGCTGCTCGTCTCACATTTGCACGCGGCCTTTCATGCGCTGGTGGGATTCGATTTTCCCGTCGAGAAGCTCATCAGCCGTGCAAATCGCGTGCTGTGCGAAAGCGCTTTGTCCACGCATTACGCCACGCTGATCTGCGGGATTGGTGACTCCCGCGGCAACGTTGAGCTGTGCAACGCGGGGCATCTTCCCGCTGTTCATGTGCATGATGGAAAGGCAATGTTGTTGAACGCCACCGGAGTGCCGCTCGGCCTGTTCTGCGACAGCCGCTACATCATCCACAATGTGACGCTCGCTCCCGGCGACACACTGCTGCTCTTCAGCGACGGCATTTCGGAAGCGCAGCGGGAAGGCGAAGAATACGGGATTGGACGCGTGACTAATGTGGCGCGCAAGCACGGTCATCGCGCCCCTGCTGACTTCCTGACCGCGATCATGCAACAGCTCGACGATTTCCTGAACGGAGCGGCGAAGCAGGATGACCTCACGCTGATGGCCATCCGTCGAGCCTAAAGACTTTACGGTTTTCGACTTTCAATTTTTTTCCAGTTGTCGGAGGATTTATGAGCCGCCTCATCACGAGCATCTTCCTCATTCTGATTCTGGTGCCGGTCGCGTTCGCCTGCATGACCGCGCGCCCGCACGTTGTCCTGACGCCGCAGCCGATGGCGGAAGTGGATTTGTCCGGGCCGGTGTACGAGCTGCCCAAAGCGCGCGGCAGCCTGATCGCGCGCGCCGTGTCCACGCTCACGGATGGAGTCACGACAGCGACGCATGCGACCGTAACCGTCGCGGCGGATTTGCCCGTGCATGCGTCACATGTGCCCGAACTGGCGCTGTGCACGTACTGCAAAGGCGGGGAGGCGGCTAATCGGGGCGCCATTCAGGCCAAGCAGGCGGCGCAAGAGGGCATGAACGGATTTCAGACAGTCACGAGCTTTATCCTACGAATCGCCTACTCTTCTTTTTCGGCTCTCGTTTCGGGCATCTTGCGCTCCTGATCCTCGGTGCCACGTGGCGCGTCCGGATGATCGGTCTCGAACACGTCGAGCGTGCGCACGCGTCCGGACAGCCGTTCATGTACATCCTTTGGCATGGGCGTATGATGGCGCCGGTGTGGCATCGCCGCCGCTTAAATATCGTTGCTATGATCAGCCAGCATCGCGACGGCGAACTCGTGGCGCGCATGGTGCAGCGACTTGGCTATGAGACGGTGCGCGGGTCTTCCACGCGCGGCGGAACACAGGCGGCACTCGAACTGCTTGACCGGCTGCGCCACGGTCAGCCGGCGGCGATGATCTGCGATGGCCCGCGCGGCCCGATCTACAAAATGAAACCCGGCACGCCGTTTTTGGCCATTGAAGCGCAGGCCGCCGTCATTCCCACGACCTCCGCAGCTTCGTCCTGTTGGACGTTCAAATCCTGGGATCGCTTCCTTGTCCCCAAGCCGTTTGCGAAAGTCTATATTCTCTTCGGCGATCCTGTCCCTCCTCCTGATCCCCACACCAGCTTGAAAGATTTCACGCGCACGCTGGAACACGTTTTGAATGATGTCACGGCGCGCGCGGATGAAATGGCAAAGACGAATCTCAATTCTCCGTCGGATTCATAGGTACACTGACGCATGAGTAATCCTCTGTTTGCGAAGAAACCTCTGCAAATGCTGCTCGATGAAATGAAAGGCGAGCAACGTTTGCGGCGCTGTCTGGGTCCGGTCACGCTGACCAGTCTCGGTGTCGGCGCGATCATTGGTACGGGCATTTTTGTGTTGACAGGAATTGCCGCGCATGACAAAACGGGACCAGCGCTAATTCTGTCCTTCGTGGTGGCCGGAGCGGCCTGCATCTTCGCGGCGCTCTGTTATGCCGAGTTTGCCTCGATGGTGCCGGTCGCCGGGTCCGCTTATACGTATGCATACGCCACGTTAGGCGAACTCATGGCTTGGATCATCGGTTGGGACCTGGTACTCGAGTATTCTGTTTCCTCATCGGCGGTAGCGCACGGCTGGTCGCACTACTTTCAGCAGTTTATCGGCATCTTCGGATTGACAATACCTCCGGGGCTTTCACGAGCCCCGTTTGACTTCGATCCTTCCATAGGCCAATTGGTGGCGACCGGGACGATTATTGATCTTCCCGCGCTGCTGATTGTCGCCTTGATGACGATCCTGCTCATTAAGGGCATCAAGGAGAGTGCCACGGTCAACAGCACGATGGTGATCATCAAACTCGCCGTCGTGTTTTTCGTCATAGTCGTCGGCGCGTTCTATGTCGACCCGAAAAACTGGGCGCCCTTTGCGCCCTATGGCATGAGCGGCATCAGCTTCTTTGGCCACCCTGTTGCGGGACAAACCGGCTTGGGCGGCGAACCGCTGGGAATGCTGGCTGGGGCGGCGATTATCTTTTTCGCTTATATCGGATTCGATTCGCTCTCCACGCACGCGGAGGAAGCGCGCAATCCGCAGCGCGATGTGCCGATCGGCATTATCACATCGTTGATTCTCTGCACGGTGCTGTACATCGCCGTGGCGGCTGTTCTGACCGGCATGGTCCCCTACGATCAGATCAATATCGATGCACCGGTCGCCGACGCATTCCGGCAGAAGGGGCTGCACTTCGCGCACTTCCTGATTTCGATCGGCGCGCTGACGGGGATCACGTCCGTCCTGCTGGTGATGATGCTCAGCCAACCGCGCATTCTGCTCGCCATGGCGCGTGACGGCCTGATTCCGGAGAAGTTCTTTGCGGCTGTTCACGACAAGTTCCGGACGCCGTGGAAATCCACCATTCTCACGGGCATCTTTGTTGGAACGCTGGCGGCGTTCATGCCGCTGCGGATTCTTGCCGACCTGGTGAATATCGGGACGCTGCTGGCCTTCGTCTTCGTCTGTTCCGCGGTACTCATCATGCGTAGGCGGCATCCGGAGGCTCACCGTCCATTCAAAGCTCCGTTTTATCCCCTTGTGCCGATTCTGGGAATTCTGTCTTGCGTGCTCCTGATGTTTTCGCTTCCTGCAGAAAACTGGCTGCGCCTCGCCATCTGGCTCTTGATCGGTTTCGTCATTTACTTTGCCTATGGACGGAGGCACAGCGTGCTGCGCAGACTCCGTGATGAGGCGGCGTCAATTACACGAACGCCCACTCCCTAAATGACAAGCTCGGCAACGTTACCTGCGAGAAGCAGTTCGCCGCCGCATCTTAAGCGTGAGCTGAAACTGCTCGACGCGACGATGATCGTGATCGGCTCGATGATCGGGTCGGGCATCTTTATCGTCAGCGCCGACATCGCCCGCACGGTCGGATCGCCGGGCTGGCTGCTTGTCGTGTGGCTGATCAGTGGCATTGTAACCATGATTGCCGCGCTCAGCTATGGTGAGCTCGCCGGCATGTTTCCGCAGGCGGGCGGGCAATACGTCTATTTGCGCGAAGCCTTCAATCCGCTGGTCGGCTTTCTTTATGGCTGGACGCTGTTCCTCGTGATTCAGACCGGCTCGATTGCCGCCGTGGGAGTCGCCTTTGCCAAGTTTACGAGCGTACTGATTCCTTGGTTCGGCGAGGGGAACATTCTCGTCGAAATCGCAGGTTTAAGAATATCGGCCGCGCAACTTCTGGCGATCTTGAGCATTGCCTTACTCACCTACATCAATACGCGCGGGCTGCGGCAAGGCAAGCTCATTCAGGACTCGTTTACGTTTACCAAGATCGCCGCGCTGTTGGGATTGATCCTCCTGGGAATTGCCATCGGCAGAAACCCGGAAGCCGTCACCTGGAACTTTGAACACTTCTGGGACACGGCAGCGGGCCACTTCCCCACTTCGGAGTCCGGCGGTCTGCCGCTTTCGGGTATGATGCTGCTCGCGGCGATTGGCGTAGCATCGGTAGGTTCGCTCTTTTCGCTCGATGCGTGGAATGGCCCGACGTTCACCGCGGCGGAAACAGTCAATCCCAAGCGAACCGTGGCCAAGAGTCTGGCACTTGGCGTGGGCACCGTCGTGGTGCTCTACATGCTCGCGAACCTCGCTTACATTCTTGTGCTGCCGGTCGTCGGTTCGCCGGATGGCGGCACGGCTATCGAGCGCGGAATTCAATTTGCCGCAAATGATCGCGTGGGCACGGCGGCGGCATCCGTCATCTTTGGAGCGGGCGCGGCCGGAATCATGGCGCTGTTCATCATGATCTCCACGTTTGGCTGCAACAACGGCATGATTCTCACCGGCGCGCGCGTTTACTATGCTATGGCCTGTGACGGCTTATTTTTCAGAAGCACGAGCAAGCTCAATCGTAACGCTGTCCCGGGGGTAGCACTTGTGCTGCAAGGGATTTGGGCAGCGGTGCTTTGTCTGTCAGGCAAATACGGGGATCTGCTCGACTATGTCATCTTCGCCGTGCTGATCTTCTACGTTCTGACGATCATTGGCATTTTCGTTTTGCGCCGCAAACGGCCTGACGCCGAGCGGCCGTACAAAGCGTTCGGCTATCCCGTGCTGCCGATCATCTATGTTCTGGCGGCGACGGCGGTCTGCATAGATCTCTTGATTTACAAGCCTGCATACACCTGGCCGGGAATGATCATCGTGCTCCTTGGCATTCCCGTGTATTATGTCTGGCGTTTCGTGAGTCAGCAACGTACCGCTTAATCTTCGTACCTCAATATGCCGCGCGCCGATCTTCACGTTCACAGCAAGCACTCCAATCGCCCGACCAACTTCTTTCTGAAGAAGATGAAGGCGCCCGAGAGCTTGACCGAACCCGAGGCCGCTTACCGGCTGGCCAAGCGGCGAGGCATGTCGTTTTTTACGCTCACCGATCCGGACACGATTGCCGGCTGCCGGGAGCTGGCACACTATCCTGACGTTTTCACCGGGTGCGAGACCACGGTGGCTTTCCCGGAAGACGACTGCAAGTTCCGGCTGCTCATGTATGGACTGAACGAGGAGCAGCTCCAGCGCGTGCTCAACTTTCGCGGCAATATTTTTCAGGTGCGCGACTATTTACTTGCGGAGAATATTTTCCATGCCGTCGCTGCTCCGCTCGAATCGCTGAATGGGAGGACCGGGCCGGATCAGGTCGAGAAGCTGCTGCTGCTCTTCGATCATTTTGAGACGCGCTCCGGCGGCAAACACGCCCGTACGAACGAGTTCACCACGATGCTGCTGGATCGCCTGACTCCGGAGCTGCTCCACACACTGGAACGCAAGTGGAAGATTCAGCCGGCCGGCGATAAACCGTGGCAGAAGGGCTATCTCGGCGGATCGAACGATTATTGCGGTCAATACACCGGCCTGACGTGGACGGAGGTTCTGGCGGCGAGAACGCCACGCGAACTGATCGATGCGTTGTCCCGCCGTCAAGGTACGCCCGGCGGCATTCACGGCGGCACGCTGACATCCGCGCATTCCATGTATCGGGTGGCGTTCCAGTTCTATCAGTCCAATCTTAAACACAAGAACGTCAGCGATCCGGACCTCATTTCGCTGCTGGTCTCGCGCGTGCTGCAGCCCGAAGAACCGATGCGCATCAGCCTACGGCAATTGGCGCGCGCCGGACGTTCGGCGGTTCGACGTATGGTCAGATTGCGGCGCGGGCCAACCTACATTGAACGCCGGCTCATCCGTGAGTTCATTCTGGCCTACAACCGGATTCCGGCGCGCGAGCGCTTGGCGGATATTCCCCGCGACGACCTTGTCACCTATGACGAACGGCTTTACAGCTTAGTCGATCGCGTCATCGGAGAGGTGACCTATCGCTTGATGCAGCATGCCGCCCGCGAATTCGGGCGCGGCCGCATCGGCAATGCCATCTCGCTCGGCGCGGCCATTCTGCCCTTGCAGGCCGTGCTCGGGCCGTATCTGTATTCGTTCAACAAACTGAACAGCGATCGCCCGCTCTTGGATGCCCTGCAGGAGCGTTTCGCTTTGAGCCTTGATCTATCTCCGGCCCGCGCTCACGGCAAGAAAATTGCGTGGTTCTCGGACACGGTGGCGGATGTGAACGGCGTTTCGCTCACGCTGCACAAGATGGCTGAGGTCGCCGCGAGTCTCAACGCGGACTTGACCATTATTTGTTCTGTCGTCAAGGAGCGCGCGCCGCAGCAGCCGAAGTTTCTGAATTTTGAGCCCATCGGCGAACTCTCCGTCCCGGATTATGAACTGCAGAAACTCGCCGTCCCGCCGGGATTGCAGATGCTTCGTTATCTGGAAAGTGCGGGATTCACCGAGTACGTCATCTCCACACCCGGCCCGGTCGGCATGATGGCGTTGTTCGCGGCCAAGATGCTTCATGTTCCGGTTCGCGCGATTTATCACAACGATTTCCCCGAGCATGTCCGCCATATCACCGGCGATGAAGGACTCTATCAAACCGCATGGACGTTCATGCGCTGGTTTTACGGCAAAGCGGACGCCATCTACTCGCCCTCGGCGTTTTATCGCGACCAGCTCGTAGAACACGGCTTGGATCCGGCGCGAATGTTCATCTTCACGCGCGGCACCGATCTCGATTTCTTCAACCCGAAACATCGCGATGACAGATTCTATGAGCCGTATGGTCTTCAGGGCCGCGTCGTCTTTGCCTACATCGGCCGCGTCTCGCGAGAAAAGAATCTCAATACGCTGCTGGATGCCTTCCTGTCGGACGACGAGTTGAAGCAGAAAGCCGCCCTTGTCATCGTCGGCGACGGACCCTACATTGATGAACTGAAAGCAACCTATCCGCATCCGGCGATCGCCTTCCCCGGCTTCGTGAAAGGGAAGGAACTCGCGCGCGCTTACGCCTCGGCGGATGTCTTTGTCTTTCCGTCCACGACGGACACGTACGGCAATTCCGTATTGGAAGCCCAAGCCTCAGGCCTGCCTGCGCTGGTTTCCGATGAAGGCGGTCCGAAAGAAATCATTCTGCCCGAGCAGAGCGGTTTGGTGCTCCCGGGTCACGATGTAAGGGCTTGGCAAAAGGCGATGCGCGAACTGGCCTTGAACTCCGAACTGCGCGCGCGCATGGCCTCAGCGGCTCGCGCCCGCGCTGCCACCCGCGATTGGCCCACCGCCTTTCGCGAGTTCTGGGAGGAAAATCCGTATCCTCAGAATAGTCCACAACGGCCAGCAGGATTCGGCCGGGTTGCGAAGACTTAACCCGGCTCGGCGATCTCCTTCTGTTTTCTCAAGTTTTGTGTTACAGGTTCATCTTCAGTGCCCGTTATTAATCACGCCCGCGACGCCAAGCCGGAAGGCTATCGCTCCAACAATCACAGCAAGTGGGAGTTCGATAACCGTCTTTATCAGCGGCATCTTGAACTGTACTTGAACTTGATGTACAGTTATCTGCGCGAAACCGGCGCCAAGAATGTGCTCGACGTCGGCTGCGGCGAGGGCATCGTGTATCGGGCGATGCGCGAACGCGGCTACAACGGCGCCTGGACCGGGTTCGATTTCAGTGAGGAAGCGGTTCGTTTTGCGCGGCAAGCGTCGCCCGAAGCGAATTGGCGCCAGGCCAGCGCGTACGAGATCCCGTTTCCAGACAAGAGTTTTGAACTGATCTTTTCTTCGCAAGTGCTGGAGCACTTGCCCAATCCTGAGCAGCCGCTCAAAGAATGCGCCCGGGTGGCGCAGAAATGGATGCTGCTCTCCGTACCGTTGGAGCCGTACTTTCGCACACTCACGTGGTGCTCGGTGAAACTGAGAATCGGACAGGATCCCGGCCATGTCAATCACTGGACAGCGGGAGCGTTTCGCAGATTCATTAAGCAAGCCGGGCGCCTGCATACTTGGGATTGGACCACCGTGTATCAAATCGCACTGGTGGAAATGCCCGATCCGCGCCGTACCCCGACGACATGACCGCATGAAAACGGCCCTCATCCCCACATTCGGTGGCGCTCCGCAAACGCCATCGTGGTCATTCCGCAACCCGCTTCACACTCATGCCAATCTGATAAAGAACAGACCCGGTCGCTAATATAGTCTAACTCCGGTATTCCTTTGAGCTTCGCCGTCGCGCTTTTTTGCGGCGGCGAAGTTTTTGTTTGCGGCGCACCCTTTGCCAAAGAGGATTAACGAGTAGATGATGTGTGTTGGTGCGATGCGATACGTTGAGCAGAGAAGCGAGCACGATGAATACCCCTCGAGTTCCGATTGAGATTCTCCTCGTGGAGGATCGCGATGATGAGATCAGGCAGATTGAAGAAGCGGTTGGCGCGACCGATTTGTCCAATCGCGTCGTGATCGCCCGCAACGGTCTCGAAGCGCTCACGTATCTGCGGAAGCTCACGGCGCAGGTCGGACGTAACGGCGGCTCGCGGCACCCGGATCCGCCGGGTCTGATCCTGCTGGACGTCAACATGAGCGAGAAGCGCGGCTTCGATGTGCTGCACGAACTGCGGACGGATCCAAGCCTGATGACGATTCCGGTGGTGATTCTCACGGATTCGCTGGATTCGACCGATCTCGCCTGCACACTGTCGCACGGAGTCACGGGTTACTTTCTGAAACCGATGGATGCGCAGCAGCTCGAAAAAGTGGTCAAAGACGTTGAAGAACATTGGTCGCTGTTATTGACGGCGCCGTGCGCCAACTAAACCCCCTTCCTTGATCCTTCCCCCGCACGCGGGCGAAGTTGAGCGCTGGATGCAAGTTCTGAATTTCTGGTAGGGATAAAAAGCACTTTGTTCATACGATGACATAGGCTCAGCGCTACGATGAAAATGCCAGCGCCCGCCGGAATCCCGGCGGGCGCTGTGTTGTAGCTCTGGTCAACGACTTGACAATCTAACGAAAAATCCTAATTTGTTTCGGACATTGAACCAAATCCAATCTAACGGAAGGAGAGCTGTATGCCCCGCGTGATTCACTTCGAACTGCAGTCAAGCAAGCCGCAGGAAACGGCAGACTTTTACTCGAGCATCTTCGGTTGGAAATTCGACAAATGGAGCGGCCCGGAAGAGTATTGGCTGATCACCACCGGCGACGACAAGCAGCATGGCATCAACGGCGGCATGATGAAGCGCCATGGCGACATCAACTTCGTCAATACGATTGACGTGCCTTCCATTGAGGAATACGCACTGCGCGTAACCGCGGGCGGCGGTCAAGTGGTCGTGCCCAAGTCGGCGATTTCCGGCATTGGCTGGCAGGCCTACTGCAAGGATCCGGATGGCAATGTGTTTGGAATTCACCAGTTCGATCCTGGCGCAAAATAAGTAATACTGTTGACACACTCTCTCCTTTCCTAAATAGGAGAGGAATGCACAAGAAAAGGGCTCCACGAAATGGAGTCCTTTGTCCATTATAACCTCAAAACGCATCAAATTGCTCGTCTTTTAGTGGATACAGCAATATTTTTCAAGTTTAGCTTTTATAAACTGCTAATGGGGTCATTATTTCCCTCAACTATATGCTCTTCGATGTTGCAGATTCAGTTTTTTCATATAGTTGCAGCTGCCCCACTCTATTTATTATATTATGACCGTCGATCAACATCTGGAATCTACCCTGAATCTAAGTATATCTCGGCCAAAAGGAGAACACATGAAGAAAACACTTAATGCTCTGTTCGCGCTCATAGCCTTGGCAGCGCTGGTTAGCCTGACGGCACCTTCGGCATATGCGTGGTGTGACCCGATTGAACTCGCTTGCGGTGATACGATCACGGGCACGACGCAACACGGACATGACGACGTTGCCAATTACAATTGCCTCGCGGATACAAACTACAACGGCAAAGCAGACGTCTATCGTGTGTACGCGAGTCATGACTCAATGCTCATCTTGCTTGATTGGGACGCCCCGAACGCGGATCGTCTGCGGTTGTTCGTGCTTTATGACTGCAATGCAAACCACTGCATCGCGACGGATCCCCACTCGCTCGCCCTGGACGTAACGCCCGGCGAGGACTACTGGATCATCGTGGACGCCAAGCGCGACAACAATTTCCCGTACACGCTGACGGTTATCTGCAGCGATCACCCGCTGCCCGTCGAATTGACTTCGTTTGACGCTGTGCCGTCTGCCGAAGGTGTGAACCTCACGTGGACGGTCGCCAGCGAGCTGAACAACAGCCATTTTGAAATCGCGCGGGAGCAGCCCGACGTCACTCCGTGGGAGCAGATCGGCGTCGTCGAAGGACGCGGGACTGCACCCTCTGCTTACACTTACACGTTTATGGATCGCAGCGCGGCGGCCGGCACGGCCTACATCTATCGCCTGTTCGCCGTTGACAATAGCGGTTTCCGCGAAGTCGTCGGCCACGCTACTGTGAATGCGGAGAACCTCCCTGACGAATCAGCGCTGGTCACCGGTTTCGAGTTGCAGAGCAACTTCCCGAATCCGTTCAATCCTTCGACCACGATCAAGTTCGACGTCGCCGAAGCGATGCAGCTCACGCTCGACATTTACGATGTGACCGGACGGTTGATGTCCACTTTGGCCTCCGGCATGTTCGACGCCGGCAGCCATGAGATCAACTTCGATGCCGCTGTCTATCCGTCGGGCGTCTACTTCGCCCGGCTGACGAGTGCGCAGGAATCGCAGATGATCAAAATGATGCTGATGAAGTGATTTGCGTGGCCGCAAATCATCCTGAAAGCCGCAAAGGCGACCTGAGAGATCTCTTCACCTAACCACATCGTCCAGCCGCGACGTGCAACGCGGCAACAACAAACAAGCGCGAGACCCGCATGGGTCTCGCGCTCTGTTTTTGGAATTCAACCATGTTCAGACCGTAGTGACGATCTCTTCTTCACACGATACGACTACATTCGGCCGGAGGAAATACAGCAGCACGGATGTGACCGGTTTGGCGCTGATCTTCTTGATCGCGCGGCGATAGGCACTCATCTGACCATGGTACACATCGGCATACTGTCGGCACGATTCCGCCGTCACCTGATCCGTCTTGAAGTCAACAACGACGATGCCGCTGTCTTCAACGAACAGCAAGTCAATTGCGCCCTCCCAGATGACACCGTCCTGCACGTCTGTGAACGGCACCTCACGATAAACCGCCTTCGCTCGAGCCACGCGCCCGAACAGCTCCGATCTTAACGCACCGCGCACCAGAGTGCAGCCGTTCGCTCTCTGGTCTTCGTTGATGCCGAATTCGCTGGCAGCAAGCCCGGCGACCCGCTCGAGGTTCTCCCCCTCCGGCAGGGTGACGAACTCCATCAGACGATGAACGAAGTTGCCGAAAGCCAAGGCTCGATTATCGTCCGTGCGTATGGCTTCAGTAACCGCCGACGCGGCATGAGCACGGCTCGGCGCAGCAAATGCTTCGGTACGTTGCAGACGCTGAAGCGCCTGCGCCCGCACGGCTTCCCATTCTGCCTTGCGGGCGAGCGAAGCTTGAACCCGGCGATCAGTCTCCGGCATCTCCACATCGAGTCGTAAGGTCTCCGCAGATGCCGTGTCCAGCGAATAGCGGCCGGTATCGTGCATCCGGAATCGCGACTCGCCGAGCCGGGGCTGCCCCTTTGATTCCGCAGGAAAACGCTTCCGAAGAAATTCGTAGAAACCCTTGCTTGCGTCACCCCAATAAGCCGGAATCACTAACTGCTCGCGGGCGCGTGTCATGGCCACGTAGAGCAGCCGCAGGTCCTCGCAGGTCTCGCGGTCGCGTTCATCGGCTTGGGCCGCTTTGTATCCTGCGGTGGCAAAGCCAGCGTGAACGCTGAACTCAATCGCCTTCGTGTGCTTGGAGATGATCGCCTTGTCCTTTGGATCACGGCCCTTTCCGAGATGATAGAGAATGACGGCCGGAAACTCCAGACCCTTCGCCTTGTAGATGGTCAATAGTTGGACGACGTCATCGCCGGTCTCCGACGTAACCGAGTCTTCTTCGCCGGCCCGGGAATCTTCCAGCCGCGCCAGCCGCTGCGCCAGTGCATGCAGCGAGGCGCTGCCTCCGGCTTCCAGACCGCGAGCCAGTTCAAGCAGCTTGAGCAGATTCGCCACGCGGCTCTCTCCTTGCGTCTTCAGGACGTAAATCTGCAAGCCCTTCGTGCGCGAAAACAACTCCGCCAGCAGCGCAGAGGGCGCCAGGGCGGATTTCTGTTCCTGCAATTCACGCATAAGCGCGAAACACGCTTCGAGATGCGGCAGCACGCCCTGAACGCGAGTGTAATTGAAACCCTTGCCGTCTAAACGCTGCCGGAGCAAATCCTCGTCGGAGCAGGCAAAGAACGGCGACCGCAGCGCACCGACAATGCTCATCTCGTCAAAAGGATTATCCAACGCCGCAATGACCGTGCGCAGCGCGACGATTTCGCTGCGTTCAATCAGCTTCTTTCCTCCCGCCACCTGATACGGAATGTCGCGGCCGCGCAAGGCCTGTTCAAGTTCGCTCAGGTACGTCGTGGCGGAATACAAAATCCCCACATCACGGTACGCGAGTCGTCCCGCCGCCACCTGTTCGCGGATATACTCGGCAATGCAGGCGGCCTCGGCCTCGGCCCGCTCCTTGGCTTTCAACGTATCACTCGACCAGGCATCAGGCGGACTCAGAATGATCGTTTGAAGGGTATGGTCATCGTCACCTCGGAACGGCTCGAGTGCCACGTATTCCGGTTCGTAGCGGCCATTGCGCGCGCCCGTCATCTGCGCGGCAAAGACCTCATTGACTTCACTGAGGATGTCCGGACGGCTGCGAAAATTCATGCGAATATTCAAACACTTGCCGCTCGTCTCGAGCTTCGCTCGCACCTTACCGTAGAGATCGAGATCGGCGCGGCGGAAGCGATAAATTGACTGCTTGGGATCGCCGACAATGAACAGCTTGCCGGGAACGAGCTCGGCATCCTCCCAATTCGCTGCAAAGCTCTGCGGCTGCTCGGCGAGATAGAAAGCGATTTCCGCCTGCAGGGGATCGGTATCTTGAAACTCATCCACCAGGACGTAGGCGAATCGCTCCTTGAAGAATTGCCGCGCCGCGCGGTTGTCCCGCAGCATGTTGCGCGACACGATCAGCAGATCATGGAAATCCAGCAAGCCGCGCTGCGATTCGGCCTGTGCAAATGCGGCAACCGCACCTTTCATCCATTCGACCAGATCGCGCGACCAGCGGCTCACAACTTGTGCATACACGGCCTCAATCCGCCCCGCAAAGTCCTTTCGAAACCGCTGCGCCGCCTCCTGCACGTCCGTTGAAATCCAGTGCGCTTGCTTCCCTTTCCCCCGGCCGTCAAGCGTCGGTCTTGCTTCCAGCCAACGCACGACCGATTCCAAGTCAGACTGACGATCGACGGTCAGCGCATCGAGCCATGCCCGCGCTTTGATCAGTTCCACGGCCAAACTGTCAGCCGGATTTGTGCAGCCGGCGAGCACGCTGAGATCGGAGTACATGCCGGTACGCAGCTCGGCAATGTCGGAGAGCAGGGCGTCCTCATCAAGACACTTCACATGCAAGTGGTCGAGGTCTTCGCGGTAGTTAAGCAGCAGCTCATACACGTCGTGAAGCGAAAAGCTGCGATCCGATTCCACCGGAATGTTCCGTTCCAGCAGCGGGCGTGCGGCAGCGCAATCGGCACTGAATTCCTGCGCGATCCACTGTTCCCAGATTTCAGTGCGCAACAGCTCGGCCGTGGCTGGATCGGCAACCGTGAAATTCGGCTCTACTCCGGCTTCGACCGGTCGTTCCCGAATCAAATCGCCGCAAAAGGCATGAATGGTGCTCACCGGCATGACATCCAGTTCGAGTAGCGCGCGGCGATAATCCGGACGGTGGTGAGAGTCCTTTTGCGCGCACTCTTCCAGCCGCTTGCGGAGTTTGATTTTCAATTCGCCCGCCGCCTTCTCGGTGAAGGTGATCGCCACCACCTGTGCCAGAGACACCTGCCGCTCGCGGATGATCGTCAGAATCCGCTCAACCAGCAGCGTTGTTTTCCCCGTTCCCGCCGCTGCCTCGACGATATACGTGGTGTCGAGGTCAGCGGCGGCCAACTCGCGTTCCAGTTGATCAATGATACTGCGCGGTGCGTTCATTCCGTTCCCCCGCGCAGTGTCTTCAATCGTCTTGTCTGGGGCGAATCCGGTTCCCACTTGCGCGTGAAGCGTCCCGTTCCGCAAGCCGCTTTCGCTTCGCAATAACGGCAGTCGTCACTTGGCACAGGAAAAAACTGGCCCTCCGCCATCGCCCCGGCCACGGTTTCCATGAACTGCATCACGCCATCGCGCGCCTGTTCCATGCCATCGCGCGCAACCGGCAACACACCGTCTTCCTTCATCGAAAGCGCATAGTACGTGAACTCATCGGCGTCGAGTCCGAGTGCCGCGGCGGCCAGCCGCGCAATGTGCGGCTCCAGACTGTGCGTCAAGGCATTGCGCTTACTCAGCACTTTCAAACTGCTCGTCGAGTAATCCACGAGCCGGGCGCGGCCGCTCGCATCTACATCAACGCGGTCGATGCTCCCGCGAAAGGCAAGATCGAGGCCGCTCGTCAGCGATACGGTGACCGGGTCGTGTCGTGTATCCGGTTGATTCGCGACGGATAATCCGTAGGGCTGATTGAAATACGTCGGCAGAAACGCCTGCGGAGCCGCCAACTGTGTTTCGAAAAATCTGCGCAGCCGCCCGCGCAGATGGTCTTTCTCAATTTCCCACAGCAGCGGCAATCCCGTTACGTGTTCGCGCTCGTGCTCCGTAAAACTCTCGTCCGCGGCAGTGGATAGCCGTTCCCACGCCTCGTCTTTCGGCGGCCAGCGCCGCGCGTCAGCTTCCGCACGGCAAAACCGTTCAAGGATCATCTGCATCAAGCGGGCGCGCGCCCGCGCGCCCATGGGCCGTGTCCATTGCGGTTCGTCGGATGCGGCGAGCTCCAATACGTGACTCATGAAGTACTTGAACGGGCAACCGGCAAAGCGCTCGATCCGGGACGGCGAGAGCGACGACAATTGTTGCTTGAGCCGCTCCCTTAGCGCGAAGGCTTCAATCAACCCGTCATACGCCGTGAACTCGCGCACGTGGTAGCGCGCCCGCTCCGCCGCAATCCCACGTTGGAAATCCGCATCGGCGCAGAAGAGATACGCGACGTCGTCCGCCGACTTGCGACGCAGCGCCTGACCGAGCTGTGAAAGATCGTAGTCGAATGGCGTCACGCTCGTTTCAGCACGACCCTGCAGTCGATTCAGCGGCACACGCCGGGCCTGCGGGCTAGTCCGGAGGAATGACTCCAGCTGCTCGTAATCCGCTGTCTTTCCGGTCGCCGCTTCCAGCGCGCGCAGCAGAAACGTGGATGCCAACCATTCGCGCCCTTCAACCGGATCCAGACGCGGGAGACTCAACACGACGCGACGCCGTGCGGAATTCAGCGCCACCCGAAACAGAAACCGCTCGTGGAAGCGCAGGCGCGCACGCAGCGGAATCTGAAGGTCAACCCCGGCGGAATTCAACGCGCGCTGCAGCTCCAATCGTTCATTGTCCAACAGGAGCGGATCCTGCCGGTGCGTACGCGGAAACTCCCTTTCGACCAGCCCGCACAAATAGATCTCATCAAACACGACGCCGAGGACATCGGCAATTTTCGCGACCGTCGGCTCATGGACTTCAAACTTGCCGTCACGCTCCAGCGGCTGCGAGAGGAGTGATTCGCAAATCGCCCCGAACTCCGTCGAATCGGCTCTCAGTCCCAGCGAGTCCAATGCTCCGATCTGTGACAACTCACGGCGGAAAAGCTCCAGCTCGTCATTGGTCTTCAGCAATCCGGCAACGAGGGTATCGAACTGCGCGCCGATGTCTTGCCAGCTCTTCGCTGCGCGAATCCGGGCGACGCGCTCGATCAACCAGTCGATGAAGCTCCGCAGTGTTTCAAGCGAAAGCAGTTGCTCGCGAAGCGGCGCGGCCGGATCATCGAACTCCCGTTCGCGGCGCTCTAATTCACTCTGAAGTTGATTAGCAAGTCGCGGCAGGTGCTCGCGCCACGATTGCTCTCCCGCGACGATTTGTGCACGCATAGACAGATGATTCCATTCCACGGCACGAATCTCGATGTCTCTTTGATCTCCCCCGCGGGCGGACGCGGGCAGCGAAAATAGCAGCTCGGCCACATCCGTGCGGCGGAAATCTCCGTCAAAGAGCCTGATGAGCGCTCTTAGCACGCGGCCAGTTGCCGATTCGCCCAGGCAGCGTTTCTCCTGAAAATAACCGTTCACGCCGGCGCGCGCCCAAGCTTCGCGAATCAGCTCGAGATAGTTCGTGCTGTCCCGCATGAGCACACCGATCCTTTCCCCTGCTTCAGTCCGGGGGACTGGGGGATACAGCACTTCCCGTAGAATCTCATCGACTTCGCGGTCACGTGTCGGAGCGGAAATGGCGAAGAAACTGCGATCCTGCTCGGGAGCGGGCAGGGATGAAGGCTGAGGGATGAGGGAAGTGAGAGACGAGTCTTCAAAGGTGCCCAACTGCACTCGCGACAATGCATCAGCTTGGCTTGCGCGATCTCCGGGTTCAATCAGCTCGGCCTCAAAACCCTGCTCAAGATACCACTGATAGAGCGGTTCGCTCCAGATGTAGGCGTCAGAAGCACGAAAGGGCAGATAAGCGATGCAGTTATGTGCCTTAATGAGACGAGAAACGAGTCGCCGCTCCATGGCGATGAGATCGTCCAGACCGTAAACAATGGTGCCCTGCTCATCAGCACGGAGGGCAAGTGTCCTTGAGCACGCCAGATCCAGCATCGCGGCACGATCGGCGTACTTATGCTTTTGCATCAACGCATCCAGCGCCCGCCAGATCGCTGTGATGTCGTGCAGCTTCTCCGCGGTATCTTTGTGCTCAAATAGCAATTCAGCGAGTCGCGTTCCGTTTCGCGCCAATAGCTGCACGTCTGCCGCGCGCAACTCGTCAATCGTATTCCACACAGCTTGATGAAAGCCGGCGCGATGCGCCATGCGCTGAAAGTAGTGCAGTGGCCCGGCCATTTCGATCGCCCGTCTCATCAGCGGAGCGCGCAGCACGCGCGGGAGCATCCGCAACCCCTGTTCGGCCAGCAGCGGCCCGGTCAGCTCGCGAGCGCAATCCGTCAGGGTCCGGAAGCGAACATTTGCATGACTCACTCCGGAGCGGGCGAGTTCGCGGCGCAAGGACAAACCTGCGAGCACGTTCGGCACCAGCACGGTTAATGGTGCCAGCGGATCACGCGCGCGCAGTTCCGCGACGTCGGCAAGAAAGCGCTGCTGCAGTTCAAGGAAGTCGCCCGCGTAGAGGCGGTGGCTATGATCGGAACTCATGGTTCAAGCACGATACAGAGACAATCACCATTCCCCCAATTAATAGGAGGAACTGGAAGGGGGGTCGGGGAGGAAGGCATGGTTACAATCGTTCAAAATACGAAATCCGGGAATAAGTTGCACGTAGTTAATAATGTGGATGTTGGGGTAATCTTTGTGGGGAATTCGTGAAACTTCAGAAACTTCTTGACAGGGGCGCAAAGGGAAGGTAAATTAGGGAGGTCAAGCCGGAGAAGAACCTGTGCATTTCCCGCCGAAACTGATTTGCCTTCTGTCACTACTTAGCCTTGTGCCAATTGTGGTGCGTGGGGAGATTCCGCTTGTGTTGGAGGAGACGGTTGCATTACCATCCGACAGCGGACTCTGGGACGTCCAGTATTGGATGGATGACTCGACGTTAGGATGGGCGTATATGCCACCGCATGGAAATGTGTGTACCTACGCCGCCCGAACCAGCGACGCTGTCACTTCCGTGCCTCTGGCATTTCATCATGTGTCTGCCGACACGGCTTTTCTGGAGAACAAACTCCTGACGCTTACTCGATCTCCTTCGGCTCCAGGGCACGCCGCGATCGCTACATACGTTAGATTTGACATGATCGCAGCGTGGACGAATATCTTTGATCTTACGACGGGTGATACGCTCATAGCAAGGGGTGGTTGGGTTACGCCTGATGAAGAGGTTATGTTGTCCTTAATTGTCAACCCATCTCCTCCCGGCCTGCTTCAAGAGCTTATTTACACATCTTGGCTTGGTTTCTGGGGCGACAATATCTACTATCGGTACTCTGAAAGTGTCACCTACGAAGTAAGCAATAACGGATGGGAGTACCTCGGCGGGAGTGACATGGGGCGAGTTGATCGCTTCCGATATCCAACAGATGAGCCGCGATTCTGCGGAATTGGTTTCTCCGCGCGTTACAACTGGGAGTCCGGGTGGGCCGATCGCGGCGTTCACATTGCCTGGCTGGACAGCAATGCAATAACCATTGGCACTTTCAATCTGGGCGATCCTGACACCAATTGGCAAGCTCAGACTGAGAGGAGAGTAACTGCCCAACAGAATAGCGATGGCGCGCGGCGTGTGATTACGGATCGCGGCGAGTGTTTTGGTATTCCTGACACAAATCTCTTGTGGTCAAATCCCGACGTGAACGGGATCGTGCTGACAGCGATCGTTGACAACAATCCGAACGAACTTGTGCTTGTCTTCGATCCGGAGGCCGAAAAGTGTCATGTCTTTCATCCGAACACCGGAAATCTGATGGACAGCACGACCGTCTTCTTTGGGATCCCGCAGTATGTAATCAAGTCGCCGGACAACATAGACAAGATAGTCACCAAGGACGGCGAGATGCTGTTTATCTACGCTCCGGATTTGCAGTCGCGTCCTCCTTCGCTGACCATTCGCGCGGTCGCTAGCACAAGCGGTGATCCGGTGATTCGTCTAAGTTGGCATTACTTGGCTCGATCTATTGCGTATCGCGTTTATTCTTCAGCATTCCCCGGCGACCCCGAGTCCCTCATCGCCATCGTCCCCGCCGAATCCACTGCCGTCACCCTTCCCGTGGACCAGGATAGAGCCTTCTTCCGTGTCGTCGCCGAATACAATGAATAGCGGCGCCCACCCCGACCATTGACGCCTTCCCCCCTATGATCCCCCCCATCTTGTGGGGGATTATTCGAGCAAAAAATTCCGCCCCGGGGCGCGGCCACCGGGGCGGTTATCGTAGCAGAGTTGTCGAGGTAGGAAAAACTACTTCAGCAGGACAAGCTTTTTCGTGTTCGTGAAGCCGTTCGCCGTCAGCTTGTACAGATACACGCCTGACGCGAAACTCGCACCGTTGAACACCACCGTGTGACGGCCACTGCTCATATGGCCATCCACCAGCGTCGTCAACTGCTCGCCGAGCACGTTGTAAATCGCCAGGGTCACGGATCCTTCATCCACGAGATCGAACGCAATGCTCGTCTCGGGGTTGAACGGATTTGGATAGTTCTGGTACAGGGCATACGATGTGACAACCAAGTTGTTGTCATCACGCGGCGTAGCATTGATCGTTGCGCCCAGCGTGCTGCGCTGGCCGTTCACGTCCACGGCCACCAATGAGTAACCATACTCGACGTCGTTCGTCAGGCCGCGATCCGTGTAGGCATACTCGCCGCCGGTCGCCTGATTGAGGGCTTCGACGGACGCCACCACCGCACCATCGCGCTCGATTTCAAAATGATCGTTGTTCGACTCGGATGCCGTGGTCCAGTTCAACGCGACCTCGCCGTTGCCCGGCAGAGCCGTGAAGCTGGTGAGGGTCGCCGCCAATTGGTAATCAAAGGTCAGACAGAAGCAGCCGTTGCAGAACGAGAAGATGTCGATCACCCAAAACGAGTCATGCACCCAGCGCATGCAGGCAATGAGGCAATTGCTCTCGCCGCAGTAATCATACGGATACCAGGGATCACTGCCATAGACCAGCGTGTCCGGAACCGGCACCGGCTGGCATTCCGTGTCACAATTCAGGGTCTGGCAACCCGGCTCCCACGTCAGGATCGGAAGCGCATCGGGACCGGGGCGATTGCCAACCAGATTGATAATCACCGGTTGACCCGCGCAGACCGTAATACACTCGCTGGTCCCGACTTCTACCCAATATTCTTCGGGACACTGCGCAATCGCCAGCGGGACGATCACGAGCGCCAACAATGCCGCAACCGCGATCAGGTTTCTCTTCATTTTGGTCTCCCTTGGATTTGGTTAGGTGATAAGTCCTGGGAAACTTACTTCAGGAAGAGAAGTTTTTTCGTATCGCTGTAACCGTTCGTCTTCAGCGTGTACACATACACGCCCGTAGCCAATCCTTCCGCCGACCAATTGATGGTATGGCTGCCGGCGTCCAGCTTGCGATCCACGATCGTCGCAACTTCGCGACCGAGCAAATCGAACACTTTCAAGCTCACGCGCTCGGACGTCGCCAGCGTGAAGTTAAACGCGGTCTGACTGTTGAAGGGATTGGGGAAGTTCTGCGCGAGGCTGTACTCGCTCACCAAACCGGTGCCCGGTCTGGCCGACGCGATGTGAGCGCGCTCGCCGTCATTGTACACATGCAGACCGCCATTGGCGTCCTGAATGTGGAGTTTGTAGTAATAGGTCTCGCCGTTGATAACGTTGTCATCCACGAACGAGTAATTATGACCGGTCGCGGAATTTTCCGCATTGACGGCGCCGATGAACGTATAGCCGTCATCCGGATCTGTGGACCGGGCAATACGGAACCGCGACAGTTCGCTTTCCGAGGCCGTGGACCAGTTCACCGTCACCAGATCGTTGCCGCCGACCGCCGAGAAGCCAAGCATCTCGACCGGCAGATAGAAGTCCGAACGCCAAATGCAGACGCAGCCCGGGCCGTCGCCGCAATAGGTAATGCTCAGGAAAAGCTGGCAATCCGGGAAGACGCGTTTCCGCCAAGAGAACAGCGTCCAGTCCACTTCTTCGCAGAGCGGATCTTCGCATTCGGTCACGTCAGGATGGCAGCCGTTCGTCACGGTGACTTCGAGCAGGTCGGGATTGTAACCGGGATCCTCGCAGAAAATCGGAATGCTGCGCGAACCGTGGCAAATCGTCGCGCAGAACGCCGTGTTGATGCGAATCGTGTCCGGCAACACCCAATCGCAGTTCTCCTGCACATAGGTGTACCACATGAGATCGCCGTTGACGTTCGACACGAGCGTATCCGTGCGGAAGTCCTCGTCGATCTCGTTGCCGTTGTCATCCAGATACGTCACGGTCACCGTGATGATATTCATTTCACCATCGGGGATGTCCGTCAAGCGATCCGGATCATCGGGGCTGAGCGGCGCTTCACAGATCACTTCATAGGGATCTTCGCCGTAGCTGTTGTAATCACCGATCCATCCGCCCGGATTCGACTGATCAATCGTGACATAGCAATGCACGCCCTGATCCCCACGGACCACGGTGTACATTTTCTGCTCAATTTCATCAAACCCCAGGAAGAGGTATTCGGTGGCATAACATTGGGCTGTGAGCAGCAGTCCCAATGTCAAGGCAAACACAACTCGCAGTCTTCTCATCCTTGTCTCCTATGGCTTATAGGTACACAACCTGGCCCCGATGCCTGATGGGCATAGAGACCCCCCGGCTACTAACAAGCTTACTGCGGTTAATATACTCGGCATATCTCATGATGTCAAGAGATATTCCTCAAAATTCGAGTTTTTGTAGATATTTACACAGTTGTAACCAGCCAAAATCGGCCTTCAGTAACCCTTTAAATAAACATGCGTTACAAAAACAAGAAACGGGACAAATCGCCCGCTTCACGTAAATGACCCAAGAAATGGGTCAGAAATATGCCCGAAAATGGAATTTGGATAAGAGAGTCCTCTTTATAGATTCAGGGTGCCTCCAAAGACCTAATACACTCTATAACGGTTGGCGGCTCTTGAAGCCCTCGGACACCGAGTGCCAGAAGCCGATATCGGATTCCCCTTCCGCCCAACAAAGATAGACCACTTCTTCGTCCCGCCACGTCGGGAAATCCACCAGAACCGGTTGAAATCCTTTGAGTTCCACCCCAATCTCAGTCAGCTCGCCGGCCAGGGACTCGATTCGTGACTGCAAATCGCCGGCGCGACTCTGAATTCCGTCCGGCAAGTCTTCGAGCGGGCTGGCTCCGTACAACAGTGACGTCCCGCCGGGAAGTTTCGTAAGGTGATTCACGACCGTCTGCAAGTCGGCCGCAATCCGCCGCACCAGCGGCAAGGCGCGGCGCGCTTCGTCCAGCGTGAACATCTTGCGCTGCTCTACCATGACGCAGGCCCGTGCTGAAAAAAAAGCGCTTCCGCCGTTTGCGTAGTGATGCGATCTACCTCTTCCACCGTGGTGCGATGAAGCTCCGCCAACTTAACCGCGATCTCGCGCACGTGCATCGGTTCCGCACGTTTGCCGCGATACGGCATCGGCGCCATGAACGGCGCGTCCGTTTCGAGCATCACGCGGTCGAGCGGCAGCGCTCTCGCCAGCTCGGGAAGCCGCGAATTCTTGTAGGTGATGTTTCCGGTGAATGACACGTGCAATCCCCAATCGAGAACGCGCTTTGCATACTCGTAATCTTCCGAGAAACAATGGAAGACGCCGCGTGTGTGCCTGGATTCCTTGACCACATCCAACGTGCGCGTCCCCGCGGCGCGATGATGGATCACCACAGGCAATCCGGCATGGCGCGCGAGTTCGAGCATCCGCGCCAGCAGTCGCTCCTGAGCCATAATATTGGTTTCGCCGCGATAAATGTCAAGTCCGATTTCGCCGATCGCCACGACGGCCGGATCTCCGGCCATCGCCTCCAGCCAAAGCAACTCCTCTTCCGTGACTTTGGCCGTCTCCGAAGGATGAACACCGATCGCCGAGTACACAACCCCGGGGAAGCGCGACGTGATCTCCAGGCATCGCTCCGCCGTAGCCTTATCCACGGCCACCGTGATGATCTTGCTCACGCCGGCCGCTTGCGCCCGAGCAACAACTTCGGGCAAGTCGGCGTCGAATTCAGAGTAATAGAGATGGGAATGGGTGTCAATCATGAACGGCTCTGTGACGGCTCCCCGATGGGTTCGGCGCCACGTTCAATTGATCGGATTCCGAGCGTGATCGCCAGATTGGTGAACAGTATGATCAGCACGGTAATCGGGACGAAATCCTCCGTCTGTGCGATGCCGTACGTCGCCGGGAGTGTAGCCAGAATCGCTGAGGCCAGACCTCGCGGCATGAACAAAAACAGCACCGACAACGAGCGTCTCCGATCAGCCGCGTGCGCCGTGATCCCGGTCAAGCGGACCGCCACTAACCGGGCGAGCAGAATCGCAATGTAAATCACGACACTTTCCAGGAGGACGATGCCTGTCATGGAACGCGCGTCAAACAACATCCCAAGAAAGACGAAGAAAAACGTGCGCACCAGAAACGTCAGCTCGGCATGAAAACCCTTGATGTCCGTGCCTTCCAACTCGTGCTCGACGGTAGCGCGATTGTAGTTTGGAAACAATTTCGCCAGTATGTCCGGACCGTTGGAAAGTGTGAGCCCGAAAATAAACGCCCCGAACACTCCCGAACTGTGCACGGCGTCGCTGGCGGCGTAAACCAGCAGCATCATAGCGAACGTCACGAGATAGGTGAGCGGTTGTCCGGCAAGCCGCTTCAACAGCCAGATCAGCAGGAAGCCGGCACCGACTCCGATCACCAGCGAGCCGGTCAGCGACGTAAAGACGACCATCCCCAACTGGTTCATCGCTTCCCCGTGGCTGCTGACCATATTGAGTACCGTCACCGTGAACAACACGGCAAACGCATCCGAGAGCGAACTTTCCAATTCCAGCATCGTACGCAGGAACGGCGCAACGTTTACTTGCCGAATGAGCGGAATGATAATGGCCGCACTCGTGCAGCTGATCGCTGACGCCAGCAGGGCCGAGGTCAGCAGCGGTCGATAGAAAACGACGTATGAAACCAGGAAGATCAGGACAAAGGACAGGATAAAACCCAGAATCATCAATCGCAACGCCGGCCGCCAACTCGTCAGCAGGTGCTCGAAATCAAGGTGCAGGCCGCCTTCAAACAGAATGACCAGCAGGGCGAAGGCGCCAAAATATGGGGCCGCGGAATAGGCCAAATCCACGTCCACGCCCAACCAGCTGCGCAGCCCGAAACCGGCGGCGAGCAGCAGCAAACTGTCGGGAACGCGCGTGATCTGGAACAGCCAGCGGCCGGCAAATCCCAACCCGATGACGATCGCGATGATAAAGAAAAGAGTGGAAGAAGTCATCGCAGCACTTGCTTTATTCCCGGCAATCCCTTATACTTTACCCGTTTTGCGCTAATCTAATATACTGAGAAAGGTTCTAACATGCACTGCCGCCGTTTGCTGTTCCTGATGTTCGTCATTATGGGAGTGTGGACCATGGCCGCGTCCGCCGTCGAGCGCGACAAAATCAAAGATTTGTACAAGTGGAAGCCGGAGCACATCTACTCCAGCGTGGCCAAGTGGGAAGCCGACATGAAGGCCATCCGCACCGGTGTGGATGAGCTGGCCGCCTACAAAGGCAAGTTCGCCGGTGCCGAGGCCAAGGATCCGGTCAAGAGTTTGATCGCCTTCAACAAACTGAGCGAAGCGCTTGAGGCCAAGCTGGAACGCGTGGCGGTCTATGTCTCGTTCAACTTCCACGTCAACATGGGAGATCCCGACTGGAGCGGCCGCCAGCAGCGGATCGGCGACATGTTCACCGACTTTGGGCAGAAGCTGGCCTGGGTGGAGCCGGAACTTCTGACTATTCCGCGTGAGACTATGGTACAGTGGGTGGATCAGAATCCGGAGCTTGCGTCCTACCGCAAGCGCTATGAGGACATGTATGCGCTCGAAGAGCACACGCTTTCGGAACCGGAAGAAAAGCTGCTCGCGCTCTCGGGAAAGATCACCGGAACCTCAGGCGACGTGTTCAGCAAGTTCACGGACGTCGACATGCGCTTCGGCTGGATTCTCGATGAAAACGGCGACAGCGTGGAGGTGACGGACGCGGGGTGGACGAGCTGGCGCACGCACTCCGACCGCCGCGTGCGCGAGGATTATTTCAAAGCCGTGTGGAACGAGTACGACAAATACGGCAACACGTTTGCCGCGCTCATGGCCGGGAATATCAAGAAGGACATTTTCCTTGCAACCGCGCGCAACTATCCCAGCACGCTGAATCGCGCCATGAAGCAGTCGTTTATTCCCGAGGCTGTGTACACGACGCTGGTCGAGACCACGCGCAAGAATACCGCGCCGCTGCACAAGTACGATGCCATCCGCAAGCGGATGTTAGGCGTGGACCATTACCGTCACTGGGACTATTATGTGAGTCTCGTTCAGGAAGGCGATGAGCAGCGCTACACGTGGGAGCAGGGCGTCGAAATGGTCGCCGATGCGCTGCATCCGCTCGGTACTCAGTATGTCAAAGACGTGCAGATGGCGCTCGATCCCAAGAACGGCTGGTCGGATGTATATGCCAGTCAGGGCAAGCGCGGCGGTGCCTATTCGAGCAGCGCTTACGGCGTACATCCCTACATGCTCTATAATTTCGATTACGAAAAGGGGATGACGCTCGACGATGTGAGCACCGTCGCGCACGAGGTTGGGCACTCGATGCACACCTACTACTCGGAAAAGAATCAGCCGTTCCCGCTGCGCGATTACGCCATCTTCAACGCCGAAGTGGCTTCGACGACCAACGAGACGTTGTTCGCAATGAAGGCGCTCGATGAAGCGCGCACCGCCTACGCCAAAGCGGAAGGCGCGGACAAAGAGCAAGCCAAGCAGCGCCTGATCTACTTGCTCGAGCAGAATATCAACGGTGTGCGCGACACGTATTACCGGCAGGTGATGTT
>CAYJKM010000010.1:3647-38775 GCA_964370805.1 uncultured Alphaproteobacteria bacterium | reverse complement strand
TCGGTTGAATAAACCGAAAGGAGGTGGTCCAATGAGTTCATGGCCACGGAGGTCCGGGACCTAAAAACGGGTCACCGGACTTCGGCAGCCAAAGCCCGTCAATTCTCGCAATTGGCGGGCTTGTTTTATTTCATAAGGTGGCCCCCCATCCTTGATCCTTCCCCCACATTGTGGGGGAAGATATGACAGCAGTTCAACCTGAAAACTATCACCCGCTTTGAATGACGCGAGAAGAGTTTATTGTCGCCGCTGAAATTGCGTTTGAACGATTGATGACACCGACGCGCGGCCTTCCACCTCACCTCATGGAAGAGCCGATGGCGGACGGCAAGTGGTCGTTCAAAGACTTGGCTGCGCACCTGATCTATTGGGATGGACTGGCCGTACGCGCGCTCGAAGAGGCCTACTACGGGCGCGCTTTTGATTGGAGCGATTACAGGGATTTCGATGCGCTGAACGCGCAAGCGGTGGAACGCCTGCGGGGACAGAATCTCAAGCGCGTACTCGCCGAATTGCGGCTCACGCACAGCACCATGACGGAAGCCGTGCGGCGCGTTGCCGATGAGGATCTGCTCGTTCACAACGAGATTCCGCTGTGGCTGATAGAAACGGTGCCGGATCACTACGAGCACCATACGCCGCAAGTAGTGGAATGGGCCGAACGCATGCGCAGAGAGGGACGGGCACCGGCGCCACTACCGATTTTGGGCGGAGAATGAAACGATGAGCGAGGAACGAGGAACAAAAAATGGAGAATCTGAGACGTGAGACTTGAACCTTGAAAGAGAAAGGGTCGGCTGCTTAACTTCTGTGCTTGTGTCAGTTTTGTTTGTCAGCCGACATCGCCGATAAAGCCCCTTTCCGATTTCACATTTCCAATTTCCTATTTGGATACTTCATGCGACTGATTAAGATCGCGCTGGCGAACCTCAATCAAACGGTGGGCGCGTTTCCATCGAACACAGAGCGCGTGATCGAGTATGCGCGCCGGATGTCCGAGGAGCGAGCGACGGTGGGCTGCTTTGCGGAGCAGGTGATCTCCGGGTATCCGAGCGAAGACCTGGTGCTGTGGGAAGGGTTTGTGGATCAGCAGTGGGAGCAGCTCGAGCGCTTTGCCGCGGCCACAAGGGCGTTTTCCTTTCCGACGGTATTTGTGCTGGGGCTATCGGTACGCGAAGGGTCGCTGCTGTACAACTCGATTGCGTGCGTTTGCGGAGGGAAGATCATCGGCATTGTGCCTAAGGAGAAGCTGCCGACGTACGGCGTGTTTTACGAGGGGCGGGTTTTTGCGGAAGGACGGCCGGGGCGGGTGAGCAACATCAAGGGCGTGCCATTCGGCGACCTGCTCTTTGCGTTTCCGTTCGGCACGATTTCCATTGAAGTGTGCGAGGACATCTGGACGGCAGACGGCCCGATGCGGCGGCGGGCGTGCAGCGGCGCAGAACTCGTGATCAATGGCTCTTGCTCGCCGTGGCGCGCGGGCGTGGTCGAGCAGCGCAAGGAAATCGTAGCGTCGCGGGGCGGCGACAATCATGCGACGGTTGTGTATGTGAATCAAGTCGGCGGCAATGACTCGCTGGTTTTTGACGGCGGCGGGTTCGTTTATCAAGGACGAGAGTTGTTTTTGGAGGCTCCCCGCTGGCGGGAAGGGATCAGCCATGTTGTGGTAGATTTGGATCGCACCGTACATGGCCGCTCCGCCGACACAACCTGGCAGGCGAATTGTGAAGCTTATTTGCGGGAGCATGATCCGGTCAAAGTGATTCCTTCAGGCGCCGGGCCGGAGGCGAATCAGCTGTCGTACAAACTCCCGGAATTGCTGCCGGCTGCGGAAAGTGATCCACGTGAACAGCAGTTTGATGATCTGCTGGCGGCGATGAAGACGGGACTCGCGGGGTACTTCGAAAAGACCGGAGCATTCGAACGGATCGGAATCGCGCTTTCCGGCGGCAAGGATTCCGTGATCTCGCTATTGGTAGTGTGGCTTTATGCGAAGGATCGCTTCAAGAGCCTGACACCGGACGAGGAACGCAAGGCGATGGCGGATTTCATTCATTGCTTCTCGATGCCGACGCGGTTCAACACGGAGACGACGAAGAGTATTTCGCGAACACTCTGCGAAGAGTTGGGAGTTACGCTGCATGAAATACCGATTGAAGAGGCGTTTGGGCGGGAATTGGAAGCTGTACAGCAAATGCTGGGGCCAGATCGGGATGTGACGGAACTGACCAAACAAAACATTCAGGCGCGGTTGCGGGCGATCCGGATGTGGAATTGGGCGAATAGTGCGCGAGCGATGTGGCTGCAGACCGGGAACATGTCCGAGAAGGCCGTGGGCTACACGACCGTGGGTGGAGACTTGATGGGCGCGTATTCGCTGATTGGGAACTTGCCCAAGACCACGATCATCGCGTTGCTCCACGACTTGCAGTCGAAGCTCAAGTTCAATAGCCTGCAGACTTTGCTCGCGACCAAGGCATCGGCGGAATTGGCGTTTGATCAGGAGGATGAACGCGATTTGATGCCGTTTCCGGTCTTGGATGCGTGTTTTGCGTTGTTCGCGGGGGAGAAGCTGCTGCCCGTCGACGTGTACCGGAAGATCAGAGCGAGATTCACGGATGAAGAACTCAAGGCGATGGCACCGGATTACAAACCTGAGATGCTGAAAGCCTGGGTGAAGCGGTTTGTGGTGATGTTTATCAAGTCCATTTTCAAATGGGTGCAGGCTCCGCAAGCGGTGCATCTCTTGCCGCTGGATTTGGATCGCGAGCGCGCGATGCAATTGCCCGTGGTGCAGAGTTTGGAGTGGCTGAAGTTGGAAGAGTTGGACAGGGAATGAAAATCCCACCCCCATCCCCGACCCTTCCCCCACTGGATGTGGAGGAAGGGAGGACCGGACAAACATCAAACGTCAAAGGAGGGTTGAACTGGTAGAGGTTACGGCTGTTCCTTAGTACCCCCATCCCCGACCCTTCCCCCACAAGATGTGGAGGAAGGGAGGAATGGGCAAACGGCCAATTAACTTAAGTGAGGTGAACTCATGCTGCGGAAACTTGCTCTCCTGATGGCGGCAGTGATGCTGCTACCGACGATGGCGTTTTCGGATCTACACGATCCGAACAATGCGGCGGATTATCTGATTGTGACAACGCAGGAACTGATTGACACGTACCCGTGGATCGATCAATTAGCTCAATGGCGGAATGCGCACGGGCGTACGGCGATGGTTGTAGCTACGGAAGACGTTTGGAATGAATTCGGAGCGGGTGTGCCGTCCGACACGGTGTTGAAAACGTTTTTCCATTATGCGTACGAGAATTGGCAGGAGCCGCAGCTAAGGGATGTGTTTATTATTGGATTCCATGATATCGTGCCGAGTCATGTTGCGGTGAGCGGGACGGAATCGTATCTGTCTGATTACTACTATGTGACTGCGATGGACTCAGCTTTCACTGAACCGTATTTCGCCATTGGGCGCTTGCCTTGGAGTCCAATATCTTCTCCCGACCTATGGGACTATTACTCTAAGCTGATTGGCTATGAGGCTGCTGCCACTGCGCCATGGCAAACACGGGTGCACCTGATGGTGGACAGCAACAGCATCTTCCCCTTTGACACGGCTATGGTTGAAGCATTGTTGTCGCAAGTGCAAGCCGGTTACGAAATTGAGCGTGACTTCGTAGGATTTCCACCAGGACACCCGTGGCATGGCAGTTTCGAAGAGATTATGGCAAATCTTGACTCGGGGAGCTATCTCGCTCAATTCCTCGGCCATGTGGACGGGAACGAATGGGGAATTGGAATGCAGATTGACTCAACTGACCTCATGACTTTGACAAACGCGACGCGACTGCCGATTATGAGTGGCATGGAGTTGGACATATCGGCGAATGACTTCGTGCTGGGTGGAATTCCAGCAGCTTTGCTGATGAACCCTAACGGCGGCACCATCGCATACATCGCGCAAACTTGGGTCGTGTATAGCAGTTTCATGTTTCAGTACAAATCGGCACTCTTTCGACTTGCGACCTCTGATTCCATGCAAACGTTAGGCGACTTGTGGCGAATGACTCACGCAGAAGTGGGGGATTTCACTATGTCACGCTCAAACATGCTCTTGGGCGATCCCGGGCTGGTGCTGCCGCCGCGTCCAACGGCGATTGACGATCCAACCCCTGAGCTGCCGCAATCCATTCGTCTGCTGGGGAATTACCCGAATCCGTTTAATGTGAGCACGGTAATTCGCTTCGAGTTGGATCGAGCCCTGAACGTGTCGCTAAAAGTCTATGACGTGCTGGGCCGTGAAGCCGCATCGCTCGCAAATGAACCGCGCGCTGCCGGAACGTATTCCGTGATCTGGGATGCTTCGCGGGCGGCGTCAGGAGTGTATTTTGCCGTGTTGCAGGCGGGGGACGTGCGGCAGGCGATGAAGATGATGCTGCTAAAATGAAACTACAAACCTCAAACATCAAACGTCAAAGAACATGTAAGCTCGGCAGGGGGGCTGAGATTCTTCACCGCCGTTGGCGGTTCAGAATGACAAATAAGACATGATTCCGCAAGAGACATACCCCCCTGTCGTCCTCCCGCAAGCAGGGGGACCAAAGTGAAGTATGGGGCGAGTGCCGGAGCACTCGCCGCCGCGAGAAAGACAAATGATATCTCAAGAGACATTAGATGCGATATTCCACTGTCGTCCCCCCGCAAGCAGGGGGACCCCCGATTATTGTGATATGCTGGGAATGATGGTGAAATGATTCCCGTAGAAACACTTGATGCGACCCCTATCCTTAATCCTTTCCCCATAAGAATGGGGAAAGATGAGACGACATGATCTCGTTGGAAACATTGGATGCGCTTGAATTTGACCGGGTGCGGCAGAGCGCGGCCGGGTTGGCGTCGTCGGCCTTAGGGAAGGCGCGACTTGCCGAACTCGTGCCGTTTGAGCAGGCGGCCGAGGCGGAACGGGCGATGGCGATCACCGGGGAGATGGTGGCGCTGATCTCCGGCAGCGAGTTTCCGATTCACGGCGCGCACGATATTCGCACGGAGTTGCACGGGGCATCCGTGGAAGGCGCGGCACTGGAGCCGGAAGAGTTGTTGCGAATCGGGGAGACGGCGCGGGTCGCGGATTCAGTGCGGCAATTCCTACACAGCAAGCGCCAGGCGGCGCCGCTGCTGAACGAAATCTCGAAAGCGATGGGTGACTTCAAGAAGCTTGCGGAACGCATCGACGCTTCGATCGCGCCGGATGGAGAGATCAAGGATGATGCCTCGCCGCAGCTCAAGAAGATCCGGCAAGCGGTGCGCGCGGAAACAAAAGCGCTGGAGAGCAAGCTGCAGTCTATCCTGCAAAAGTGGGCGGACAAGGGCGTGCTGCAGGACAGCGTGGTGAATTATCGCGAAGGCAAGCTGGTGCTGCCGGTGAAGGAAGAGCTGCGGAACCGGGTGCAGGGAATGATCGTGGATCAATCCGCGTCCGGGGCAACGGTGTTCATGGAGCCGGTGGAAACGCTCGAACATTCGAACACGCTGCGGCGGCTGGAGATGGACGAGCGGCGTGAGATTCACCGGATTCTGCTCGAGCTCACGGCGCAGGTGCACTCCCAACTTGATAAGTTGTTTTTGTCGTTAGATGTATTAGGGGAATTGGACGAATACTACGGCCGCGCGCGGCTGGCGCTGCGTTGGGAGGCTGTGGCCCCCGAGCTGAACGACAAGAACATCATTCGGATTCTGCGGGGACGGCATCCGCTGCTGCTCGAACGATTGAAAAAAAACGTGGTGCCACTGACGCTGGAGATCATTCCACCACTGCACACCGTGATTATCTCCGGCCCGAATGCGGGCGGCAAAACGGTGGTGCTCAAGACGGTCGGGCTATTCTGCACGATGGCGGCAGCAGGTCTGTTCGTACCCGCATCACCGGGGACGGAGCTGCCGTTTTTTGCCGGGATTCATGCCGACATCGGCGACGCGCAGAGCATCGAGAGTGACTTGTCCACGTTTACGGCGCACGTCGCAAGGCTCAAGCGAATGGTGGAGGATGAAAGCGATCCGAAGTTAGTGCTGGTGGACGAGATCGGGTCGTCCACCGATCCAGCACTGGGTTCGGCGCTGGCGGAGGCGGTGCTGTTGGAACTCACGCGGCAGCAAGCGGTGTCGCTGGTGACCACGCACAGCGGGACGCTCAAGGCGTTCGCGCATGAAACAGAGGGAATGGAAAATGGCTCGATGGCGTTCGATGAGCAGAGCCTGATCCCGACGTATCAATACCGCAGCGGGGTGCCGGGTTCGAGCTATGCGCTGGAAATCGCCGAGCGGGTCGGATTTCCGAAGAGCTTGCTGGAGACGGCGCGGTCGTTTCTGGGAAAAGGAATGCTGGGGCTGGAAGACTTGGTGAGCGATCTTTCGCAGAAGATCGAACAGTACGAGAAGCTGCGGAGAGAAAGTGACCTCAAACTCACCGAGTACGCGGCGCTGCAGAAGCTCTATCAGGACAAGACGAAAGAGCTGAAGCGCGTGCAAGCGGAAACCAAAGCGAAAGCGGCGGCGGAAGCCGAATTCATCATTGAGAAGGCCAGCCGCGACATGGACGCGGCGATCAAGCAGATCAAGAAGGAGCAGGCGAGCAAGGACGCGATCAAGGCGGCGCGGGAGCGAATTCAGGACGTACGCGACCAGGTGGACAAAGCGCGCAGCGAATCGGCAAAGGTGTTGGAACCGGAAAAACCCGCGCGCATTCCATTGGAGCGAGCTAACGTAGGCGACCGAGTCGAGATCGAAGATTTGCAGGGAATCGGCACGGTCGTTTCCTTGCAGAAAGGCGGACGGCGCGCAGAAATAGAGATTGGCGGCGTGCGGTTGTGGGTGGAAGCGGAGCGACTCTCTGCGGCTCCGCCGGAGGAGAAGCGCGACCGCACGCGGCGCGTGGAGATGCAGTTCAATCTTCAGACGCAACAGGTCGGGCCGCAGATTGATTTGCGCGGTAAGTATGGCGATGAAGCGCTGCCGGAGTTAGACAGCTATTTGGCGGCGGCGGTGGAATCGAATCTTGGGCAAGTCACCGTGATTCATGGCAAGGGGACGGGCGCGCTGCGGGTCAAGGTCAGGGAATTTCTGGATACCCATCCGCTGGTGAAGGGTTATCACGACGGCGGGCCGAAGAACGATGATTTTGGGAGCACGGTGGTGGAACTGAAGTAAGAAAGTAAGCAAATCCAAAATCCGAGTCAGAGGGTCGCCTGCCAAATGTTTGTATTTGGTTAATCCAGGTTTCGCAGCCGACACCGCAGGAAGTAAGACAGCAACTTTGCGAGGGACACATGCGCGGGAAACACACATTCATCATCCTGTTCTTTGTCATGATTCCGGCCGGACTTGTGTGCGCTCAAGAGCTGCAGGTGCCGTTGGATGAGAAGGGCAAGAGTTTCGTGATCACTCCTGAAGTGGCGAGACGGACCGGGCAGTTTCAGTATGTGCACATGTTCCAGGAGGCCCGAGTCTATCAACTCCCGGACAGCAGTTACGTGCTCGAGATCCATTATCTGAAAGACTGGCGGATGTACAAAGAGCGACGCCCGCTGTCGATAGCGGAGCTTACTGACATTCGCGGCAAGATGATGCTGCTGTCACCGGAGAGCCGCGATCCGCTGGCGCCGTCGCCGGCTGCAAGGGTGCGGTTCGTCACGGGCATGATGTTTCTTGGTCTCGGCTTCTACGGCTGGGCGGTGCCCGTGATTGTCGAGCCTGATGATGAGCACGGCGCGGTAGGACTTTATTTTGTCAGCAGCGGGCTCACGTTTCTCACCGCGTATTATGCGACGCCGGCTTCAGGCATACCCGAGGCAGCCGGGATGCTGGGGCTGTACGGAGGGACGCGCGGCATATTGCACGGCTTTGCTTTGCACCAGTGGATTGATAAAGACTCTAATTGGGACGATGAAGATGAAGGTCAAGGGATGCTGGCTTCGGGAATGATCGTGAGCGTCATGGAGACCATGGCCGGCTACGGTGTCGCACAAAGCTCGCGGATGCTGCCGGGGACAGCGGGAGTGATCGGAGCATGCGGAGATTTCGGCTTGCTGGTCGGTGGTGCGACCGGTTCATTAATTGGCAAGGGAATTGACCGCCAGAAGGATTATCCGCCGCATCACTACTACACCTTCGACGAGCACTGGGACAGCTACGATTCCGACGATGATGCTCATATCTATCAACGACGGTGGACTATGGGCGGAGTGATTGTGGGATCGGCGGCGGGAATGTTGACCGGTGCCGCGCTGGCACAGGATGAGCCGTACACCAAAGGCGACGGGCGTGTGCTGAGGGCAGCGGGATTACTGGGAATTGCGGCGGCGTTTTCGTTCAATGATCTCTTTAATGAGCAAGCAAAGGACAAAACGGAAGCCGCGCTCATTGCCGGGCCGATTGCCGGTGTGGCGGCGGGACACCTAATAACAAAAGGGAAAGACTTCTCGTCTGAACAGGGAACCATCGTTTTTCTGCACACGTTGACCGGCGGTTTGTTAGGGCTGGGAGTCTCGCAAATCGTCGCCAACGCTTCGGACGATGAAGAGAAACACAGTATCGTTTATGTCACGGCGGTTGGAATGGCGGGTTTCTATCTGGGGTATCGGACATTTCTGCGCTCGGCCAAGTCGGCGGCGATGCTGTCGGACGTTGATTTTCACGTCACCCCGACCAGTTTGATGACACAGGATGAACAGGGACGGCGGCATGCTGTGCCGGGGGTGAACGTTATGTTGCGATTCTGAGCGATTTCAGAGGGATCCTTCAGCCGCTACGCGGCTTCAAGGATGACAATAAGAGAAAGAGGCAGCCAGATGGCTGCCTTTTTCGCATGGTCTATCCGTCGCGACTATTTCAGATACAACGCTTTTGTCACTTGAAGGGTTGCTCCGTGTTCAAGCTGAATGAAATACGGTCCCGTCGCAACGGTGGGGTTCCATGCGTAGACATGAGCACCGGGAGAGAGGTTCGTGAGTTCTTCGGCGAGGACTTCGCGTCCCATGAGGTCGAAGATGCGCAGGGTGAGTTCGCGCGCCCAGCCGACTTCGTAGCGGATTTGGGTTGTGTTGTTGAAGGGATTCGGATAGACATCGCTTAACGCGAACGCGGCGACCAATGGGGGAGCATCTGACGTGCCCAACATGGATTCAAACTTCATCACGCAGATGTCGCCGAAATCCTGATTGGCCGTGAGTCCGGTCATGGCGCAGCAGCCATCCGTCAGGACGCAGACAGAGGCACAGATGTCCGCATCGGCTCCGCGTTCAACCGGGCGATGCCACTCAACATCACCGTCTGCGTCAAGCTTGACAAGATCAAAGACCGGGTGGCCGGCAAGGATCGCGTTTCCACCCAGCACCAGCCCCCCATCAATTGTTCCCGCTGCGCTTTGGCACCAGTCACCATTGCCGACCGTGAAGTGCAGGCGTGTCCACAGCGTGTCGCCCTGGGCATTGAGGCGCAGGATCAGGAAACCTTCCTGATAATCTTCATTGTACCCGTTGCCGCACAAGTAAAAGCCGTCATCTTGAGCTTCAATGATGCTGTGCCCGTCGGCGTCCAAGTCTCGTTCATACGTGCGCAACCACTCTTCATCACCGTCGGCATTGACTTTCAGAGCAAACGGCAACGTAGGGCCAGACGGGTTATTGCCAAAGCCTGCAAGCGCGAACCCGCCGTCATTCAATTGAATCAAGTCTCTGACCCACCGGACGACGTTGGGATGCAGATAGACGTGCGACCAGAGACTGTCACCATTCGCATTCAATCTGCAAAGAAGCGGAGCTACCGAACCAGGGATGGGAACCGTTGATCCGGCGATAAGGATGTCGCCGTTGTTCAGTTCCAAAACACCGTAGAGATCGTCAACGGTACCGAAATTCAGATTGCGCGTCCACAGGCTATCGCCCTGCGCATTCAGACGGATGACATACGCGTTGCCCAAATCCTGACCCATGCAACCTGCTGTCGTATAGCCAACGGCCACGAAGCCTTGATCGGCCGTCTGACAGACTCTGAAAGCTTCCTCGCTGCTCTCGCCGTAGTTGACGGTCCACTCGAGATCTCCGGCAGCGGTGAGTTTGACGAGCAGCGCGTCGGGAAGGTCGGCCCCGATGGACCGCCCTCCAGCGAGGATCAGGCCGCCGTCACTGGTAGGATTTACGTCAACAGCGCGCTCCATGCCAGCTCCACCGTAGGTCCACGTCCAAAGGGTAGCCGGGGCGGGTTGGGCGAGAAGCAGGGCGGGAATTGCTGCAGAGAGTGCACAAAGCAGTGCAAGTTTCATGGCTCTCTCCTGGGAGAGTAAGTGGATTTAGGAAGTGCTTTGGCAATATACGTGCCGCCTTGGAGTACAAGCAAGTAATAGCTTCCGGACATACCGATCAGATATAATTTTGCCTGAAGAACGGCGATGCAAGCGGATTTTGCGCACTCATAGGATATTGAGGTCAGAAATCAATCTACTATTTCTATGAATGTGTGGCTTTGAGCCGTTGTGAAAGTATTGCACGATGAGGTGATGTCGTGCACGGTGCCAACCGGAAATGAAAAAGGGGCGGACTCTTCGGTCTACCCCTTTGACCTCTGTAGGAAGAGCGATTTATCTCAGGTAGAGCAGTTTGGCTGACTGCATGTGCGAAGCGCTCTCCAGACGCGCGAAATACAGCCCCGTGGCACCGGAGGCGTTCCACGTGTACGTATGCGCGCCGGGGGTGAGATTGGTCAGCATTTCGACGGCGACTTCACGTCCCATGAGGTCGAAGATGCGGAGCGTTAGCTCACGCGCCGAGCCGACTTCGTAGCGGATTTTCGTGACGCTGTTGAAAGGATTGGGGTACGCGCCATGCAGCCGAAACTCACCAACATTGCCGACGTCATGCGGGTCATCCGCCGCCAGCGGGATGATGTCCGCGGTGGTGCGCGGGGTGATCTGATAACCGGTGTTGTACGGCGGTGACGTGTCAAACTGGGTGATGATGCCGACGACATTGAAGGCGCCCTGTGGCTCCGGCGAGCCATCAATGTTCGTGTCATCATCAATGCGCAGAATCAGCGTACCATTGCCGTCGGAAATCGTGAGGTTGGCGAACTGTCCCTGACCGGGCCAGTCGCCGTCCACGATGGTGACGTTGTTGATCTGACCGAGCATGCCTTCGAAGGCCTCGAAGAAAGAGGCGCAAGTCAGAACGACGGGCTCCGGCGCATCCACTTCGTCCACGATCTCCACTTCATAAATGCAATTGCCAGCTCCCGCGGACAGAATTTCCGTCAGACCGTTGTATTGCCCGACCCAACCGGAGACTGCAACACAGTCACCAACAGAAATTCCGGCAGGTACAGGGCCACGAAAGATGTTGATTCCGGCGTCTTCATCCTGAACGTAGAAACTGGATTCGGTGAGGCTATCCAGCGTGTAATTGTCCACGTTGACAATGCCGCGAAAGACAACGAATTCGCCGGACAGAACTGACACTCCGTTCTCGTCGTTCTCGCGGATGTCACTCAGCGTGACGTATTGCGGATCGCACGGCACACCGCTGTTGGGCTGGCCTGGAGACAGAGGCTCAAGAATGGCAAAATCCGCTCCGTTATCATTCGTATCCTGATGATCAGGAAAACGGCCGATGGACTTTGCCGGTCCCTGGGAAGGGGGGTCGTAATCGGGAGCCCAGGTACCGCCTTCGCCGTTGCAGGTTTCCCCATCTCCGCACTCTCCGTAACAAACATGGTCCACCACGGTCGCGCCATTGCGCAGATCCAGACCGTCACACCCGACGTCAGTGCCAAAGCCCGCGTTCTGCAATTCGATGGACGCCTGCTGATCCACATTGGCGACATTCGCGCCGCCCACGACATAGTAGCCATCAGCGGGTATTTGGCCCGTTAGTTCGACCGTCAAGTAGTCGGCGCCGCCATTGCCATTAATACCGACCAGAGTCCAGTCAGTGAGGTCTGTATCCGGAGGTCCATAAATCTCCACGTACTTGACGGTGGCATCCTCGCCTCCGGGATTATCGTAGTAAATCTCGTTGATCATGACCTGCGCCGAGGATAGCGAGGTCAGCACAAGCAGTGCACTGAAAACCAAAATCAGTTTGCGTAACATTGGAAACACCTCGGAAAAATGAAAATTGGAAATTGAAGTTGAAAGCGTTTTTGCTCCCGTAACCGTCGCGCGGGATCGGAGCCGTGGGCAGTTGACAAATCGTACGGTTTCATAGATCCCGCGCGGGGCAAATTGTGCGTATGCCGGGTGGGTCTGAAGTCGGCGAGCCGTAACGATAAGGCACGCATGACTCACCTCGGCGAGACGCTTATCATTGTGAGTCCACATATTGCCAGCGGCCGTCGAGTTTGGGATAGAGGGGCGAGAACTCGCGGATGTACTCCGTGACGGAGTCACGCATGTAAACGCCGGACTCGACGGCAGCCTGATCGCGCAGCTCCAGCAGCTTTTCCATGCCGGAGTTGCCTTCGAGCAGATAATCGGTCGTAACCAGACGATAGGCGGCGTTGGGATCATAGGGCTGGCCGGCGATTTCAAGCGATACGACGCGATCGCCACGCGGACGCGACCGGTCAATCTTCACCCGCATGCCGCTCACGTAGAGCCCGCTGCCGCCGTAGGCAACCTTATCTTCGAGCAGGTCTTTCATGAATTGCCCGGTGACCTGCACCGCGCCGAGTGTGTTATCGAACGGCAGCACGTTGAAAACGTCACGAGGAGTGATATTCCCGGAAGGCAGATCGGTGCGCACGCCGCCTTTGTTCGTAATAGCTAAGTCGCCGCTGAGCTTCCACTGCATGGCATCGCAGATCAAGTTGCCAAGAAGCGATTCGGTCTCGCCGGTGCGCGTGATGGGAATAATCGCCTCGCCGATCTTTTCGTTGAAGCCGATCTCAACCCGCGCGACCACGGTGTCGATGGCTTCGGCAATGGCCCGGTCACGCGGGAAACGGTCGGAGAGCAGCGTGATGAGCGTGCCTTCCTCTTCGAAGTACTTCCAGCGGAGCAGCCGCTTCGTTTCGAGGTCAAAGACGAATTCCACGACCATCAGATTCGTGCCGCGGCCATAGCCCTGAAAGCATGGCGTATGCGTGACCGGATCCACCCAGGGTTCTTCATAACCGACGTGGATGTCGCCCGCATAGAGGATGTCGATTCCGGGAACGCGGCGCGCCAGTTCAAACGAGTTGCGGACGTAATCGGACGTCCAACCTTTCGCGGCGCGTTCTTCCAGATCATCCCAGGCATCCCAGCGATCAAACGGCAGCCCAAGATGACAGGCGGCAATGACAACGTCGGCGCCTTGCCCGCGCAGGGAATCGCGATAGGCGGACAGCGTGGTGGTCTCGGCCGCAAAGTGCAGGTTTTTGACATTTTCTTCAAATGACGCACGCGTGGTGCCGGAGGTCGTGATCCCCACAATGCCCACTTTCATCGGGCCATAATCCTTCAGAAGCGTGGGCTGCGCGAAGTGCGTCCAATGGCCATCCGTCGTGTCATAGATATTGGCCGAGAGCGTGGGGAACTCGGCCTGTTTCATCAGCGCTTCGGTAACGTTACGCCCCAGATCGAATTCGTGATTGCCAATTACCCAGGCATCGTAGCCGACCTCGTTCATGTAGCGCATGACGGCTTCGCCTTCGGACTTTGTGCCGACGAGCGTGCCTTGAAAGATATCGCCGGTATCGAGCAGCAGAAAGCCCTTGCCGGTTTCTTTGCAGTAGGCGCGCATGTATTGGATGAGCCGGGCGGCCGACGCGCCGCCGCCAAGTTGCGGCGGGAACTCCGGGTTCATGAAGGTGGCTTCGGAGGAGTCAATGCCGCCGTGGACGTCGTTCGTGTGCACGACGACGAGCGACCAGGTGGGGGCGGCGTAGGCAGCAGCACAGAGAGTGAGAAGCACTATGGCAAAGTAGATGGGGCGCATGAAACTAAAAACTAAAAACTAAGAACCAAAAACTCGAACGCTAAGTGATGAGAATCGGCTTCCACTTTCGATCCCACCAGTCGGCGACTGGTGGGTAGTCAGATCTCCGACTAACGCGTTGCCTGTTTAGAAATCGTAGCGCAGGGAGATGATGCCGCGGAAGAGCGCGGTTTCGACGCGGTCAGTGTTGACACGCTCTTCATCACCATAGAGCCACTGCGGAAAGAGGTCGGGGTTCGTGTAGTTGAGCTTGCCGAGTTCGACGCCGAAATCGCCATGAAGTTTTTGCAGCGTGAAGCCGATGCCGGCCGTGAACAGCGTAGTGGCACGGTCTTCGTCTTGAGGTGCCGTGCTGTAGGTGAAGCCCACGCGCACCGGGGCGCCGGGAACGATCTGCTGTTCGGCTCCAGCGCGCAGCTCAAAGGTGTCGTCCCAGTTGTCCTGCACATCACTGTAGGTGACGAAGTCGCCTTCGAGCAGCAAGACGGGACGATACTCGCCGCGCGGCTGATAGCGGAGTCCGCCGCCAAACCGCTTGGGATAGCTAACCGTCACGACGTCACCGATAAAGGACGTCGAGTCCACGTAGGTTGAATAACTGTGCTCAGAAACCTGACGCTTGAACTTGAATGATTCGTCCGGGATGAGCGCTCGCATGCCCAAGACAACGCGGCTACCGAGGTTGAGCGTGGCACCAATTGACATTTCGGCGACCATGCCGTTGGGCGAGTACTCGGCACGGTCCACGTAGGTCAAGGAGTCAAGCCCGGCATCTTCCGCGGCGAATTCATCGGCGTAGAACACGCCGCGCTCGTAATTCCACGAGCCGACCATGCCGCTGACGGAAAAGCCAAGCGCGAGCAGACCGTTGCGAGCGGCGGCGCCAGCCGTGATGCTGCGCAAGTCGCCGTACACATCGTAACGGTTCTCGCCGAGTTTCTTGTCGAGGATGCCGCCTGAGGCGCCGCGATTGCGGACTTCCTCGTGATACGTGTAGTCGAAGCGATATGCGGAGTAGCTGGCGAGCGACAACACCAGCGCTTCCATCTTATCCGTCGGAACGCGATAGGCCAGGCCGCCTTCGAGGCGCGAATAGAGGTGGTCGTTAATCGCGTAGTTGTTGTAGAAGAGACTCGCGTTGAAGGAATCGTACACGGGGTACTTGCGGATTTCCTTGACGCGCGACACGTCGGCCGTGACGTCCACACGCCATTCTTTTTCTTGATCGGCAAGGGTGGCCGGGTTGCCCATGAGCGAAGCCGGGCCGGTTTCATCGGTGAGCATGGTGTGACCGAGCGATACCGCGCGCGCCGAAAACGCACCGGGGCGCGCCCCGAGCAGCGGATCAGGATACGGCGACTGGGCGAAGCAGAGTGACGCGATGAGCAGAAAAAAAATCAGCAGGGTTTTGCGCATGGGCGGGGAGGTGAAAGAAAATAGAAACTAAAAATCAAAAAACAAAAATCAGGAAACGGATGCCGTCGGGGCGGTGAGTTTGCGGATCCAGAGCCAACAGAGGTGCAGAACCGACAAAGTAATCACGATGATGGCAACGCGGCCCCAAGGGATTTGATCAGTGCTGAGGGCTTCCATCATGACGTTGTCCAGACGGGAGGAATAGAACTCCACCCGCGCCATTGCCAAAGAGTCAATGTATGAGACACCTGTGGTGTCGAATCCTGGGGAGCGAAAGAGCTCCGCTCCTTCGAGCGACGCGCGCAAGACGGGAAGCATGGATGACTCCTTGTCCATGACCAGGATACGCCTTACTTGAATAATGTTCTCAGCGCGTCCCACGAGCGCGTCGGGAAGTTCGTTCTGTTTTGGCTCGACGCCTGCCTTCAGGCGCTCGAAGAAGGGTCGCCAAGCGTGCTCGCGGCGATAGACGATGCCCCAGCGCGGCTCCGCATCATCGCGTTGATACACCATCACGGCATTGAACATCGGATCGCTTCGTTCGCCGTACGAGAACCGGCGAAAGACCGTTGAGCCAAGCGTATCGAGTGACCACTCCTTGGGTGCCTTCGACTCCGATTCTATGAAGCGGGCTTCAAAGAGGCTGTCCAGAATGCTGAACTCAGCGGGCCGACGAATCCACGTCGTATGCCTGCCATCACGCAAGAAAACTGCAACCGGCTGCTGCATGTGATCCCGGATTTGTGCAGCCCAAAGCGGATAATCAGCGGGAGCAGTGGGCGGCGTAAAGAGTGCCACCTCGCGCACGTTTTGATCCTCGAAATCCGTGAAGGCGCGCAGCAGTGCATACTTTGTGTTTTGCAGCTCGTACTCAAGGTCTGCTTTCTTTCCGGATGCCCGCCCCAAACCGACACCGATGCTCCCGACGAGCAGGAAGACCAGTAGAAGATCTGCGATTGCCAGGGCCACTTTCGCCCGGCGGCGGATACGACTTTTTGTCAATTCATCGGCGATGCCTGCGATCGCTGCCTGTGGCGCGGCGGAAGACTCTGAGCTGGTCAAAGAGCGAATGATCAGATGATAGCGAACAATTGGCGCGATGAACAATAGCGGCAGGAGCGTCAGCCAGTAGAAATGCTGCGGTCGATCCCAGGCAAACCAAAGCCAGAAGAGCAGGCCCGACAGGAGCACGGTGCCAATGATCAGCCGCCAGAAACGTGCGTTGAATTCTGCGCGAATTCGTAATTTGGTTCGGTCATCCATGATGACCTCCGGGGGTGAAGTAAGAAAGTCAGAAAATCCGAAATCCGAGTCAGATCAAGGATTCGTCGAAGATGCCTGTGCTCGTTGCGCGGCTACAAATGCCAACCTAATTTGACAGAAAGTTCAGGGAGGAAGATTGGCTGTTTGTAGCTCGCTCCGGCGATGGTGGCGGTGCCGCCGTCAATCAGAAGATGTCCGGCGAGCCACGGATTCAGATAGAAGTGCTGATAGAATTTCCAGACATAGCCGCCGCCGAGCGTGAGGACGGTGCTATTGAACATGCCGGCGTGATCGTTCGCATCGTTGGTGGCGCGGTTCTTCCACCATTCGACTCCAGCGCCGATCCACGGGCCATGAAAGGCACCGGGGGCATTGAACGGGAACCAATCAACGATGAAGGCTTCGGCCTTGGTGCGCAGATCGCGAAAATCGTCGTCCGTGGCCATGTCCGGAGGATAGACTTCTGCCACGACGCCGCGCAACCGGATCTGCCGGTAGCCATACCAGAGCGAACCGTACCAGCCGCCGGTGAAGTAAGGAAGCGCATCGAGTTCGATGCCGATCGTCGGCGGAGGGAACATGCTGAGCGTGGTCGGATACGCGGATGGAGTGTCCTCCTGCGCGAAGGCAAGCGTCATTATCGCCGTCATAGCGACGAGACCATAGACGAGTCTTTTCATCTCTAATTACTGCTTTGCCAATTCTACGGCGCGTATGGCGATCTCTTCGATCGGGGTTTCGATGCCGTGGAACTCAAGGCGCTTGAAAAGCGCTGGCTCGTTCTGTCTGGCCTCTTCAAATATCCTGAGGCCTTCTTCCCACTTGTTGCCGGTCATGCGGACGACCATCGGTTTGGAGAGACCGTGCTCGCGGAGGAACTGCACGACACCCTTGGCGAAATCATCGCAGCGGGAAATGCCGCCGAAGCGCGCGCCGAAAATCGCCTTCACCTGCGGGTTATCATCGAGCAGGACGAGCATCTTGGCGATGCGTTCCGGGGAGGGGCCGCCGCCGCTGTCCATGAAGTTTGCGGGTTTGCCGCCAAAGTGATTGACGAAATCGTTACCGACAATGCCGAAACCCGCACCGCCGGGGAACATGCCGATATCGCCGTCGAGATCGACATAGGGAATCCCCCACTCGCGAGCGAGCTTTTCGCGCTCGGTGAGTTCGCCTTCTTCGTGGCGGACACCGATACCCATTTCCGCGACTTCGGGATGGCGGAACATCGCATCATCGTCCAGCGCAATGCGCGCATCGGCGGCGAGCCACTTGCCCTCAGATGTTTTGACGAGCGGATTGATTTCGGCGACTTTCGCATCGAGCTTTTTGAACAGCTTGAAAAGCTGTATTGATATGTCTGCGACATTTTTGAGATCGTTTCCGGACAACCCGAGCGCTTTGGCCATTTGAATGCCGTGATAGGCGTAGATCGGATCGTCAATCTCAAACGGGATTTTCTTGATTTGTTCGGGGTGCGTCCTGGCTGTCTCTTCAATCTCGACGCCGCCCTCGGCACAGCCGATCAATACGAGCTTGTAGTTGGCACGGTCAATGGTGACGCCGAGATAGATCTCGCGTTCGATGTTCAGTGCCGGTTCGACGAGCAGTTTCTCGACCGGATAGTCTTTGATCTTGAGCGAGAAGATTCGCGTCGCGAAGAGTTTGGTTTCGCTCTCCTCGTGGGCCACGATCACGCCGCCGGCTTTGCCGCGGCCGCCGGTGAGCACCTGAGCTTTGAGCACGACCGGATAGCCGAGCTGCGCGGCAATGTCTACGGCATCGTCGGGATTTGTGACGACTTTGCCTTCAGACGCGGGGATTTTGAATTGCTTGAAGAAGGCTTTGCCTTCGTGTTCGTAGAGACGCATGGGGAGAGGAAAATGCTGAAATGCTGAAAAACTGAAATGCCGAAACGTGAAATTGAAGCACACAGCCGTGTGCATCTACCGGCGCAAAACGGCAATTAACTCGCTGATTCTGGCGAGGTGATGGTCGTCGTGTTCGCAAACGAATTGAATGTGATCGATCAGGCGCATGGGAGTTTTGAGGCGCGGGTGAAGGCTCGTGCGCAAGACGGATGCTTCATCATACGGCTCGATTCGTTGGACAAACTTCTGTCGCGCGGCACGGAAATCAGCGAGCAGCGTCTCGAGCGATGCGGCGTTGTGATTGGCCTCGTGTGTGCGCGTGTTGTTCAGATCGGCGGCGCGCAGAGTTTCGGCGCGAGCATCGAAATCATCCAAGCGGCCCAACCAGAGCGGTTCCAGATCAAGCAGATGCCCAACGTGTTCCTTAATCGACCATTTATCGTTCTCGCGCCGCGTCAGTACGTCTCGAGAGAGTCCGCGCACACGCTCTTCGACGCGCGCCGGAGTACCGCGCAGCCGCTCGAGCAGGTTTGGAAACATCCAGACCGGGAGTCCGAAGTCAAACTTGCGATCAATCCAGTTGTAAACGGGTATCATTTGAGTTTATCCTCAACCCGACCCCCTTTGTATTTTCCCCAATGGATATGGGGAAAGGGCATCAAGTGCGCAGCTTGTCTTCTACTGATTTTACCTTTTCATCCATATCCACGATCTTGTCGCGGCGGTCGTCAATCTTGATCACGGTGCCGACACGCGGCGCGCCGAGCCCGAAAAGCTCCTCGTGCATTTTCTCAATGATCTCGAAACAGACGTGCAGCTCGCCCTGCATGGTGGTGAACATCGGATCGAGGCGGTACGTGACGCGGCCGTCTTCGCGGATGACGCGCTCGGCCGCGGCAACCCAGTTACTCAGGGAAGAGCCTGCAATTCCGGAAGGAGCGATGGAGACGGCAACGATGGACATGATTAGCTTTCAATAGTGCCACGACAGAGTTACTTCGTGAAACGCTCCGCCGAACGAGCGGGGAGCGGCACCGTCATCGGGAAGACCGACACCATTACCATCCGACGACGAGTCGCGGTGCCATGTGCGGAGCGGAATCAACTGCTGAGCGGTGTAACGGATTTCCCACGCGGACGGATGCCAACTTACGGACAAGCTGACCAGCGACGCCAGCGCGCGTTGAAGACTCAGTTCATGCTGCTGCACGTCGGCCTTGCCGAAGATCAGGTATTCGGGCCGCCAATGCTCCAACTGCGAGGAAAGGTGCGCGTCGAAGAGATTCAGGCCAAGACTTCCCGACCACGTTTGACACAGGTCGCGCGTTTCCGCAAGATGCAGCCGCCAGATGTAACCGGCCGCATCCGCAATGAAATAGCGCCGCAATCCCAACAAGTCCACCCAACCCGATGTGAACGGCCAGAACTCCGTGTGGCCGCGTGCGTTGGCCTGCCAGTCAAGCCGCTCAATCTCAACCCATTCATGATGGGTCTCGCGCGCACGGCGTTCAAAGGACAGGAACACGCCATCCGCTTGCCAATCGGCTTGCGTGAGCTTGGCAAAGCGCTGCGTCCCGCGTACGCCATAAGCCATAAGGTCGCCGCGCAGCCCTCGCCAACCCGCGAGCGCCGTCCAGCGTGGCGCATCGTAAGCGAGGAAGCTCTGATGCGACCAGTCATCGCCCCACGGTTCGAGGCGATTATTGATTTCATCCGTGGTACGGCGAATCCACTGTCCGCGCGTGATGCGGTATTCTGCTCGCCACGGCGCGAAGGCATGGACGTTGATCTGCCCGGAGTACGCATCGCGCAAGCCATCCAGATTCACATCTGCCGTTTCATTGCTCCAAACCGCGTGTGCAGCGAGCGCGGGGAAACGCCGGGTCCAGGATAGCTCCGCGGCAGCCCAACGCGGCTGCGCAAGCTGCAAACCCAGAGTCGGTTCGAGGGACGCTTGCGAGCTCCATATCAGTCCACCGCCAGCGCGCACATGATCGTTCCCCGCCGTTAGATGCGCGGCGGACGTCCACTCCGCATGCTCGACCGACGCCGTCTGATCGCCCGCGCCCGTTTCAAAATCGAACCGCGTGCGGTTCTCGCCGGTGACAAATCGAAACGCCCACGGCACATGGCGGCGTCCGCTCAAATACAGCTCACCACCCGCCGCACGTCCGAACGATGCGCCGGGTGACTCCATCGCGCCGGTGCGATAGTAATCCGCGTAACCGCCTTTCACGGCGAATCCTGCAGCGAGATTGCGCGTTCGCTCCGAAGGCAGATCAAGCAACGACGAGCGCAGCACGCCGAGGTTTCCGCCGATCCGCCAACACGAGCTGTCGGCGCTGATCAGATAAGAAAGCAGCGAGTTTGCAGGCTGGGCACTGGCCGCAATTGACGCGAACAGCCCAAAGAGTAGAAAGATGCAGCGACGCATGGCGCCGGACTCCGCGAGGAGTTTACCACAAATACCAGGTGGTCGTACGTTCCCAGTCTGCGGCGGTGATGCCGAACACCTCCTTGAAGTGCGAGTCCGTCATCCCGGGGAAGATGCCGCTGAAAGTCGGATCGGGAAGGATCCACTGAGCAAACGTCTCCGCCTGCCAGGTGATGCGCGGGACGTAACGAACGGCGCCCGGCTCCTGATATGAGCTGTACAACTGCGCCGTTTCGCTGTTGACTCCTGCTTCGAGATAACCGGAGGCAGACATGCTGATCCAGGCAAACGGCTTGTTCTGCAGTTCCGCTTCACGCGCATCCCAGGCGGCGTCCCATTCGGGCACGTCAAAGTCGGTGTCGTTCCAGTAATACACCTGAATTCCATCGTTCCACTGGGCCTGGCGATACCAGCCGTAATACGTGGCCGACTGAACCTCGATGGTAGCGGGAACGAAATCGTAATCGGTAAAGTATCCCCAGTCCGTCTGCTGGGTGTCAAGTTCGACCGAGTAATTCGGGAACAGCGCTTTGAAATCCATGATCGGAGTTTCGTACAGCGCGAGCAGCGAGACGGTGAGCGGTTCCGGCGGAGTCCACGGGTCGCCGTCGGTGTCCAATTCGACGACCTGCGAGCCGTTCAGAGCCGTTTCGACCAGATTGAGATAATGCTCGGCGGAATCCAGTTCGCTTTGCGTGAACCCGTCATACGGATCAATGACGATGAGATCGTCGTCCTGATTGTCGGACTCACTGCGGAGGAAATTGATCCCGGCGCGGAAGTCAAAGATTGCATTCAGCCATTCGCTGCGCGCCGTGGGCATGACATCGTGCCGCATCAGCGTGGCAAAGTTAGATCCTTGGCTGAAGGCTTCAAGCATACCTGGGCCGTCGTAGGCCGAGAAGTCGAAGGTGTACGCGCAGAAGTGGTTGAGGATCGCGGCGACGCCGTGCAGGACGCCGAGCGTGGCATGCACTTCGGTGAGATCGAGTTCGACCGGGTCTTCACCGGGATCGCCCTGCATGCGCGGGGTGATCGTGAACACGAAATCCGCGTGCGTCGTCACCACGTCCAACCGTGACACCGCCGTGACCATGCGCGGCAGGACTTCGTTCAGGCAAATCGCCTGCAAATCGCTCACTTGCGGGTCGTCATCCAGCGCGCGGCTGAAGCGGCGCGTGAGCGTGAGCGGTTGAAAGGCCGGGAACTTCAAGGCGGACGCGCTCAGCACCGGATCCTTAACGCGGACATCGTTTGTGATCAGACCGCTCTCGACGGCAAAGTAATCGCCGGCATCGAGAAACGCCTGCACGTCATCAAAGAACGATTGAATTTCGGGATCGCGCGTGAGCATCATCACCTCCAATACGCCCGCACCAAAGTTGGCGGTCGGGTGTGCGGGGCTGCGCTGCAAGACGTCCATATATGCTTCGTAGGGCGCGGAGAGATCGATGTCCTCCGGCTGCTGCGGATCGCTGTTGATCAGATTGAAAAGAGCATCTTCCAGTTCCGCATTGGCGGCGGCCAGCAGCGAATCCACGGGGACCGGCGTGCTTTCTTCGCCGTCGTCATCATCGCTGGAGCATCCCATCCACAGCGTCAGAATTGCAGACAAGAGCAGAATTGTCAGCCAGATGTTCAGACGGGCCATGATGCCCTCCTTGAGTTGCATTGTTATGTTCAGTCATCAGGCGAGACCTTTTCGCCCGGAGGTGTTTTTGGGGTGTTAGCTATGATTGTCAAACTCACTCGCTCAGGGATGAGACTTCAATTCCCGAAGGGGCGATGGAGACGGTGACGATGGGCACTCTTGCCTCTGCTTATTCGGCGGCTCAGTCCGCCGCCTTGCTCGCGCTCTGACTCACAACGGCGTCACCAGAACGTATTGACCTGTCAAATACTCCGTGGCGCTTGACCAGCGATAATCTTCGGGGTTCTCCACGAGACCGGCGCGCACAGGATTATTGTGGATGTAATGCAGTTTCTGGTAGAGGAATTTCTGCGTCACGATAGTCTTCGACCAGTAGCTCTTCATACAAATTGGTTCGCCGTTACTTATATAATTCGTCGTGAATTTCTTGAAGAGCCGCGCCCAGTCCGGCAGCAGTAATGGCGCAATCGGGTGTAGCATGGCATGAAAGTGATCCGGCATAATCACATACGCAAAAAACTGAACTTGTTTCCGTTCATGGAAAAACTGCAATGACTTGTAGACCACTTTTGCAGCCTCTGGACACTGGAATATCGGTTGCCTGTTCAGTAGCGACATGGTCACGAAGTAAATCAGGTCGGGCAGAAAGCGATCGTCAGGTGCGCGGTAGTGCGTGAGACGGCACTCCTCTTTCAGGACGGCGGGCAGAGCCGCCGAATAAGCGACAGAGTCGCTTGGAACAACGGACGGAGTCAAAGACGGCGGGCGGAGCCGCCGAATAAGCTTAAGTTGTTTTGCGTCCCATGAGTTGATACGTCAACTGTTTGCCGAGTTCGACGCCGGGTTGGTCGAAGGGGTTGACGTTGTAGAGGTAGCCGTAGAGGGCGGTGACCATTTCCCAGAGCATGAAGAACTCGCCGACCTCGTGCGGACCGACTTCGGAAAAGGAAATCGTGAGGGACGGGCGCTCGCGCTGGGCGAGCGCTTCGCGCGTGGCCTGAAACTCCGCGGCCATCAGCTCGTTCATCGTTCTGCCGCCGAGATAACCGAGCGAGGAAATGTGAGCGAACTCGTGCGGCATCGTGACCGTGTGCCGGAACTTTTGCGCCTCGAGGAAGATAAAGACCTTGTCGTACGGGCCTTCGATGTAAAGCTGCACCTGCGAATGCTGATCGGTCGTGCCGAGCGCCTTCACCGGCGTGGGGCCGACGTGAACCGGATGCCCGTCGCGAGAATTGGCCTTGCCGAGCGACTCGGCCCAGATCTGCCGGAACCAATCGGCCATCGAATACAGGCCGTTCGCATAGGCCATCATCACGTGCAGCGGCTTGTGGTGCGCGGTGTCGAAGAGATAGAGAATCGAAGCGATCTGCGCGGCGGGATTTTCATCCGGATTCTCATTCAGGCATTTGCAGGCCATCTCGCTTGCGCCCTTCATCATGGCGTCCACGTCCAGACCCAAACAGAGCGCAGGGAAGATGCCGACGGGCGTGAGCACCGAAAACCTGCCGCCTACGCCGGGATGCAGCGGCAGCGTGAGAATTCGCTCTTCCGTGCACAGCTTGCGGAGATCGCCACTCTCGGGATCGGTGGTGCAGACGAGATGATCGCGCCACTTGTCGCCGACGCCGCTCTTCAAATGCTGAATGATGAGCAGCAGTGCGGCGGCGGTCTCGGCGGTCGAGCCACTCTTGGAAATGACGTTAAACACGGTGTCGCCGGCTTCGCAGAGGTGCAGCATCGCCTCGGTGACGTCGGGATCCACGTTGTCCAGCACAAAGAATCTCGGCGCGCCATTGCGAATGAGCGGCGTGACGGCGTTGTGCAGGGGATGGCAAAGCGCATCGAAGATCGCGCGCGGTCCCAGCGCGGAGCCGCCGATACCTGCGAGCAGTATGTTCTCCATGCCGTCGAACTTTGCCGCCATGTTGCGGCAGTTCTCGACGAGCGCGCGATCGAGCGGCAGATCAATGAAGGGAAGCTGATCCTTCTTACGCGAATCCGACAGCCACGCGAGCGCCTCGCGCAGCTTGCCGTCGAGGAGCTTCAGCTCGTTCGGATGGAGCCCCTGCCGGCCGGATTTGGCTTGGTAGGAATGTTCGGTGTTTAGTGTTAGTGGCATGGGTGAAGAAAATCAAAAACTATGAAACAAAAAGCAGCCGACACCGCGGTTACGATGACTTGGGTTCATTTTCCTTCACGACCCAGTTGGGACGCGGAATGACGATGCCTTCCCGATCGAAACGAGCATAGAGGCGTTTGATGAACTCGTGCCGGAGCAGATACTGATCGGTAAACTCCTGCGCGCGCAGGATCACGCTGAACTTGATCCCCCAATCGGCGAATTCGCCGAAGCGGACAAACGGTTCGAATTCGGGGATCGTACCGGGGACGGTCTTCTGCACGTCCCGCGCGACCTCCACGGTGACGCGTTCCACGCGCTCCAAGTCGCTGCCGAAGGCCACCGTCACCGGCACAACGACGGCCAGCTCTTTCGAAGGCGAGTAGTAATCAATGACGACGCTCTGGGCGAGTTTGTCGTTCGGAATCAGAATGAGATTATTCGATAACTGGCGAATCGTAGTGTTGCGCCACGTGATGTCTTCGACGTAGCCTTCCTCGCCCGATTGCAGCTTGACAAAATCGCCGGGACGGATTTCGCGCGCGGCGATAATCTGAATTCCGGCGAACAGGTTGGCGAGCGTTCCCTGCAGCGCGAGCGCTACCGCCAAACCGCCGACACCCAAGGCGGTCAGGATGGGCGTGATCGTAATCCCGAGCGATTGCAGGACAATCAGGAAGCCGATCGTGAACACGACAATGCGCGCGACGATCTTGAGAATGGACGCGGTCTTGACGTTCTTGTTTTCCGCGCCGGCACCGGCTTGTCCGACCAAGCCGGCCACGATTTTCGCGAGGGCGAGCGTCGCCGAAATGATGAACAGCACGACAAGCAGCTTGCGCCCGACGGTGAACATGCGCACGGGAAGCGTCACATTCAGCAGCGCGCCATACAAGCCCAACAGGACAAACCAAACAGTGGTCAGGCCGCGAATGCCGTTAATGACGACGTCGTCGCCTTTCCAGTGCGTGCGCTCGGCGAACTTGTGCAGACGGACAAGAATGATCTTTTCAAAGAGCAACCCCAGCAGCAATCCGGCGGCGATGAACACCACCGGCGTGAGCCAGGCATAGCCGAAGATGGGGCCGACAATCGGCGAAACGTTCAACGTATCTTTGAGATCAAGCATATCAAGCGTGATGACGACCGAGGCGATATGGGAACAACGCCGGAGGCAAAGGAGACAACCGTAAGCCGTTTAAACCTCTCAATATACGAAATGTTATGGACGGAGACAACCGCGTCAGGGCTTTGTTACAGAGGGGAAACCTAAGTGTGTTTCCGCTATGCAACAGCGCAACTCAAGCCCTGCGAGTGGTGCAGGAATTGCTCACGGATTAGATTCCGATTAGCGGACAATTTGGTGGTGTAAACTAAGCACTTGCACTGAGAAAATCCTTGACAAACTGGAAACTATTTCCTATTTTGGTGGCACTTGAGAGGGAGTTCAGGTTATACCTATTCGCTAAGCGGTTTTTCCGACCAGTCCCAGCCCACCTTTCCCGATGCCGATTTGACCCGGCAGCGACTACTTTGTGGAGCTTACCTCTGGCGGCCTAATCGGCTTAGCATTTTTGTTGCCTAAAATTTATGCCTACCTCACTTCGTAAAGTATATATTTTAATAGCGTTAGCCCTTCTGATGGGGCGCGCTGGCGCTTGTCCTGGCTTCTGAGACGAAGCGGCCGAGCCACGCCAAGCTCGAACCGACGAAGCGGACCGAGCTGAAGCTCATCGGTCAGCCGGAGGACGAACTCATCCTCGAGTGGAATTGCCCAGAGATTTCGCTGTTTGTGGATTTGGTGTCGGGCGGGATGGCGGCCATTGTCATGGCGGGGGCCGAGGTTCTTTCCGAAGTGGGCGTTCCCCAGCTTCCTGTCTTGACTCAATTCCTCGATTGTCTGCCCGGCAAGGTGTCGGCGATCATTGTGGACTCGGATGTCGAGACGCGGCAATTGGGCAAGATGTCTCCCTTGCCGCCGGACATGCCGGTTGATCTGCTCCCCGGCGAGGCCAAGGACGACGGTTTTGATGAGATGGCACGACGCCTCTCATGGGAGGAACGCCGAGAGCAGACGCCGCTTAAGCAGGGGATGTTTCCGGAATCGCAGTTGTCGCTCCAGGATGCCGGAATGTATCGCGGTCATCGCCTGATGGCATTGCAGCTATTCCCCGTGCAGGTTGACGCCGCCACGGGAATGGCCAGGATTATCAAACGCGCGCGCGTTCGTGTTACGATGCCGCATGGCTTGAACAGCGATGCCGCGCGGATGCCGGATCGGCCAAACGAAACACAACTGGTGCGCGACATGCTCGGTCCGCTGGCCTCAACGGCGCTGCCGTCGCGCATGACGGAAGCGTTCGAAGGGCGCGGCGCACCGGACCGGCCTCAGTTGGATGATCCTCCGATCGGAGGACGATGGAAGCTGGCCGTGAATCTCGAAGGCATCGTGCGCGTGGGACATGAACAGCTGGTGCTCGCCGGAGTCCCGGTCGATGCGATCACCACGTTTGACACGCACATTTATCATCGCGGGCAGGAAGTCCCAATCTACTTCGAAGGCGAAGGCGACGGACACTTCGACGTCGTCGATCACATTGACTTCTACGGCCTTCCCAACCGGCAGACGTTTCAGCATCTCAATCCGGTGATGTATGCCGATCCGTGGACGGATGACAACATCTACTGGCTGTCGTGGGGGGACGGCCAGCCGGGCATGCGGTTGGGCCAACAGATTACGCAATGGCATCCGGACTGGCCGACAACGGATATCAAAACGATTACGCAGGTGCGAGGGAAGCTGCACCTGGAGCGCGATCTCAAACATGATCGACTGGCTCAGTCCGCTTACCAGTATCAGTCGCAATATGAAGTGTACGGGCCGCTGGGCGTGCACGAGGACCACTGGTTCTACGGGAATAAGATCGACGGCTTGACGACCCGTGATTTCAGCGTTACCATTCCGTTTCCAAACACGCGCTCATTCAATACCGTCAAGGTGCGGGCGGCGCTGCAAGGATTCAGCTACGCGGCGGGGGGAGGGAATGAAGGCTACCACCGCGCCACCGTGTATCTGAACGGGATTACCGCTCCGGGTCTGACCGTCGGCAAAGTCTCTTTGAACGACAACAACATTCCGTGGCGGAATCAGTCACCGATCATCATCGAGACGACGTCGGAGACGGAAGGAATCACGACCGATCAGTTGGTGGACGGTACAAACATCTTCTCCGTCACGCTGCCCGGCGACGGGCTTTCCGGCGCTAACGACAAGATCTATGTCAACTGGTTTGAAGTCGAATACGATCGCGAGATGCGCGCGTCAAAAGGCGGCATCGGATTCGATCTTAGCAGCATCGTACGTATTGACACTACGATTGGCGACACGCTTTCGATTGATCTGCGCGGGTTCTCGTCACCCAGCATTGAGATTTGGGATCGGATCGGGAACGTGCGTTTGACCGGCTATGACGTTCGCTACGTTACGCCTGCCGACGAGAGTCCCTCGTGGGCGGCGCGCTTCCGGCTGATCGTCGATCGCGACTACAACTTCTTTGCGTTCGACACTCGCCCACCGACGGCGCCGGTCGCGATTGCGGCCGAAGTTTCGACGCGCGATCTGCGGGCCGAAGCCGGAGCGGAATATCTGCTGATTTACCACGACAGCTTTGAGCTCGACAACACCGCGCTGGCGGCGCTGGCCCGGCTTGACAGCATGCGGCAGGCGAGTTTCTCGTTTTCGACGATGATGATTCCGGTTCACGAGATCTACGAGCAGTTCAACGGCGGCATTATCAATCCGTACGCAATCCGGGATTTCCTCCAGTACGCCTACGACCACTGGGAGGTTCGGCCGACGCACGTTTGTCTGGTCGGTGACGGAGTGATGGATATTAAGGGTTATCATGGCACCGGCAACATGATTCCGAGCCTTTACGTGCAGACCATGGGCTACGCGATCGGGATCTGCGCCTCGGATATGTTCTTCGGCTGCGTGTCCGGTCCGCCGTGGGATATTGTTCCGGATCTGGCCGTGGGGCGCATTTCCGCGCGGACCGGTCTGGAGCTGCAGACGTATGTGGACAAGGTTTTGCACTATGAAACCGTATCGGATTACAACAGCTTCTTCCACGGCAACATGCTGTTTGTGGCGGACAAGCGCGACGTGCAGTTCAATTTCGTGCGGAATTTCAGCGAGCCGGCGATTCGCGAGATTCCCAACGACATCATCGTCTCGCGCGTCTATCTGGACAGCCTGGCTTCAGGCGTCGGCCCGAACACGTTGCGTGACGCGTTCCGCAGCGGCGCGCTGGTCGTGAATTACAACGGTCATGGCGGCGGCGGCGTCTGGAGCAATGCCAATCTCATGACAGTGAGCGGCGTGCGCCAGCTTCGCAACCGGCGCGGCTTCCCGTTCATCACGAACTTCACGTGTTTTGTCGGCGCGTACGACGATCGTGACCAAACAGCCGTGCTCGGCGAAGCGTTCATGTTCTCGCGCAATAATGACGGCGATCTGGTCGGCGGGATCGGCGTGTACAGCTCGAGCGGCGTCGGGTGGGCAAACGCGGGGGCCGCCATGCAGCGCGTGTTGTTCGATTTTATCAGCGTGCCGCCGGCGAAGACGCTGGGCGAGATCGTAAACCTCAACAAGATCCGCTTCTGGGCCTTGTCCACGGTCTTGCAGCCCCGCCTGACCTTGGGCGTGCAGCAGGCCGTGCCGTATTCACAAACGGTGATGATGAACCTGCTCGGAGATCCCGGCGTGAAGCTGCGGCTGCCGTTTGGCCCACTCACTGCGGTTTCGGCAGATACGGCGATTGTCGGCACCCGCGATACGCTCAATATCGTCTGCACGCTGCCATGGACACCCGGCGCTTCGCCCTCAGACCTGTACTTACTGCCCTTCAACGGCGATGAAATCCGCCGAACCGTCTTCTACGACACAACGGATGGCGATTCCTCCGTCATACTGCAGTTTCTCTCATCACGCGTCCCGATGATCGATCCGTTGACTGTCGAGCCGATTCCGGTTGTCAATCAGACGGATACGTTTCAACTGGTCATCAATGAACGATTCCGGACGCCATACGGGCGCGTGATCGTCTATGCCACGGATCGCACGTTCCGGCGCGACGCGCTGAGTTCACTGCCGATCTACTGGGATTCGCTGCTGGTTGACGTCCAGGTTTTAAGCGTGACGACGCTGCCGGTCGAATACATCCTGAACGACTCTGCGTTCCAGATTCAGGCGCGAATCATGCACTTGAACGGCATCGAGCGCGCGCGCATGCGCGGCGTCTTCCGACCGGCGCAAGGGCCGGTCGTGCTCGATACCCTCGAGTTGGTGCAGCTTGAGTCCGGGCTGTGGCAGAGTGACTGGTTGGGTCCCTATCATACGCTGGGGGCGACGTATCAGGTGACGTTTCAGGTGCTGCCGTTCGGTGAGGACTGGGTGACGACAAGTGCTCATCAGCTCCCGCTGGAACAGTACACGGATCTCTATCCGGATACGATACGCGGGTTCACTCCCGGGATGTATGCGACGGATCGACCCAATGTGCTTTTGCCGGTCGCGCATGGCCGGATTGGACGCAATCGTGCTATCCCCGAATTCACCCTGCAGATTCATGGGGTTTCCGATTCCACTGCGCCCGGTGACACAACCGTATTTGTGGTCGATTCATTCACAACAGACGCAACGATTGCGATCCCGGACATCGTTTCGCTGCTCAGTGAGGCTCTGCTGCCCGTGACGCTAAAACCGCGGCCATACCAGTTCACCCTGCGAATCGATCCGTACAACGAGATTGTTGAATTGAACGAGGCGAATAATACGTTCGTGCTGAATGTGGACATGCCGAGGATGTATTCCGCTTCGTCAGCATTCGGCAGTTATTATCTACGGCCGTTTCAACTAAACGCATATCACCGCCACTGGCAGGGCACGGACTCGCTCTGGTTGCGTCTGGCTCCCGGCTCCCTGCCCATGGAATCGGCGGCAATTGTATACAGCGGCCCGGATACAATTACGGCGACGGAACGCGCGCGCCTGCGCGAACAAGGCCTGACTTCTCCGCTGGTGACGCGACCGATTCGCGTGTTCCACGTCCAGCGCGGCGATTCCGGTGAAGCCTTGACGCCAACCGCCGAGGTCGAAGTCTGGATGAATATCAGCAACGTGACGAGTGCCCTGATCGCGCAATTGGGAATCTATCACCGACGCTCAGAATCGGCCAATTGGCAGCGGATCGAGAATATTCAGTTTGACACGCTTTCAGTCATTCCCAATCCGACTCGTTACACAGGCCGTCTGCGCGGCACGGCGCGCGGGCTGGGGCACTTCGTGCTTCTGCGCGACTCCGCCGATGGCACCGGTCCGGCTGTCGAGATCACGGTTGACGGCATGTCGTTCACGTCCGGTTCGATTCTCCCGCGGCGTCCGCTGATCTACGCCAATCTTACCGACGTCAACGGGGTTGACCGCGGGCCGGGGCGGTTCTATCTGATCCTGGATAACGACACGATTCCGGAGAGCGAAATCAGCTGGTCGGATACGCTGTTCTCCGGCGGCAACATGTCGGCGCTCATCCGGCCGCAGCTTGAACCCGGGCATCACATCCTGCGCGTTCATGCCACAGACAACGTCGGCGATGCGAGCGAGATTCAGGAGGAATTTGAAGTACGCGGTGAGTTCGGCATCGAGTGGGCGATCAATTACCCGAACCCGTTCCAGAAGACGACGAGTATCTCGTATCTGCTTACGGACGTCACCGATCAGTTTGTGGAAGTGCGGATTTACACGGTGTCCGGGCGAAAAATTAAGACGCTGCGCGAATCGGATCAGACCGTCGTCAGCTACCGCTCGATCCTGTGGGACGGCACGGACGAGACCGGGGAAGAAGTCGCCAACGGCGTTTATTTTGCGCGACTGAAAGCGAAACAGGGCGACCACGAGGTGGAGAAAACGATCAAGATGGCGAAGATCCGATGAAACGACTCATTCCGCTCATCCTACTGTGCTTGCTCTGCACCGCTCCCTCGTACGCGCTCAAATATGCCGGTGAGTTCCTGGAGATCGGCGTCGGCGCGCGGGGGGTGGCGCTGGGCGGCGCGGTCACGGCACACACGGACGATGCCAACAGCTTCTATTGGAATCCGGCCGGCATGGCGTACGTGTCGGGCTTGCAGTTGAACGGCATGTATGCCGATCTCTGGAATGGCTTAGCCAATTACTCCGTGGCCGGAATCACCATGCCGATTTCGGGTGCGGTCTTTTCCGCCAACTGGGTGCGGCTGGGCGTGCCGGATATTCAACGGCATCCCGACTATGACGAATTGCAGTTTCCACTGTTCGTCGGAAATGACACAGTTTACTCCGTGCAGGAATACCTGATTGCGACCGGCGCCGCTCCGCAAGGCACGTTTGCCGATAACGAATCAGCAATTTTTCTCACGTTTGCGAAACAGAATGCGTTCACGCTCGATCTGGGTTGGTCTTACTTTCAGGTTCCAGTCGAAATCCCGATTGGCGCCAACGTAAAGATTATCAATCAAAAGTTGGGTGAGACCGGCGGTTCGGGCATTGGCGCGGATTTCGGGATGCAATTGCGGTTTCCGCTCTCGGCGGTGTTTTATGAGCGCTGGCAGGCGAAGCTGGCGTACGGTTTGAACTGGCAGGACGCGACCCGAACGGCCGTAGATTGGGGCGAAAACAACAAAGATGCGATTCCGCCCAATCTCCGTCATGGCGTGGCACTGCTCCAGAAAATGCCGGGACGCAATAACCAGCTGACAGTAAGTGTGGATACCGAGAAGCGCTGGGAGCGCGTGCTTCACTATGGACTGGAGTATCGGCACGGCGGAGCGCTGGCGTTGCGCGGCGGATTCTGGGGGGAGGAATGGACGGCGGGCGCAGGACTCTCGGTATGGCGGGCTACGGTGGATTATGCCTACCTTGGCCGCGAGTTAGGCTCGACGCACCGCGTGAGTTTCACATTGAAATTGAAGTGAGCACTCATGAGACTGCTGCGTTTCAAGTCTCACGTCTCAAGACTCATGGTTGTCTGGCCGACAATTTGCATGGCCCTGATTCTGCTGGCTGGTTGCGGCGAAGACGAGTCGAGCCGGGATGATATCGCCCCGGCTCCGCCGGTTCCGCTGACGCGATCACCGGATTTCTTTTACGCGCAGACGGGCATTCGCGCGGAACCTGCGCTGATGGACAATCAGTATGCCGTGCGCATCGAGTGGTATGAGAGTCCGGAACCGGATGTGGCCGGCTACCGGATGTGGCGGCGGCGCGAAGATCAACTGCCCCTTGACCGCGTGATTATTCGCGATCTGCGTTACGGAGTCAATCTGGTGCGCGAGCCGGTGATGGCATGGATTGACGGCGGTGACGACTACACCGGTTTTCCCGCGAACCTGCTGGCGCCCGACCAGGGCGAAGAGGATACGATGTCCACACACGGCTGGGTCTGGTACATCGAGGCGTATGATACATCCGGGAACCGCTCAACGCTTTCGGATTCCATGTATTTCCGGATGATCAATAATCCGAACAGCATGGCGGTGGTGCGACAGGCGCCGGGACGCTATGTTTTGATGTGGCAGTTCACGCCGAATCAGGATACGCAGTTCATATCGTACTACATGATTCGCATTTTTGAGTACGACGGCGGGCCGGATGCGGTGATGTGGTACCAGCAAGTCAATCGCTACGGCGGACAGGAATCCGTCGTATTGAATAACGACAGTACGGCGCGCCCGTTCCAGTTCAACAGCACGTATGTCTGGCAGTTGAACGTAGTGGTCGAAGGCACGGACTCATTGGATCGCGCGCCGGCAGGATCCGCCACTTACACGATGTTTGTTTATCAAGATTGATTACCGTATCAAAACACAAGAGCTAATAAGCATAGGCATCAAGCGTTCTACTCTACTCTTGATTCTTGTTTTGTAGTTTTCTTCCCGGAGGCTCGATGGCAACTTCCAAGGCGATTCGCCACATCGCCACTTGTTTACTCGCGTTTCACATCGCGCTGCTGATGCCTGCGCTGGCGATGGCACAGGAGACTCCCACGCAGGGGCCGGTTCCGACCTCGCCCAACGTGGTGCGCAAAGTGGGCGAAGGCAATCAGTATTATCTGGGTCAGGCGAATGAACTGCTGATCCGCGTCAACGTCTGGGGCAAAGTCATGCGTCCCGGTCAGTACTTCGTTCCGGCCGCGACGGATTTGATTACGTTGTTGTCCGTAGCCGGAGGTCCGATTGCGCGTTCGCGGCTCACCGACGTGCGCGTGGTTCGCACCAATGAACAGGGCGAGGACGAAGTCATTCTGGTCAACGTGAAGAAGTTCCTCAAGACGGGCGACAAGCGGCTGATTCCCGACCTGAGGCCCGAAGACACGGTGGTTGTGCACGGCTCCGTCTGGCAGCTCGTCGGAGACGTGACGCAAGTGCTCGGCAGTCTAGCCAGCGTGGCCGTGGTGTACTTCTATTTCTTTATCGCACAGTAGCGACGACTTCGCCCGGAAAAATGCCAAGCAGGCGCGAGTGATCGCGCCTGCTTTTGTTTTCTCATCCGTGTGCTGTGTTGCCGTTACCTTCTCATCCGCTCTACGTTGATGCCATAGGCATGGATCTTGATCTGCAGATTGCGGCGCGCCATCCCGATCGCATCCGCGGCATGGGAGACGTTTCCGTCAAACATTCGCAGCACGTAGGTGAAATAATCCTTTTCGAACATCGTTTTGGCGCGGTGAAAATTCAGCGCATAGCGGGTGCGTGACAGGTCAATGGTTCTGGGCATGAGCTGTTCCTCCGTTCAGGAGCAAAGGTTATCTTGTGAAATGAAACTGGAAAGCAAGAAATGAAGCACCGCCTGTCCAGCACACCAGATAACTCGCTCCCCGTGAGATCACGGGCCGGCGTCGGAGGCGATCAGGCGATAGAAATAGGTCGATTCGACGGGCGTGTGCACGAACGTCGTGCCGTCCGTGGCGCCGAGGAGTGCTTCGGCCACGAAATCCGGCGTAGTGCTGCCGTAAATCAGGTAGCTTTGCGCGCCTTCAACCGGAGACCAGCGCAGCGTGAAGTTTCCGCCGGACGGATGGATCGTCAGGTCATCAACGGCCGCGAGCCCGGTTGGCTCGTATCCCATGCGCAGGCCGTTGCCGAAACTTGCCACCCAGACTTCGCCAGCGCGATACGGATTGTAGAAGACGCGGTTCGGTCGAACAAACGGATACTCACTGACCGGCGTGAATGTCGGCGCGGCGGCGCGCAGATTTGCGCAGAACCACAAGCCTTCCGTCTCGGTGGTCAAGTAGCATTCGTTCGAATCCAGCGGGCTGATCGCGCACGATTCCGCGTACAAGCGATCACTGATCTGTGACCACG
>CAYJKM010000010.1:0-3637 GCA_964370805.1 uncultured Alphaproteobacteria bacterium | reverse complement strand
GAACAGCCCCCCCAGTTCATTCGGCGCTCCGCCCCACCCGCGGTGCACGGCCACAAACCATGTATTCTGAGCGGGGTCGTGCGGATCAATGATCAGGTCCTTCGTCCAGTAGATCATCTCCGGTGAGGAGCGATCCACCCACGTATTGCCCTCGTCCATGCTCACGAACACGCCTGAACTTTGCGTGAACGCATTGTTGGCACGACGGCCCGAATACGTGCAGACCAGCGTGCCGTCATTCAGCACATGCACATTGAAAGGATGTCCCTCCGTGCGCGGCGGATCGCTGAGCGGCGCCCACGTGAAACCATCATCATTGGTTACAAAGATCCCGCCCTGAGTACTGTGCACGACGCTGGCGTACATGCGGTTGGCGTTCGTCGGGTCCGTCGCAATCCAGATCACCGGATGGCCAAAGTTGTGCAAGAGCGACCATGTCGCGCCATTGTCACTTGACGACCAGATTTGGCCAGTGCCGCCGTCGATGCGCGCGTCGGTCAAGTATGTGCTTTGATAAAGATCGTGAATTGAGGACGTCGCCGCGTAGAGCGTTCCCGAGACCGGATGCCGGAGCGTGAAATAGACGCAGTTCACGCTGAATGAGCGCGCCGTATCAGTTTTCGTGCGAGCCCAGGACAATCCGCCGTCAGTGCTGCGTGTGCCGACAATGTCCGAGTAGCCCGCGAACAGATGCAGGCTGTCGCTCCAGAACAGATTCCAACACGCGGTCGGCTCGAGGCCGATGCCGTGATAAAAGCGCCACTTGGGCGTCCAGGCGCCGGGCGGATTCTGATCGGCCGTGGACGTGTAAATTTGTTTCCATGTCGCGCCGCCGTCCGTGGTCAGATGCGCGAAGCCGAAATCGGAAACAATGGCGCGATTCGGATCATTCGAAGCCACGCCGAAACCCAACGCCGCTTCCGCCCACCCCCAATTCAGATCGCCGTGATCCCCGCACCAGCCCGTGGCGATGTTCTGATTGTTCTGCGCAAGGAACATGTTGCTCCACGACTGGCCTCCGTTCACGGATTTCAAGACCAGCGGCGCATAGAAATTGGACGTTGCGCCGACGGCGTAAACCACGTCAATATCGTTGGCCGCCGTGCCCAGAAAGAACGGCTGGTTTCCCGCGCCGATGCCTGCCGAGCGCAAGTTCCAACTGTTCTGCCCGACGTCCAGCGAATAGATGGCGGCAAAACTGCCATAGTCAATTCCCCAGATGCCGGGGTAAACGTCCGCAGCATTGCCGGTCAAGGCAAAGAGCCGCACGGTGCCGCCGGCGCGCGCGCCGGCAAACGAGATCATCGCTTCACCGGCCGGGATGCCCGTGTTGTTCCACAGAGAGAACGTTTGTCCGCTGTTCGTAGAGCGGAGCAGCCCCGCGCCGGTGCCTGCGTAGATCGTGTCGCTGTCAAAGAACGCTCCGGCCAGATGCAGCCCGTTCGCGTCCGTGTAGCGCGCGAAAAAGCTCGCGCCGCCGTCGCCGGAATAGAACAACTGCGTGTAACTCGTTACCAGCAGGCGATTCTCATCCGCCGGATCGGCCATCAGTACATAGGCATCACCGTCGGTCGGATCGCTGATGAGCGGAGTCCACGTCACGCCTCCGTCCGTGCTCTTGGACGGTGTCGGCACATCGCCGCTGCCATCCAAGACGTACAGCACATCCGGATTGTCTGTGAACTGCACGCGCCCGCGCGACGTGGAGACCAGTTCGCGCCAATCGGGAATGGTCCACGACTCGCCGCCGTCCGTGGAGTGAAAATACTCCGCCATGTCGCAGGTGATGAAGAACTCGCCTGCATTGTGCGGACTCAAGCTGGGAAAGAACAGCGCGCCGCCGCCGCCGATCCCGCGCGCCTCCCACGCCGGCTGTGCGCAAAGCACTCCGCTGCAAAGCAGCAAAATTGAAAATCGAAAACCGAAAACTGAAAGAACACACATCATCCCTCCCGCATCCGTATCAGAACACAAACATCAAATCTCAAACATCAAACTTCAAAATCTAAGAATGCTTAGTAGCCCAGTACGTTCACGGTCAAGCGGAACGTCGTGGCCGTCGTCGTCACTTCGAAACCGCCTTCATCGTCGCTGGGATTGCTGAACTGCAAGTCAGCCTGAAGATTCCAATGGCGGGCGAATTCGTAGCCGCCGCCCAGCAGGAGACCGGCGCCGATCTGGGCTTCTGAATCCTCTTCAAACGGCGCGTCCCAAGCGGAGAAACCCAGTGTGCCGGTCAGGAACCATGACGGCGCGGCGGGCTTGAAATAGTGCGAGAGCGCAATTCCGCTCACGTCGCTGGAAATCGTCACCTTGTCGCTATTGACATTCTCGATCGTGAACCACGACGTGCCGCTGTTGTAAAACACCATCCACTGATTACTCCACGCGTAGCCGATCTTAAAATCCGTCATAAACGCGGCTTTGCTTTCCGTGTCCGACGTGCTGCTCAGCCCGCCATACGAGACTTCCTGCTTAAAGCTGGTCGAGCCGAACCCCAAGCCGCCGCCCAGAATAAACCCCTTACGCTGCCCGTCCCACGCATCCGCTTCGATAGCCAGTCCCAACAAGCTGACCATGATGAAAACTGCCCAGGTACGGTGCATGTTCCTGCTCCTTTCAAATGTTCTTGCGTTACCTGTCAAATGTCTCCGCCGCGAGTTTCGAGGTTTGCATCCACTGCTACTCCGGCGCCACTAACTCGACCTTGATCCGGTCCGGATCCTCAAAGTAGACCGCATAATGATCCGGCCCGCCGCTGAAGGGATGGCGATCTTCGTAGAGAATCGGGATGCCGCGAATTCGCAATTCACGCGTGACGTCATCCACCTGCCGCCGCGAGCGCGCATGAAAGGCCAGATGATTCAAGCCCGTGCGGCGGCGATGATAAGGAACATCGAGATGCTGGCCATCCGTCTGCACAAACACGAGGTACGTGTCCCGCCGCTTCCAACTGCAGCCGCGTTCCCATTCCTGATAACGCGTGTAGCCAAGTTCCGTCAGCAGCCAGTCCCAGAATTCGACGGATTTGTTCAGATCGGAGACGTGAAGCTCAAGGTGGTGAAGCTGTCCGGAGGGATCGTGAAAAGGTCGGTTGACCGCAGGGCGGTTCATAGGCGTACAACTCTCAGCAAAAATAAACTCGCACGGTAAGAAGGTAGCCGGTTGCCCGGTGCCTGAAGATAACTTCGAATCCTCTAAAAGTCAACGGAGACTTGCGCAATTTAGGGCATTTTATCTGAAGATATCTTGTTTGTCATTATTACTGTCCCAGATAAACTAAGTTATAATAATATCTTATGGTTACATACTAAATGAAGATCCTATTCAGTCGAGGTGCGACATTTTTGTCGCGCTTGCGGCGCACCGTAAGAAGAAAGGGCGAACCGTTTGGTTCGCCCTCTGAAGTCCGAGGTTTGGAGTTTGACGCTTACTTCAGCAGCATCATCTTGCGGCCGATGGTACCTTCCGGTGTCGTGAGCACGTACATGTAGAGGCCGGATGGCAGACCTTCGCCATCAAACCTTACGGCATAGCTGCCCGGCTCGCGATGATCGCTGACCAGCATCACCACATCGCGGCCCAACACATCGTACACCCTGAGCGTGACGTCACCAGGCACTTTGATCCCGTAACG
>CAYJKM010000009.1:11393-39097 GCA_964370805.1 uncultured Alphaproteobacteria bacterium | reverse complement strand
GGATCATACTCACAGGGGCGGACGCAAGGTCCGCCCCCTTCATAATGCAATTTATTTCTGCAACGCTTATTGCAGCAGCGTGCGGGTAAAGTGAGCGTCGAACCAACCCGGATCTGTCCATACGGTAACTGTCAGTTCATTCCCACCATCTGACAGAACATGATGCCAAGTGTACGAGTCGTTGATCGTCTCACCGTCTCGCCACGTGGCGTTAAAACGGACGGAATCAGCGCTTTCGAGCTGATATTCACCACGTTCGTCTATCGTTAAGTTGGCGATAGACATGAAACGACGATAGGTTTGGTCCGAATAAAAGTAAAACGTGAAGCCATCGAGACCGAGCGAGTCCAGCGTTTCCGGCGTGGCATCCCACGTGCCGACGATCATAGCGGGGACAGGCGGTTCGCCAACCATGTCGATGTTCGCGTAGCCCCAGTTGGATGAGTCGACTTCAAGTGCGTCGGGATCGGGGTCGCTGCCGGCCACATAACCGTACGCTCCGTAGCAAAGCGATCCGGGGCCTTGCACGTTATTCCAAAGGGAAGCGTAGTAGATTCCCGCGGGCATGCCCGTCAGCGCGTACAATGTCTCGTCTTCGTCCGTGATCAGGAAGTAACCGAACGGTTGCTGCATCGGCGGCTGCTCCGGAGAAACCGGCTGCGTGGTGATCATCACGAGCAATCCTTCCGATGGGCGCGTCCCGTTAAACGTGATGTCTCCGCTGATCCAGTGCGGAGCCGGCGTAAATCCCTCCACGATAATGCCTGCTTCAAAGGTATCTGCCGCGCTGATCGTGGTCATGTCCGGATGGGCATCACTTCCGGACGCATTGCCGGGGCGAATCTGCGTATCCAGATTGTGACTTCCGTACCACCAAACCGGATTCGGCGGCTGATCAAGCGTCCAGATCGAAAGATAATAGCTGCCGTACGGAATCGTGAACATGAAGTTTGTGTCGGCGGACGTCGGCATGGAGTGGTAGCCGCTCGGTTGTCCAAGCACCGGCAGCCATCCCGCTGAGGGGAACGCCGTCAGCATGACCAGCAGGCCGCTCTGCGGCCAGTCGCCGTCAATCCGCGCCGCGCCGGAGATGGTGCCTTCGAAACAACCGGGAAACGGCAGCATGTCGAATTCTGCTCCCAGGCTCACGTCAACCGTTGGTTGGGCGTCGCTGAACGTCACGGCTTCAGGAATCGAGTCATTGGTTCCCCATTCGGCTCCGAACAATCCGATGACGGGTTCCGTGCAGTTGATGCTGCCTGTGACCGGCGCGCGCCCTCCCGCCGCGACAGCCTGATACGTACCGAGGGCAATGCCTTCAATCGTGAAACTTACCGTGTCCGGTCCGGCTTCATTGGTTGTGTCCGGATCCGTCAGCGGTTCGGTATAATAAGCGGGTGGAGCTCCGGGAGCGACGCCGCACCACGAGCAGGGATTGGTGCTCCAGCTCGTGAATAGCGAAATCTGCACGTCCCCCGAATCCGGCCACTCACCGTTGAAGATCACTTCTCCATTCAAGGTGCCTGTTATGGGCGGACTGCCTTTGTCGTCCTCCTCGCAACCCGGGAGCATCAGCATGACCAACGACGCCATGAACAGCCCCACCACCCAGCCATTCCTCCTCATCCTGCCTCCCTTGATTGACTTGCCAAAACGGGTTCCTGATCAATTTGTCTCCATAAAATATATAATTTTCTGAAAAATATCCAGATGACTCGCAAAGAGGCATGTCGACAGGGGTCTGTATGATTATTCCTCTTTCCGGTTGACTTTGCATCTAAACTATTGTATTATCAGACTGGAACTTTTTCTTGACACTCCTCGTTAAGAGAGTAATGGGTTATTATAGCTTCTTTCCCCGGAAAGGCACTCTAAGTGACTAAGATTACAAAAAAAGCGAACATCCGTGCGAATCAGAGCCTTGAGAAGTATCTTCAGGAAATCGGCGAGGTTCCTCTGCTGGCCCCTGAAGAGGAGATCAAGTTAGCGAGGCGCATCCGCCGCGGCGACCAGCAGGCACTCGAGCAACTTACGAAGGCGAATCTGCGGTTCGTAGTGAGTGTGGCCAAGCAGTACCAGAACCAGGGGCTTTCGCTCGGTGATCTGATTAACGAAGGCAATCTGGGACTCATCAAGGCGGCCAAGCGGTTTGATGAAACGCGTGGCTACAAATTTATTTCTTACGCGGTGTGGTGGATCCGGCAGTCCATCTTGCAGGCGCTTGCAGAGCAGTCGCGCGTGGTGCGACTGCCGCTTAACCGCGTTGGCGCGCTGAACAAGATCGGCAAGATGTACTCGAATCTCGAACAGGAGTTCGAGCGCGAGCCGACTCCTGATGAGATCGCGGAGCATCTCGAGATTTCGCCGATTGAAGTGACGGATACATTGAGAATGTCAGGGCGGCATCTCTCGATGGATGCGCCGTTTTCGCAGGGTGAAGACAACCGGCTGCTCGACATCGTCCACAATGAGAACCAGCCGCCGCCGGATTTCAAGCTGATGCACGAATCGCTCCGTCAGGAGATTGATCGCGCGCTGGCGACGCTTTCGGCGCGCGAGGCGGAAGTGGTGCGACTGTATTTCGGGTTGGGACGCGAACATCCGTTGACCCTCGAAGAGATCGGCGAACTGTTCAAGCTGACGCGCGAGCGCGTGCGGCAGATCAAGGAAAAGGCGCTGCGTCGTCTGCGCCATACCTCGCGGAGCAAAGCGCTGCGCACGTATCTCGGCTGATCTGACCCACACATGTAATAGCCCTTCCAACGGCAGCAATTAAAGGCGGAATTCACTCCGCCTTAATTTTTTGCTAACGATTTGCTAATATGGAGTTGTTATCTTAGCTGCATCCGTAATGAGTATCCCATGGAAAGACCTGACAGATTGATGCGACTTATCCATCTTTCCGATCTTCACTACAGCCCGGCGAACGCGAGGCGTGTGGCGGCATTGTTGAATTCCGTGAGCAAGTCCGCCGCAGATCATTTGATCATCAGCGGAGATTTGACGGCTTCAGCTCGCGCTGATGAGTTTCGCGAGCTACGCTCGCTGCTGGACGAGCACGGATTCACGGACAGCGACAAAGTGACGATCATTCCGGGAAATCATGACATTTTCGGATTCATCTACCAAACGTACTTGCATTCGTCAGCCGTGATCGGGGGCATTCGCGGGCTTTCCAGTCTGACAGCCACGGCGCGCAATCTGTGGCGATTCCGGCGTCGCCTGCGGAGCTATAATGCCGAATCTTACCGGCGAGACTTGGCTTCGTTTCGCGCTCATTTTCCACACGCATTCGCCAGGCATATCACAACGGACGGACATGTGTGCGGGTTCCCGTTTGCGAGATTGCTGCCGGGAAACGTGGCCTTAATCGGCGTGGACACAAATCACTATTTGCCGCGTCTGACTCATTTCATTCAATTGGCGCGGATGGCGCCGAGGGTGATTCGCAGCGGCGACGTCAGCCGGATCGGAGAGAACCTAAGTGGTTCAACGGGATACATGAGCATCGAATCCCTGACGGCCTTGCTGAATCATCCTGACGTGCACAGCCGCCGCAAGATTCTGGTCATGCACCACTATCTCTACAACGAGCACGCGATTGGCGACGCGATGACCAACGCGGTGATGCAGGAGATGCGGCTCGTGAACCGGGGGCAGGTGATTGACGTCATTCGCCAATACCACATCGAGCTGGTGCTGCACGGGCACTGGCACGTGACAAATGCCTACAGAGCAGGCGGAGCGCGCGTGTTGAACGGCGGAGGCTCACTGGAATTCGAGTACCATCAGATTGACGTTGACCCGGAACGAATGAGGATCACTGCTGGCGCAACGCCGGGACGGGTACGGATGTAACCGATCATATTGAAAGGTCGGAAATCAGCGAGGCGAGCCAATTGGCTCGCCTCGTGCCGTTACGTTTGCTGGCAGGATTATGGGCAATTGGCGACGGTGTCCAGCCGCGCCATTTGCTGGAGTTGGTCGAGCACTTTGTCGAGCGTGTCGCCGCTGACCTGCTCGTAGTCCTCGCCGCGCTTGGCTTCGGCAATCCACGTCAGCCGCCACTTGACGTTCCAGCCGTCGCACTGGAGTTCGCGGACAATTCGCTCCCATTCCTGACTGCAATCGCAGCGGACACGCACCATGGCTTCGAACAGCGAGCGCAGCAATTCGACATTGGTCGGAGCCATCTCTTCAGGTACGGGAACGTGAATCATGATGTCGTTGGTCATGGGTTCATGCCTCACAATCCGTAGCGCGCGATGATGTCATTCTTCTTCAGACCGAGAATCTCGTACTTCTGGCCGACCTTGATGAAGGCCGCGATAGCCTTGTCGAGATGCTCTTTGTCGTGCGCCGCCGAGAGTTGGGTGCGAATGCGCGCCTGCCCCTTGGCCACGACCGGGAAGAAGAATCCGACGACGTAAATACCCTCGGCAAACAGGTCGCGCGCCACGTCCTGCGCGAGTTTGGCGTTGTAAAGCATGACGGGGACAATCGGGCTGTCGCCTTCCTTGATATCGAAGCCGGCTTCTTTGAGCAGCTTGCGCCAGTAGACGGTATTCCATTCGAGTTTGTCGCGGCGCTCGGTGGTCTTGGAAATCAGATCGAGGACTTTGATTGCGCCGCAGACAATGACCGGGGCGACAGTATTGGAGAACAGGTACGGCCGCGCGCGCTGCCGGCACATCTCGACGAGTTCCTTGCGCCCGCTTACGCAGCCGCCGGACGCACCGCCGAGCGCTTTGCCGAGCGTCGTCGTGATGATATCAATCTTGCCGTACACGCCGCAATGCTCGTGCGTACCGCGGCCGGTCTTGCCGATGAAGCCGGTCGAGTGGGAATCATCCACGCAGACCATCGCGTCGTATTTCTCGGCAAGCGCGACAATCTGATCGAGCTTGGCGATGTCGCCGTCCATGGAGAACACGCCGTCCGTGATCACCATGCGGAAGCGCTTGTCCTGATGCTCCTGCAATTTCTCCTCAAGATGCCCCATGTCGGAGTGTTTGTAGGTATCCTGCATGGCTTTGCAGAGCCGCATGCCGTCCACGATGGAGGCGTGGACGAGACGGTCGGCGATCATTACATCCTGCTCGCCGAGTACGGCTTCAAAGACGCCGGCGTTGGCATCCATGCACGAGGGGAAAAGCAGCGTGTCTTCGGTGCCGAGGAACTCGGTCAGCTTGTTTTCCAGCGTGCGATGAATGTCTTGCGTGCCGCAGATGAAGCGCACGGAGGACATGCCGTAACCGCGCCAGTCCAGACCTTCGTGAGCGGCCTTGACCACATCCGGATGACTCGACAGGCCGAGGTAGTTGTTGGCGCAGAGATTGATGACGTGCTTTTCTTTGGCGCCGGTAGGGAATTCCACGTCAATTTCCGCCGATTGCGGCGCGTGGATATACCGTTCTTCTTTGAACAGTCCGGCCGCTTTGATTTCGGCCAGATCGTGCCGGTAGGATTCGCGAACCTTAGTTGCGTAGGACATAGTAGGTTCCTTTCAGGCAGGTACTTTGAGAAAGCGACGCACCAGTGCCGCAATGCTGTTTACGGAATCAAACGCTTCCGGCGAAGCTTCCGCGTCGGGAATGGAAATCTGGTAGCGCTTTTCGAGAAAGCGTTTAAGCGAGACCATCGAGAACGAGTCCACGATGCCGCCCGTGATGAGCGGAGTGCTCTCCGTCACGTCGCGGTCATCGCCTTCCTCGATGTACTCTTTTTTGACGTAGTCGAGAATCGCCTGTTTCAGTTCATCCATCAGGTGCTCCTTTTCAGGTAAGGTTAAGCCCGCATGGGCAGTGAGTTACTTTCGCACTAAGACGCAGCTCGCAAGACGCAGTTGGTAGGTGTTGCCGGCATCTTCAATGCCGCCGAAGAGGCCTTTGACCGTGATCCGGTCTCCGGCGGAGTGGCTTTGAACGCGGCTGCTGGCGGCTGACGGGAAGATGCAAATGATGCGATAGGAGTCATCTTCGCCGGTGGCGCCGCGGACTTCAATGCCGCGCGAGGTTTCTTCGAAGTCGATGATCACCACGTTCACCTGAAAAACTTTGTCTTTGTACTTGGTGGCCGCGGCCGCGGGATCCTGTTCATACGCGTCGTACCAGGCGGGATCGGCGAAGTTCGGTTCGACACTCTCGAGATTGCGCTGCTGTCCATAGTCAAGCGACGCGCCGCCGCAGCCGGACAAAAGGTAGGTTGACAGCGCCATCAGGCAGACTGCCGCGAAAACGTGCGTACTGAACTTCATCGCTCGTTCCTCCGGTTTGAGCCTCGGACTGACCAGACAAGTGAATCGATCGTTACGTGCGTGGGTGAAGATGTCTCCGGCGCTCCGCGCATCAGGGCATAGATTCCACGCGCGGGTGGAACGACGCAAGCACGGAACCAAAGTCTTCGATGCTCTCGATAAAATCGCCGAAGGTCTCGATGTAATCGCCGAACGTCTCGCTGTAATTCCGGCTCGTGGCGCTGCAGACAAACGCGCAGAACTTTCGGGGTACAGTTCGATCCGGCGACAACCAAAGATACATGGTGTTTCCGACGGCCCCTCCCGCGCCGAGAATGCGGATGGAGTAGAAGTAGTAATAGAACCGGTACTCATTGACACACACCGTACCGTATGTCACCGGGGCAAGTTCGTATTGCTGTTTCCAGACGCCATCTTCGAGCATCGATGCTTCTTGCTCGGCGCGAAAGGCGTCAGCGATCGCTTCATCGGCGAGCATACTTGAGGCCGGGGTAATCTCGCCGCTGAAGATCTGAATCCGGCTGAAGCTGCCACGTTTGCCGGTCACGTTCTCTTTCAGTTCCTCGTACCGTGCCTCGAATTCGAGCGTACCGTTCGCCGAATCGCACGTGGCTACCCAATGGTGTCCGTGTGGTGCGCGCACCGTGTACGTACCCATATCGTAGAGTGCGGCGGAGGTGTCAATATCCGTCGTGCGAATGACATCCATCGGGGAATGCGGCCACTGAAGGCCTTCCAGTAACGAATCCGGTGCGTCCGTCCGTTCGCACGGACCTTTCGCCGTGGCCGTCAGCAAAGCCTGTACTTCCGCCGATTGGAGCTTTGCGTAAGCGGAATCCCGAAATGTCGCAAGGTTGGCCTGCGCTTTCGCGGGGAACGAAATCCGGCGCGGCTTCTCCTGGTCTGTGTACAGCGCAACACTCACCTTTTTCGCCGCGACAATGCGGTTTATTACTCCCGCATCGACGTTGATCCACGCCGCTTCATCGTAGGTCAGTTTGTCATGATCATAGCAAACAAGTGGCGGAGTCGGAATCCGGTCGAAGCTGACGGTTTCGCTATCGAGCGTGAATTCCACACGCTCCAGAAACCACCCGGTTTTGTCCAAGAACAGATACCAGACTTTGGCACTGTCACCGGTACTTACCGTGAGATACGGGGAGATCCTATCCTTGCAGCCTTCCAGCGTAGTGCCAAAGCAAGTCACCATACCCGGCCGCAGCGAATCGGCACAGAGCATTATCGCAGGTTTCGACCACGCTTCCGTGAGAACCAGCAGTAGTGACAACAGCAAAGTTTTCAGCACAAGCTCACCTCCGAGGATGATTCGCTCGAATGTCAATCGACGCGACAACCTCAATCATTCATCAGCGTCGAGATGTCCCCGACCGGCTCGTGGAACTCCTGGCAGCGGAGGATGCGGCGGATGATTTTGCCGCTGCGGGTTTTGGGCAGGGATTCGACGAACTCAATTTTCTGCGGCATGGCAAGGGCGGAGAGCTTCTTGCGCACAAAGTTCATGATTTCAAGTTCCAGATCATCCGACGCAACATAGCCCGGCTTAAGCGATACGAAGGCCTTCACCACTTCCATGTTGACCGGGTCCGGCGTGGCGACAGCGGCAGACTCCGCGACGGCCGGATGTTCAAGCAGAGCCGATTCGATTTCGAACGGGCCAACCAGATGACCGCCGGTATTGATCACGTCATCGTCGCGCCCGACAAACCAGAAATAGCCTTCAGCGTCAATGCTGGCGCGATCGCCGCAGAGATACCAGCCGTTCTTGAACTTGTTCTGGTAGCCGGTGGGGTTGTTCCAGAAGGAGCGAATCATGGACGGCCAGCCGGGTTTGAGAGCAATGAGACCCACGCGGCCATGCTCCGGGTACGGTTCGTAGGTTTTCGGATTCAGCACAGTGGCCGTAATGCCGGGAAACGCCTTGCCCATCGAGCCGGGCTTGACGGCCATACCGGGGAAATTCGTGATCACGATGCAGCCGGTTTCTGTTTGCCAAAAGGTGTCATGGAAGGGCCGGCCGTAAGCTTCTTTCGACCACAGAACAGCTTCGGCGTTGAGCGGCTCGCCCACGCTGCAAAGGTGACGAAGCGAAGAGAGATCGTAATGATGCGCGACTTCTTTGCCTTCGCGCATCAGCAAACGAATGGCTGTCGGAGCGGAATACCAGACTGTAATGCGGCGTTTCTGGATGAAGCGATACCACATATCCGCATTGAAGCCGGCGTCGAGGATCGCTTGGGTTATACCATTAGCCCACGGCCCGATGATGCCGTACGATGTTCCGGTTACCCAGCCGGGATCGGCATTGCACCAATAGATGTCATCATCCCGCAGGTCGAGCACCCACTTGGTGGTGAGATATTGCGAGATCAGTGAATAGTGCACGTGCTGAGCGCCTTTAGGCTGGCCGGTCGTCCCCGATGTGTAATGCAGGACGGACGGCGTTTCAGCGACGGAGGGATAGATCTGGAAGTCTTCCGGTATCGGGAGGGCATCGAGATTCAGTGAGACTTCGCGCTCCCGCAGCGGGGAGTCGCCTGCATCGACCACGACGATATGTTTGATGGTCGGCAACTGATCCCGCACTCTGCGCACGACCGGCAGATGCTTCTTTTGAGTAACCACAACCGTCGTGCCGGCGTTTTCCAAGCGCGTGAGGAGAGATTCTTCTTTGAAGGCTGAGAACAGCGGCTGGACGATGCCGCCCATTTTGAGTACGGCAAGAAAACCAACGTACAGTTCGGGGACGCGATCCATGAACAGGCAGACGCGTTGCCCGGGTTGGACATTCAGCTCGCGAAAATATTGCGCCATGGCGTCGGTCAGCCGGCGCAGGTCATCAAACGTATAGCTTCGTTCATGCCCGTGGAAATCTTCCCAGAGTAGAGCCAGCTTATTCGCTTTGCCCAGCCGGCAGATGCGGTCGGTGCAGTACCAGCCGATATTGATCACGGCGCCTTTGCGGTAGCCGAGTTCGGTTTCGACCGTGTTCCAGTCAAAGTTTCGGAGTCGATCTTCATAGAGACCGAAGTTGCTCATCGCTTCACCCTATCGAGTGGTTTATGGAGAGGTTCAGGATTCGAGAATCACGTGGGCCGTAGCAAGGGCGCGCGTGTGGGAGAGGGAGAGGTGAATTCTTTCTAAAGCGAGCTCCGAGGCGCGCTGCTTCAAGGAGCCGTGCAAATGAATACCGGGACGTCCAGATTGCTCATTAATGACTTCGATTTCCTGCCAGAAAAAACCGCCCTGACCGTCAATGGCCAGGGCTTTGAGCAGGGCTTCTTTGGCAGCAAACCGGGCAGCGTAATGCTGTTCGGGGTAGCGCTTGGTTTCGCAGTAGGCGATTTCGTTGGGGGTGAAGATCACCTCACGAATCCTCTTTCCTTCGTCGCGAAGTTCGCTGCGGAGGCGCGCGACTTCAAAGATATCACTGCCGACACCGACGATCATGGCACTATGATAATTGAATTTACATTGGATTTGGAGGTCGAGGCCGACGCCCGGCCGGCCGATCACTCCCCTTAATACGAAAGATACGACTTGCCGTCAATGATGTCAAGCGAGTATGGGAAATATTTCACGACACAGATTTCTATTTTACTTTAAGATACATGAATCTAAATATCGTGAATGTGGGTCTGATGCATGCGAACTGGTCTCCCAATCAGGTGCCACTTCAGCGTACAACTACGCAGTTGCGAAGGTAAATCTGGTACGAATTGGACGTCTCCTGCATGTGATCAAATTGCCCTTTGACGTTAAGGTAGCTGCCGGCTCTCACGTCTTCCAAGCTCGTGCGCGCGGCCAGCGGGAATTTGCAGGAAGCGCGGTACCAATCCTGAGCTCCTGTGGTTCCAGTCACTTCAGTGCCCCCGGCGGTTTTTTCGATTGTCGTTACCCGCACGCCGATCTGCAGAACTGTGTCATCGAATTGGTCGTACGCCGCGCGCCGGTCATTCTTGTACGCCTCGTACCACGCAGGATCCACATAATCCGGTTCAACCTGCTCCAGGTTTTCACCCGTATTCCGGGACAAGCCGCCGCAGCCGACCACCAGAGGCAGCAGTGAAATCGAGGCAAGAACCGTGATCAGTAACCACCACCTTCGAGGTTTCATGACAACATCCTTTCTATGGGTGATTTCGCCGAGTCAAAACCCAGCGCGTTCGTAATTGACCGCTGATTATCTGAGCAGCAGAAGTTTGGTTCGGACGGACTCGTTGGCGGCCTTCAACTTCGCGAAGTAGATTCCGGTTGCCATACCGTCGAGGTTCAGATTGTAGTGATGTGCTCCGGCCGGGCGATTGCCGACATTCACTTCACGCACGAGTTGTCCGGCGACATTGTAGAGTGCCAGACGCACGTTTGACGCCGCTGACAATGAGTACGCGATCGTTGCCGCACCGTTGGTCGGGTTCGGATAGGCGGAAAGGATGAGGGATGAAGGCTGGAGGAGAACATCCTCCTCTGCCGCATCCGGCGCAAAGATGCTGTCAATGATTGATGAGTACACGTCTTGATTACCCAATCGTGTGTCGGTCCAAACGGCGAGGGCTTTGCCGTAGTTAGCAAACCAGCCGACGTATTCGCCGATCAGTCCGGCATCCAGCGACCCGGCTCCGGGGTCACTGGAAACGGTTGTGATGCGCTCATTTTCCCGCCACGTGGTGCCGCCGTCTTCGGAAACCGTGAAATAGAGATCCATGAGGATGTTGTTCGGATCGTTGCGGCTGTCATAAAATGCGACCCAGTCGCGGCCTTCGCTGTCCACCGTAATCCAGGGGTGGAATTGATCGTAGGGAATATTCTCCGGTTCGTCGTCGAGTTCGACCGGAGTGCTCCATGAATCTCCGTTGTTGTCGCTGTACACCAGCCAGACGTCAGTTTCCGTTCCCAAGGCATTGGCATCCGTATAGACCATGTAGAGTCGCCCACGATGAGGGCCGGTGGATAGGTCCGCGGCCAAGGCGCCGTAGGAGAAGATCAGCAGGTCGGGGTCAAGGAGGGCGGAGATGAACGTCATTTCGCGAATAACTTCAGGGGACGTCCACGTCTCAGCCCCATCGAGCGAGCGGGAGAACATGATCGCGTCATAATCGTAATCAAGCCACGACACATACACTTCCCCATCGGCGCCGATGGCGACGTTGGTCCATTGGGTGTTGGTCGTGTCGCCGAAGACGATGGGCTGGCTGTAAGGAAGCCCGGGACGCTTGTAAACGAACCAGACGTCCGTGGAGTCGAAGTTCCCCTCTCCATAAAAATGCGTCCACGCACAGTAGTACGTCCCGTGATAAGGAGAGCCGGAGACATCCACGGCAAGCATTTCTTTGTCCTCGAACCCGACCGGAACGGTGGCGTGGGCTGCCCAAACGCTGTCGTTCCAGGTTGTGCCTCCGTCGAACGAAGTCACTTGCAGCAGACCGTCTTCCCCACCTTGTGACGGATCATAGCTGATGACCATGGCCGCGAAGTTGCCATCCGCATCGACGACCAGCAGCGGATCACTCTGCCAGGGATAGTACATTTGCGGAAAAAGACCGTCATCCCACGTCAGACCATTGTCATGTGAATAGCCGACACCAACTCGCCGATAGCCGAGCCGGAAGTCACGCCACACGGCGACCATGATATCCGGATCAAGCGGCGAAATACAGGCTTGTTCTTCGTTTTGAAGCTCGCCGGAGTTGTCCGAGTTGACCCGGATGTTGAGATGTTCATCAAAGGGCCCGCGTCCGCCGCGCAGGTCGGCCGTCGGAAGCGCACGACGAGCGAGCGGGATGAGTTGCGAATCTTGCGGGATGACGCGCGAAAGAACGGGGAGCGCGTTTCCGATCAAAAGCGCCAGGCAGAGAAGTAAGCGCAGAGTCGTCATGGCAACCGCCTTTGGGGTCTGATTTTCGCGATCTATTGATCTAATATAGCGGCTCGAAGCGGAAAAGCAACGTCAAACGCTGAGTCCAAAACTTGCAGAGATGCGAGATTCTCTTATTTTAGAGTACTTGGGACATTTGCCGCTTCGCGTTAGCCTATATAATTATAGGAGTTGCGTTGCCATCGTTTGATTTTGGGGGATTCGCGGTCTGAACCAGCCACAGCCATTGCCGAAGGGCGCGTTCCGGATGACGTACGAGCAGCAGCTTGCCGCCGTGCCGGCGCTGTTTCGTCCGTATTGGAAAAAACTTGCCGAGCAGAACGGGCATTACAACAACCGGTTCATGGCGGAGTGGGCGAACGGTTTGGAACAGGAACTGGTGCTCGATGCGGGCTGCGGTGAAGACTCGACCTTGGGTCGTCGCGAAAGGAGAATGGAGCGGATCGTGGGAATCGACCCGCTCCATGAAGCGGTGGCCATGAACGGTATCGTTCGGTTTCGTGCGCAGGGCGTGCTTGAGTATTTACCGTTTGCCGACGGCGCGTTTGCGGGGATCTATTGCGACTCCGTGTTCGAGCACATCGAAGATCCGGCGCTCGTGGTCGGAGAATTCTATCGGGTGCTGAAACCCGGCGGGCGGGTGATCATCAACACGAACAGCGTATTCAACCCGTTCATGTTTCCGAACAAATTCCTCAGTGCGCGGCAGCGGGAATGGGTCAAGCGCAAAGCGCACATTCAGAGCGAGGGGACGTTTCGCGCGCCGTATCGCATCAATACGAAGCGGCGCTTAATGAAGTATCTGAGGCAAGCGGGATTTCAGCAGATTCAGATTTATCGCTGGGGAGTTCCGGCGATGTATAAGCCGCGCTGGTTTTTGGTCTTGCAGCTCCTGATGGAAATGGCGGCTGAAACGCCGCTCTTCAGCGGGCTCAAACACCGGCTGATGGCGACCTGCGTGAAGTGATCAGAATTTCCAGACTGGCCAGCGGAGGTGCTTGTTGATCAGGTCGCGCTCCTCGGGGCGAAAGCTCTTGTGCAAGATGTTCAGGACAAGATAGAGCAGCGAGTAGAGGATGGCGCTGGCGACCAGACCGAGAATGCCGTGGAAATAATCGCGGGCAAGATAAAGAGCTGCAGCTGAGACCGCGCCGTTGATGAGGATGCGGAGCAGACCGATGTGATCGGTTGTTGTCTTTAGATTGACGCGAATGTTGACATAGTTGAAGAGGTTTTGGGCCGTCAGGGCCAAAGCTGTGATCCACACCATGCTCATGACTCCGTAGATGGGAACGAGCCACAGACCGACCAAGATCTTGATGATGCCGGTGATCTTGCTGTAGATGAGCAGATCAATACGCTCTGCGTTTTGCAGAATCAGACCGAGCGGAAAGCGAAGAGCGATCATAGGAAGGAAAAGCGCCTGAACGGCGAGGATCGGCGCGGCGTCGGCGAACTCCGGATTGAACAGGTCGACGATCACCGGGCGCGCCATCAGCCCCAGCCAGATGCCCATCGGCAGCGTCACGAGCAGCGAGACTTTCATGAGCATCGTGAAACCGAAGCTGGCCCGTTCCTTTGAGGCTCCATCCTCGCTGAAGAAGCGCGTTTCAAGCACCTCCCCCAGCACTTTGCTGGGCAAGAGATGCTGCACCATGAGGACGATACGATTGGCCAGGCCATAAAGTCCGGCTTGAAAGCCGCCCAGAAAGCCGCTAATCAAGAAGAGGTCCGTGGCAGAACTGAGCAGCGTGGCACCAACTTCATTGGCATAACAGAGTCCCGCATAGCGGCGATAACGGGACCAGGCGACGGGTTCACCGGCTTCCGCTTCGTTTACGACGAGCGGGTGAATCCGGCGTCGATAGAGGATCGCGTAGATGCTGACCGAGATGATGTACAGCGTGCCTTCCGCAATGACGACCGACATCAGCGTGCCATAGGTCTGCGTCACGTAGAGGATTGCCGCCAGCCGCAGCAAGTTGTAGATTAGAACGACTTTGAAAATGGCGCGCTGACGGAAGAGGCTCTTGAGCAGCGCATGGAAGTTCTCCTGCAAGAGGTAGGCAAGGGCGCCGATCGCGAACACGCGAATGATCGCCTCGCGGTCCGGATAGTGCAAGACATTCGCAATTTGCGGCGCCCAGATCCACACGATTCCCAGTAAGATCACCGCCAACCCGAGCTGCATGTAATTCGCGGCTTGAAACAGGCGGTGAATTGCGCGGTAGCGTGTCTGGGTGTCGATCTCGGGGAGGAAGCGAACGAGGAGGTTGGGAATGCCGAGCTGCACGTGAATCGACAGGTTGAGCTGCTAGCCGACGTACAGTACCGAGTAGAAGCCATAATCTTCCACGGACAGCGCGTGCAGCAGCAGCCACGTCGAGGCATACGAGAACAGCGCGCCCTGCGTGCGCGTCAGGATGGAGAAGACCGTATTCAGAATGACCCGCCGTCTGGGCTTTTTTCTCGGCTCAGATGAGTCGGGCAGAGTTGAGAGGGAAATCGGAGCTCCCTTATTGAGTCAAATGATCCGGAAGAGTATCCAGTAACTTCTGATGGGCTACCGTTACGACCTGCACCTGCATTCCTGCGCATCGGTCGACTGCCGCACGTCCTATCGGTCGTTGATCACCATGGCACGGCGGCGCGGCCTGGCCGGCATTGCGCTCACTGATCATGATACGCTGGACGGTTATGCGGCGCTGACGAGACTCTGGCCGCATGACGAGCTGCAATTGATTCCCGGCTGCGAGCGCACGCTGTTCGACGGGTCGCACGTCATCGGGCTGTTTCTATCCCGCAACCTCACGGCAACGACGGCGCGCGAGGTGATTGGCGAAATTCGCGCCCAGGGCGGGCTGGTCTATTTGCCCCATCCGTGTCGTGCTTATTCCGGGCTGCTGGGTGCGGGATCGCAACATTCCGCCGCAGATCGAGACTGGGCGATTGAGGAGGCGGACGTCATCGAGATCTTCAACCGCAAGTGCACTCCGGAAGAGAATGCGCTGGCACTCGAATTGCTTGACCGTTATCCGCGCAAGGCGTATGCCGCGGCCAGTGACGCGCACTACGCTCATGAGATCGGCTATGCGTGCACGGAGTTCAACGAACCTTTGACAAGAGAATCATTTCGCCCGGCCGGTGCCTTTACTCCACCCGCTCAATTGGCTGCGGAGCTATCGTCGTTCCGTCATGCGGATTCCGCCTCGAGCCTGAGGACGCAGCTTCGCGCGACTGCGAAGGCACTTGGCCTGCTGAACCCGGCGCGCTCGGTCCGAAACTATATCCGCAGCTATCGTCAACCCCGCCTGCAGAAATATCGATGAACAAGAAGACTTTTTCGCGCTTGCGTTTCGCAGATTTTCCGCCCTACAAGCCCAGCAATCAACAGGCGTGGTTTCTGCCGCCGGAGACGAAGCCGCTCAAACTGGATTGGAACGAGTCGCCGTTACCGCCGTCGCCCAAGGTGTTTGCGGCCTTGCAGGAGTTTCTCGCGCGTCCGAATGCGCTGAACTGGTATCCGGACGCGGATTCGCGCAAGCTACGCGAAGCGGTTGCACAGCACTGGCACATCCAGACAGACAACGTGCAGACGTACTGCGGATCGGACTCCGCGCTGCAATCCGCCGTGCGCGTGTTTACGCAACCGGGTGATGCCGTGCTGATGGTCTCGCCGACGTACGACAACTTTCGCATCTACGTCATCGAGGCTGATTGCCGGGTGATCCTGGACGGACCGGACGATCTGTTCACGCTCACCGGCGACGATCTGGCGCAACTCATCGCAAAGCACAATCCGCGCCTGGTTTATATTGCCAATCCGAATAATCCGACCGGCTGGCTGGTGAAGCCGGATGAGATCGAGCGTGCAGCACAGCAATATCCGGATACGATGCTAATGCTTGACGAGGCGTACGCAGAGTTTTCCGGTGTGACCTCGATCCGGCTGGCGGTCTCAGCGCCGAACATCTTCGTCGGCCGGACATTTTCGAAAGCGTATGGGCTCGCGGGTTTGCGGATCGGCTACGTGGTTGCCACAGCGGGCAACATCGAGCAGGTCAACCTAATTCGCAACGGCAAGAACGTTTCGATGGTCGGTCAGGTCGCGGCGCTGGCCGCCCTGCAAGATCAGGAATATTTGCACGCGATGCTGGCGCGCTTGCGGCGCGGGCAGGACGTCCTCACCGCCGGTTTGACCAGACTCGGGCTCTTTTACCGCGCCACGCCGGCCAATTTCGTGCTGATCAAATTCGACAATCCGGCCAAAATTCAAGCAGCCTTAGCCGAACAACACATTTATGTCCGCCCGATGAGCCATCTTCCAAAGATGACCGGGTTCCTGCGCATCACGTTAGGAAACGCGGAGCAGATGGAAGAGTTCCTCGCGGCGGTGGAAAAACTCGTCTAATTTACAGGAACAGATGCTCATCTGTTTCGCCTATTCCGGCCGCAGCAGCACGCGGGCGTGGGAGATCCACCGCGACGCAAGCGACGGTCCCTGCTACCCTCAGCTCGCCGAACATACATCGGAGACGTTCTACCGCTTCTTCGCCGGGAGACTGGTCGGCGTTCCATCGTCCTCCGCCGTTCCTGCCGGGCATCCCATTTCATCTGAATCGGCCGCCGACTGGGCTTTTCCTGAAGGAGAGCCGGACGGAAGCTGGATTGCTCTCAAGTACGACCTGCAGCGTTCAACACTAAGCATTGCCGCCGACATTTTCAACGTGCAGAGATGGTTTTATTATCAGCACGGCGGCAGCTGGTACGTCGCGAACTCGCTGCGTTGTCTGCACCGCATCGCGCCCGGGCTGGAGATCGAATGGCGCGCGGTGCCTTACTTGCTGCATCACGGTTATCTGCCGCGCCGTCTGACTCCGCTTAAGAACGTGTATGAGTTGGACGCAGGCGAAGTGCTCACTGTAGAACACGGCGTTGGCACCGTCACGCGTCGCGCTCATTTGCCGATGCAACGGCGACCGGTGTTCACGGAAGCAAACCCGGCGGAACGCGTGGCGAATACGATTGCCGATGCGGTTCGTGCTGAAGTCTCAGGCGTCAACGAGCTGGTCGTTCCAATCTCGGGCGGGATGGATTCCCGATTCTTGCTCGGTTGCGCGCTGCAAGCTCTGCCGCCCGAGAGCATTACGTCGCTCACCTTTGGACTGCCCACGTCCCTTGATTTGAAGATCGGCACGGCGTTAGCGCGCAAGCTGGGTGTGAAGAACATCGCACTGCCGATGGATGAGCGGCCGATCGGAGAGATCCTGCGCGACAACTTCGCTACAGCGGAAGGCATGTACTGGACGGTTCCCGATTATTCGGTGAAACCATTCCGCGAAGCGCTGCCGGTTGGAAGTCTGCTGCTCAGCGGGTACATCGGCGATCCAGTGTTTGGCTCCAAAGAAGGAAAAGCTCCGTTGGAACCGGTGGCGGGGCGCGAGGAGGAAATGCTCGGCCTGCTCCGCAAAGCCGGGGATGTTGTCCCGTGGACGGAGGTATTGCCGCTGCTCAGTGAACCCACGCGGGATCCGCTGCAGCTTGAAGACGAGTTGCGCGCGCTTCCCGGTCAATTGATGCAGGAGCGGTTCGACTTCTGGTATTTCGGAACGCATACGACAAACCGCACGCATTATGCCGTCACCCCCGCACGGCGTCAGGCCTTCTTTCTGATGCCGTTCATTCACCGGCGCGTGCTCGACACGGCTTTTGCCCTGCCCGCCGAGGAACGACTGGGACAACGGGCGTATCGACAGGCGATGAAGCTCCGCTTTCCCGAACTATACCGTTTCCCCACGAAACGGAACTACGGATTTCCCATTGATCAAAGCGGCGGGATTGACATGCTCGCGGCGCGCAGTTGGCGCAAACTCTGGTCAACCGTGGATGACGTCCTGGGTCCATTGCTCGGCCGGACGATCTATCGTCATCCCAAATTCAACTACGACCATCCGCGCGCGCTGCATGACCGGCGACATCGGGCGGATGTTTCTGCTGCATTGGAGAACCTGGAACATCTGCCGGTTTTCAATCCCGCGGCTGTTCGCAGCTTCCATGATGCCTATCGCAAGGGGGTTTTTGACAACGGTCTGTTGCGCGGCCTGCTGACTGTTCATCAGTGGGTAGTGCAATTCGGAGACAAGCCGTGAAGCCGCGCATTCTGTTTGTGCTGCGGTATCATTACCTGCGTTACACCGGCGGAGCGGAGATGCAGGCCGCGATGATGGCTCGCGAGCTTGCCGCGCGCGGCTGGGACGTGCACTATGCCAGCGAGACAGTCGCACTTCCCGAGACCAATCCGCTGGACGGCGTCACGCTGCATGCTCTGCCGGAAAACCCTTCTTATTGGAAAGGCAATCGCGAACCGCTGCGCCGTTTGCTTACTGAACTGCAGCCGGACGTGGTGTACACGCGCACGTTCGATCCCTACGTCGGGAATGTCGTGCGCGACAAGCCGCAAAAGACAGTGGTCATGTGGGCTGCCGCGTCAAAGAACGATGGCCGGGCGTGGCCGTTTCTGGTGCAAGGTTGGCGGATGCTTCCGGTGCATCTATTCGTGCGGCGGATGCCGGTCTTCCTTTACTGGAATTCAATTGCACGAAAGGGACGGGCCGGTGCCGACATCGTCCTGGCACAACACCGTGACCAGCAGGAACAACTCGCCCGGCTGGGCGTGAAGTCAGTTGTGCTCCGCAACAGCCACCCGGATGTGCCCGCCACCGACATGCAATCGCACGATGGCGTGCCGATCATACTCTGGGCGGATTCGATCAAGGCAATCAAGCGTCCGGAACTGTTCCTTGACCTGGCCAAGCGCTGCTCCGACTTGAACGCTCAATTTGTGATGATCGGCAAGTCCTACGACGAGCATTACGACCGGCTCATCGAAAGCACGCGAGAAGCGGTTCCGAGTTTTCGCTACGATGGATTTGTGCCGCTTGCCGACGTCAACCGCTATTTCCGCGCGGCGCATGTGCATGTCAAGACCAGTCTGCCGATCGAGGGATTTCCCAACACCTTTGTGCAGGCCTGGCTGCATGGCGTGCCGGTTGCATCGCTTGAAGTGGATCCGGAACGGCTGATCCGTACTCACTTGCTTGGCCAGTACGTCGAAAGCGTGGACAAACTTGAGAGAGCCGTGCGCGAACTGGTGACGAATCCCGCGCTTCGCCGGCAGCTGGGCCGGAACGCGCGCCAGTTCGCTGTGCAAGAGTTCAATTTACAAAAAAATATGGACAAATTCGAGCAACTGGTGGGTGAGCGGCTTCGCCTCAGAGGATGAACGCGTCGGCAGGCGCCAGATTGAAGCAGGCGGCCTTAGGCCGCCTGCTTATGCATTCACAACTTTGTCATCGGCCTATTTTTCGAACTTTGCTTCCAATTTCGCGCGCTGTGCCTGCCGAATCTGAATGGCGGGGCAGTGATGGCAGCTATCTGCATGGCCGGTATCCCAGGCGCGGCTGATTCGTTTCAAGGAGCGCACCTTGCGTACGACGAGATAGACTGCCGCCGCTGAGACGAGAACAATCACAAGCAGTGTGTCGAGCAAAGGAGACATCTTACGACAACCCCAGCAGTTTGCCGCCCTGATAGACCGCAAAGGCTCCGGCCCAGGCGAGTACGCTCATGTAAGCGATCATGAATAGCGGCCAGCGCCAGCTCAGTGTCTCGCGCCTGACAATCGCAACTGTTGAAATGCACTGACAGGCCAAGACAAAGAAAACCATCAGCGCGATGCCGACGAGCGGACTATATACGGCTGCGCCGTTTGAATGAACTTGAGCGCGCATGGTCTCGCGCAAGGAAGCAGAGTTTTCGTCCGCTTCGCCAACTCCGTAGACGACCGCCATGCCGCTGACAAACACCTCCCGCGCGGCGAAGCTCGAAATCAGTCCGATGCCGATTTTCCAGTCGAAGCCGAGCGGGGCGATGACCGGCTCGATCAACTTGCCAAGGCCGCCACCCAGGCTGTTTTCCAGCTTTGCGGCAGCTTCTTGCGCGTTGATCTTTGCCAGTGCCGATTCATTTCCGGCAGCGGAGTTTGCCGCAATGGTCTGTCTCGCCGCGTCAAAGGACGACGTATCGGTGGCTCGCAGCGGAATGTGCATGATGGCCCACAGGATTACCGTCGCGGCAAGAATCACGGTGCCGGCGCGAATCACAAACAGGCGTGCGCGATCCATCAAATTCAAAGCGAGCGTCTTGGGCGACGGCAGCTTGTAGGTCGGAAGTTCCAGCAGCAGCGGCGGGCGCGGGCTTTTAAGAATGGTCGTCTTGAAGACGGCCGCAATCGACACTCCCATGACAATGGAGAGCACATACATGCTCATAAGCACCAAACCACCGAGGGTAAACACGCCGAAAATGGATTTCTGCGTCATGAACACTGTGCCGATGACCAGCGTATAGACTGGCAGGCGTGCACTGCAGGACATGAGCGGCGCCACGAGAATCGTCACCAAGCGGTCTTTGCGACCCGCAATGGTGCGCGTGGCCATGATCCCCGGAATGGCGCAGGCGAAACTCGACAGCAGCGGCAAGAACGCGCGTCCATCGAGACCCACCCTGGCCATCACACGATCCATCAGGAAAGCGGCACGGGCCATGTAGCCGACGTCTTCCAGGATTCCGATGAACAGGAACAGCACGAGAATTTGCGGCAGGAAGACCAACACGTTGCCAACACCGGCAAGTGCTCCGTTGAGCATCAGCTCTTTGAAGAGTCCTTCCGGCAGTATCGACCCAGCCAGCGAGGTCAGTGAGCCAACCAGAGCTTCGATGCCATCCATGGCCGGGGCCGCCCACGAAAAAATGGATTGGAAGACCAGCGCCATGACCGCCACAAAGATCAGCGGACCGAAAACTTTGTGTAGGAGCACGCTGTCGAGCAAGTGTGTGAGGCGGTGGGGCAGGTCTTGTTCCACGCAGGACGCGAGGAACATCAAGTCTTTCAAATACCGGTAACGCGCGCTGGTTTCAATCGCTCGCACCTGCCGGCTTGAGAGTTTGAACTGTTTGCGGACGCGCTTGGCCAGCGCGGCGCGCGCGGCGGAAATCTTGACGGCATCATCTCCTTCAAACGTGGAGACGAGCAGCCAGAGTGCTTCGGAACGTGCGGATTCGTGATCGGCCATGCCGCTCGATACCAAACCATCGGCCAGCGCGTGCACCGGTTCTTCCAGTTCTGTTGGAAGGCAATCGATGAAGCGCGGCATTGCGCAGTCACAGCGTTCGCACGCGGTCTCTTCAAGCTGGGCAATCAGCTCGGTCAAGCCTTCGCCGCGACGCGCGACCAATGCAACAACAGGACACCCAATGGCGTCCTGCAGTTTGTCCGGAGTAATTTCGGCGCCGCGCTCGCGCGCGATATCCATCATGTTCAGGGCCACGACAATCGGAATGCCGAGATCACGAAGCTGCGTGGCCAGAAACAAGTTGCGCTGCAAATTCGACGCATCAATCACGACCACAATCTTGTCCGGGCGGCGGTCATCCAGCTCCCCGCGCAGTACGTCGTGTGCAATTTGCTCTTCGGGCGAGCGCGCCGCGAGACTGTAACAGCCGGGCAAATCGACGACATCAACTATCTCGCCGGATGGCAGTCGTAATTGTCCGGTTTTGCGTTCAACCGTGACGCCGGGGTAGTTTCCGACTTTCTGCCGCGTACCGGTAAGTGCGTTGAAAATCGTCGTCTTGCCCGCGTTGGGATTACCGGCGATCGCAATCAAACGGCGCGAAGCGGTGCGTGCGGAAACTTGTAGCGGAACTTTTGGGAGCACGGTCACGGCAGGTCAGACGGCTGAATTTAGTATTTCATTTTCAGTCACCGGAACGACCAGCACGCGCTGCGCTTCTTCGCGGCGAATGGCCAGAGTGCATCCCGGCAGGCGGAGGCTCAACGGACTACGAAACGGCGCCGTGCGTTCAACGACAACCGATACTCCGGGGATGAGACCCATCTCCATCAAGCGCAGCAGGTTTTCGGACGTTTCGTCCATTGCGACCACCCGGCCGCGGGTACCAATCGGCAAAGAATCGAGAGGCACGGCGCTGGAGATCGCATTTGCATCGCCGGGGCCGCCAAAGTCGGAAGCGTACTGCATGAAGTAATCCTATAGGAATCAGTAGGATGAAAATAATGTTAGAAGCATCTAACATTGTTAGCTACTTCTTTCATCCTTGACGGTCTGAATATGCAAAAAAAAGTACGAGGAGTCAAGAGAAAGGTTAATTTAGACTTACGGGGGAGGATTCACAGCTTGCTGAAAGATAAACTACTGTGAAGCGAGAAAGGAAACTCCACGTTTCCGGCCTCCGAATTTTCCCCGATCTCCTGTCGCGGCAAGGAGTAGAGGTTTGATTTTCCCGCCGGATTTAGCCATATTTGCATAATCATCATTGTCTTGCAGTTTGAAGATACTTTTTGTCAATGCCTCGCGGGTTTGGGGTGGGAATGAGAAATGGACTCTGCGAGCGGCAGAGACTCTGCAGGCTCGCGGGCATCAGGTGTGGATGGCGATCCGCGAACCGGCGATCTGGCAGGGACATTTTCATGCGCCGGTCGAGCAGGTTGTACTGCCGTTCTTGAATGACGCTGACATTAAGACCGTGCTTGCGTTGCGGCGCTTGCTCAAGCAGCATGAAATTGACGTGATTCTGCCGACGCGCAGCCGTGATTACTGGCTCTCGGGATTTGCGCGGATGGGAACGCGCGCGAAGTACGTGATGCGCATGGGTATTACCCGCGAATTGCGCAACACGATCAAGGAGCGCCTGCGTTACGGAGTGTTCCCGGACGGGATTGTGGTAAACGCCGAGGCGGTGAAGCAGTCGATTGCGCGCTATCCGTGGGTGAAGGCCGAACGCATCCGGGTCATCTACAACGGCGTGGACAGCGAGCCCGGCAATGAACCGTTGCCGGTGCTAAAACGTGACGGAGACTTTTTGGTCGTGGCGGCAGGGCGCGTGGAGTCGGACAAAGGATTCGATGTGCTGACAAGGGCTGCCGCGATTGCATTTCACGAGATTCCGAACTTACGCGTGGTCATTTTCGGTCGCGGCGACCGCGAAGATCCGCTGCGGCAGCAGATCGCCGCACTGGGCTTGAACGGTGTCGTTCGATTGGGCGGATTTACCACCAATCTTCCGGCCGCGCTCGCGCAAGCGGACCTCGCCGTTTCCTCTTCGTTTCGCGAAGGCGTCTCCAATTTCATTCTGGAAGCATGGTCGGCGGGTGCGCCGCTCCTTGCTACGGCCATACCGGGCTCGGCGGAAATCATCACTGACGGCGTGCGCGGACGACTGGTTCCGGTCGGCGATGCGGACGCCATGGGAAAGGCGATTATTGAAGCCTATCAGCATCCGGAATGGCGCAAGCGGTGGGCGGAAGAAGGCAGAGAAGCGATTCAGAATACGTTTAATTGGGAAACAATGGGGAACAAATTAGAAGCATTTCTTCTGTCTTTGTAGCCACACCCCTTGTGGGTGTTCGGGTACAGACGAATATCATCTGTTATGTTGTCTTTTCCTAAATCGCATCGACTTGCGGGTTATGATTACACGAGCGGCGGAGCTTATTTCATTACACTCTGTACGCAGAACCGTCTTTGCCTTTTTGGCACCGTCAGTGAAGATCAAATGCATCTCAATGATGCAGGGCGAATGATTGAGACCGTTTGGAATAGGCTGCCAGAGCGATTCTCGTCCATGCGGCTCGACAGTTTCGTAATTATGCCGAATCATGTGCACGCAATTGTCACTATCGAGAATGGTGACTTTCAACTGTCCGCACCTCGAAGCGCGCTTGCCAAAGAACAATTGACGATGGGCAAGGGAGCGCTTTTTACCGTTGACGTGACATCTCTCAGAACACCCACAAGGGGTGTGGCTACAGTCCCGGCATTTGTCAAAGGCCAACCGGCTGAGGGCTGCACAGCGCTCAGCGATATCGTCGGTGCATTTAAATCGATCACAACGGTTAATTACATCACTGGCGTCAAGGAAGGGAAATGGCCGCCCTTCAGTCGCAAGCTCTGGCAAGAAGACTGTTATGATCGTATTATCAGGTCACTTGAAGAGCTCGGTAACGTACAAAACTACATTTTGACGAACGCCGCACGGTGGACATTCGATCACGAGAACCCGGATCGTCGTCCGCACCTATGACCACCTACCTCAAGTTTCTTAATCCTTTCAAACGCTATCCCGGTTACTTGGTGGCGACGGCGATTTGCACGCTGTTTTACGTGGCGTTCAATGCGCTGTCGCTCTGGCTCGTTGCGCCCGTGCTGAAGATCATCTTTCTGCCCGGACAAACGGAAGCCAAGCCCGTTCCGATCCCGTCGGGAGGATTGGAGGGAGTGTACGAAACGCTCAAGGCGCGCTCCTGGGAGTGGTTCGCGGGCGGCGGCACCGATCCGCTCGACATGCTGCCGCGCCTGTGCATCACGCTGATCGCCGTGTTCGCCATCAAGAATCTGTTCGCGTACGGCCAGATGCACTTCGTCTCCTACGTCGAACAGCGGATGGTTAAGGATCTGCGCGACCGGCTGTTCGAGCATCTGGCGCAGCTGCCATATTCATACTTTGATCGCCGCTCGACCGGGGAGTTGATGTCGAACGTGATGAACGACGTCAATGTGGTCAGCATCATGTTCCAGCGTGTCTTCACACAGGCGGTGCGCGATCCGCTGACCGTTCTGACGCTGCTCGTGATTCTGCTTTCGATTTCCTGGGAGTTGACGCTATCTGCGCTAATCATCCTGCCGCTGTTCGGGTTCATCTATCGCCTCACGGGCAAAAGCCTCAAACGCAAAAGCAGCCGGATTCAATCTAAACTGGCTGAGGTCTCCTCGCATTTGCAAGAGGCAATCAGCGGAGCGCGGCTGGTGAAAGCGTCCGGCACCGAGCAATTCGAATCGCAGCGGTTTGAAAAGCGGTCTTCGGAATTGCTCTATCACGGTCTGCGGCTGGTTCGCCTCGACCGGCTCGCCCAGCCGCTCTCGGAGACGATTGGGGTCGTGATCATCGCGATGGTCCTGCTGTTTGGCGGACAACAGGTGCTCTCGGGAGAGTTACTGGATGCCGAAGATTTCATCCGGTTCATCGTCGTGTTGTTTGCGAGACTCGCGCCGATTCGCGGCGTGGGCGGAATCTTCAATAACCTGCAGGTCGGGGCGGCTGCCGCTGCCCGCCTCGAGGACGTCTTTGACGAGCCGCCGGAACCGCTTGACTCCTCGGGCAGAGAATTGCGCTCGTTTGAGCGCGGCATTGCCTTTGAGCGAGTCTCGTTTCGCTATCCGACATCGCCCGATTGGGTGTTGAAGGATATCCATCTCACCATCCGGCGAAACGAGAAGATTGCGCTGGTTGGACGCAGCGGCTCCGGCAAGAGCACGCTGGCAAACTTGATTCCGCGTTTTTACGAGGTGCAGCAGGGCCGGATTGTGATCGACGGCATCCCGGTCAATGAGATTTCGCTGCACTCACTGCGGCGGCTGGTGAGTACGGTCAGTCAGGACGTGTTCCTGTTCAACGAAACGGTGCGCTACAACGTCTGCTACGGCTTGGGCCAGGTGGACGAGGCCCGGCTGCAGGACGCCATTCGCCGGGCGCATGCGACCGATTTCGTTCACGCCATGCCGCATGGCCTTGACACGGTGGTCGGCGAACGCGGCACGCAGCTCTCCGGCGGCCAGCGACAGCGCATCGCGATTGCTCGCGCATTGATCAAGAACTCGCCGATACTGATTTTCGACGAAGCGACGTCAGCGCTGGACAGTGAGTCCGAGCGGTTAATTCAGCACGCGCTTGACGAACTGTTCAAGGAGCGCACGGTGATTATTATTGCGCATCGTTTGAGTTCGATCCGTTATGCCGATCGCGTCGTCCTGCTCGACGAAGGGCAGATTGTGGACACGGGGACACATCTCGACTTGCTGGCTCGCAGTCCGCTCTATGGAACCTTGATGCCGCTTTTCGAGTCCGCGTCGCGCGATCTCGCCGCAGGCGGACAGGCAGCGGAGGGGTGAGGCTCGTCTTTGTGAATTCAGCCTGGCCGGCGAGCTGGGGCGGGGGCGAGAAATGGACGATCGAGGCCGCGGATTGGTTTCGCGCGCAAGCACACGATGTGTTGGTCGTCGGCAGACCGGTCTCTAAACTTGTCGCCGCCGCTCAAGGCCGCGGACTTCCCGCTCTGGTGTGTTCGTTCGGCGGCGATTTTGATCCCTTGGCGGTGCGTCGCGCGCGGCGCATCTTAGCGACGTTTCGAGCGGAACTGGTCGTCGTGAATTTCAACAAGGAAGCGTGGCAGTTCGGCCGTGCCGCACGCAGACTAAGTATTCCCGTCATTGCCCGGCATGGCTTCCCGTTGCTGCGGAAGCGAATCCATCATCGCTGGCTCGCGCAGAAAGTTCTGACAAGGATTGTTGTGAATGCGCGGGTAATTCGTGATGAATACGCCGCACTCGGCATTGATGTTACCCGCATTCCTATCATTCACAACGGTGTGCCGTTTCGCCCGCAAGAGCCGGGCGAACTCCGCCACCGGTTCAACGTCTCCGATTCTGAACTGCTCATTCTCTCGGCCGGACGCATCGAATCACAAAAACGATTCGACCGGATCGTTGAAGTTGCGTCGCGTGTGATTCCTGATTTTCCCCGTGCCCGCTTTCTGATTGCCGGCGAGGGGCCGGATCGAGCTGCGCTCGAAAGTGACGTACGGTCGTGCGGGCTTCACGAGCACATTCTGTTTACGGGCTTCCTTCCCGATCTGGCTGAGATCATCGGCGATGCGGACATCTTTCTACTCACGTCTGCTCAGGAAGGCACGCCCAACGTCTTGCTGGAAGCAATGGCGGCCGGTGTGCCTTGCGTATCTTCTGCGGTCGGTTCGGTCCCGGAGATCTTCACCAAAGAATTATCCGATTATGCAGTGATACCCGGAGATGTCGAAGCGATGACGAAACGAGTGCGTGATTTGGCAAGCAGCGCGGACCTTCGCCGCAGGTTGGGCACGGCCATGCGCGAACGGGCGCGGACCGAATTTGCATTTGACAAATCCATGCAGGAATTCGAGCAGTTGTTCGAGATCACTTTGCGCAGGCAATCATGACCACATCTTCCGCTCAATTGCGTTACGAGAAACTGGCTGCGGCCGGGTTGTTCGTGTTGGTTGCCGCGCTTGGCTGGGGACCGTTCCTGATCAGCGCTTGGGAGATGCCGTATCTGGAGCGCGCGTTTGTTCCGATTCTGCTCGCGCTCGGCTTGCTGACGCTGGCGCTCGTGTACGACGCGGCGGAGACGCTCTGTGCGCGCGGACGCGGAGTGTACTTTGCCGCGATCTTTTGCTCGATCCCTGCCGTTGGCCTGGTCATCTCCGATCCCGGCATGCTACCGGTCGGCATGCTCTTGCTGCTTGTGAGTGCGACGATTTGGTTTGCATCACGATCCGTGGGCGAGCAGAAGCGCTTCTTTCTGGCCATGCTGGCGGGGCTGCTGCTGATCGCCGGGTTTGCTTATTTCACCTTTGCCGGCGCGTTTGTATTCGTGTTCGCC
>CAYJKM010000009.1:0-11383 GCA_964370805.1 uncultured Alphaproteobacteria bacterium | reverse complement strand
CGTCGCGACGCGTTGTGGTGATTTCTCTGCTCGTCTCGAGCTACGGAATCGGCATGCTGCTGCGGCATTTCGGAGGAGCGTCTTTTCCTTATCTGTTTGTGCCAGCAACGACGGGCGACGCTCTGGTGATCGTCGATTTGCTGCCGTGGCGGGCCTATGTCTTGGTTGTGTTTCTCGGATTATTATTCATGCCGCGCTACGAAAAGCCGTGGCATCTTGGCGCGCTGGTGACGCTGATCGGGACGATGTCGCTGACAATCGCCACCGGCACAAACATGAATGCGGCCGCAGCGGTGGTCAGTCCGGTCTTAGCCTTGCTGGCCGGTGACCTTTTATTGGAATCATTTGCTACCGATTTGCCGCAAGCACGCCGCCGGCTGCTGGCACTCCCGTTCATACTCGCGGCGTTGATCGTCGCGGCATTCAGCGCATTTTCCTGGGATGGTCGAATGGGGGTTCCCGTCCTCGGGCTGCCCGCAACCATGCTTGCCCTCGCGCTCGCTGTAGCTTTGATTCTGGTGGCAATTGCTAACCTCCCCCGCTGGGGATTTGCGCTTCTCTTCGCCGTTGGAATGTGGTTTGGCGCGCTGCTTTGGCCGCGCGCAGATTTTCTGCCTCAGGACTTTCAACCCGACGAGACCTTACGTGGTCCATCTTATTGGCCGTGGCTGTTGATCCTTGCCGTGGGCGGAGTTGTGGCAGCTATTGCCCACCGAGCCTTTTACGGGCGAAGGATCCCGAAATCGCTCTTGCAGAGCAATGGATTCTCTTTTGGCGGCAATGATTTTCGTTCCTTCAAGAACGTTTCCGACTGGAATGGGAGTCCCACAGCAGTCGCGGACCAGAGCGACTTCAGTTTTATGCTTTTTGGCGACGTGACGGGAGCAGAGTCTCCCGTCACCGCACGCCGCGGCGGTTATTTCGTGTTTCGTGCGTTAACCCGCGTGATGGAGATGTACAGGCCGCATTTTGCCATCTCCCTGGGCGACTTGGCCACCAGCGCTCGCGGCCTCGCGTTTCGCCGCGTACGCCAATTGCTGCGATACGTTCCGGTTCCGCTCGCGGCCATTCCCGGCAATCACGACGTCTTTCGCGGAACGGAATATGACCTGCGCTATTTCCACGCGTTGTTGGGGGCCGACAATCGCGCCTTTCGACTCGGCTCCGTCCAGTTTGTCCTTCTGAATAACGCCTGGGGGCACGTGGAAGAAGAGCAATTCGCCTGGCTGGAAAGCACGCTGTCGGCGAGCGCAGCGCCGTTTGTGTTTGTCTTCTGCCACAAACCGGTGTTCGAATTGCGTGACCATACGTTCTATGCGATGGAGCGGCGCGAACATGCCGATCGCCTGCATGAGTTGTTTCGCACGCACGAAGTGAGCGCCGTGTTCTCCGGTCATATCCATTCTCTGCTTTCCGAAACTCGTGACGGCGTAACATACATTATTTCCGGTGGCGCCGGGTCCAAGCTGACGACGGTGGACGACATGCACCACTACCTTTCCGTACATGTGTCCGCCGATGCCGTAATCGTGCGCGCGCTGCCGCTGGCCGGTGCCGGCCCCGCACCTCTGCTTGAACTTCGTTTCTCCCCTCGCTCATGATCCTAAAAGGCGCATCCCTCCGTGAAGAAGGGGGATCAGAGCAGAGTGACATCCGGCGAATTCTCGTGATTCAGTTGCGGCGAATCGGCGATGCGCTGCTGGGCACTCCGGCTTTGCGCGCGCTGGCCGCACACCTTCCGCAGGCGAAAATCGACTTCATGGCGGAAAGCCCAACGGATGAAGTGCTCCGCGGACATCCGCTGGTGGATCGCCTGCTCGTGGCGCCGCGCCAAGGCAGCGGCGAGTCATGGCTTAAGTTCGTGCGCAAACTTCGTGAGCAGAAGTACGACTGGACGATTGATTTCTTTTCCAATCCGCGCAGCGCACAGTTTGCGTTTTTGTCCGGGGCGAGCGTCCGCGTCGGGCTGGATCGCTTTGGCCGGCGCTGGGCGTTTACGCATCGCGTTGTGGAAGAACCAAGCGATCGCAACACGTACGCTGTTGATCTGCGACTTGAAATCCTGAGACTGCTGGGCGTTCCTGCAGCCGGTCGTGAGTTGGAAATCTATTCCGATTGTTCCGATCCGGTCGAAGTTTCCCGCGTGACAGAGTTGCTTCAGAGTGTGGGAGCCAGCCTCCCGCTCGTTGCCGTTGCGGCCGGCAGTGCGAATCCGGCCAAGCGCTACCCCGCTCCCCTGACCGCACGCGTGATTGAAAAACTGCGCCGTAAGGGTCATGCAATCATCCTGACGTCCGGTCCGGGCGAAGGGGTGTTTGCCAAGGAAATTCTGCAGCAGCTTGCATCCCCTGTTCCGCATCTCGACAATGCGCGAGTGCCGACGCTGGCCGCGCTGTATCGCCATAGTCAACTATACATTGGACCGGATTCCAGTCCCAAGCACATCGCCGTAGCATGCGGCATTCCCACCGTCACGATTTTCGGCCCGGGCAATCCGGCGAATTGGAATGATCCGCAGAATCCGCGCAACGTGGTGCTGATCGCGCCCTGTGAGACGCGCCCGCAATGTGTGGAAGCAGAATGTGCGAAGCTGGGCTGTATCGGAAAAATTACGCCCGAGAGCATCCTGCGGGCCAGTGAGCAGCTCTTGCCTCGGACGTAACGGCATGGAAAAGGCGGCCGGTGGCCGCCTCAATTACATTTCCTTCGTTCTACTTACCGTCCGCGCAACTTGTCAATGTCGCGACGCGACTTCTTCGTCGGGCGCGCGCCGTCTCCTTGCTTTGATGACATTCTCCAGACTTTGCTCGCGGTCTCGACTTCCCGGAACTTCTCAATCACGTCCGGGGCGGTGATCTCCTCGTACATCCGCTTTGCTTCCTGCTTCGACAGGTTGATGTCCGCCGCCTCGAGCACACGGTAGGCGCGGTACAATCCGCGCTGGCGGATCTTGATCTCATTTCCTTCCTGTACCAGATCACCGGCATCCGCGAACTTTTCGCTGATCATGATCTTGCCTTCGCGACAAGCGCTCGTCGCCTGTGTCCGCGACTTGAACAAGCGCGCGCGATGCAGCCAGACGTCAATGCGAATCTTCATTCGCTACTTCGTGAGCATGCGGTCGGCCAGCCGCATGGCTTGGGCGCGCTGCTCGCTCGTCGCGCGCTCATCGGCAAACAAGGTCGCCAGCACGGCCACAATTGTGGTGGGTGAGAACTTCTGCTCGGCATATTCACTCTCGCGGGCGAAGGCGACCTGCAGGAATGGATTCTCGATGACCGCGGTCAAAACGCGCATCCGCTCATTATCGGTGGCACCAAGCTCGCGCAGCTCTTCGTTCAAGCGCTCGCCGTATCGCTCCGTGTATCCGTTGCTCTCAAGCAGCAGCGTGGCCAGCGATGCCAAGGCCCAGCCGTTGAGCTGGTTATCAATGCGCTGATCCATGTACTTATTCAACCGATTCAGCGCCAATTTGGATAACCCCTTGGCCCACCGTTCGAGATGCACTTCTTCGACGGCCTTCAAGCGAAGTTCACGGAGTCTTGCTTCGCCGTACCAGATGGGAAAGATCTCTTCCAAGAGTCCCGTCCGGTCGAGCCACGCGAGTGCCCGGCCTCGTTCGGGATAGGACAGCACTTCCCATAACGCGGCGCGGGCGGCTTTCGGCTCGCGAATCCTGCGTACCGGAAGCTCACGCAGCCATGCTTCATGCGCCGGCGTCGGAGCATTGCCTCCCGCCGCCCAATCGCGCGCGACTTCGACAAATAATACGGGATTATCGCGAAACGCGACTTCCTCCGGGGATAGTTCGCGCGGCGGCTCCAGCACGGCCGTGCCTTTGTGATTTGATGATCGTCGCATCGTTTGAACCGGACTCTGTTTGTTGACTAACCCTACAGCGTACAATAGGTTGTCAGGCAAGCACCGATTCAATATACAAAAATTTCTTCAATTGGCAACGCCCTCGCGCTTGCTAATCGCCGGAAATGTTGGCAAATTTACAGGTCGTTTTCCTATCTTAACCAAAAGCATCCGCATGAAACGCTTTTTTGTTGCGATCCTTCTTGTTGCCGGCAGCCTCGTTCAGACGGCATTCGCCGACGCACTGGAAGATCAACTGCGCGCCCACACCCGCTATTTGGCCGATGACGCCCGCGAAGGGCGCGGAATTGGTACTAAAGGTCTTGACGAGGCGGCCGCGTACATAGCCGATCAAATGAAGGAAATCGGCCTGTCTCCGGCCTTTGGCGACAGCTATTTCCAGCCCTTTGATATGGGCTGGGGCGTGCATCTCCAGGCAAATAACTTCGTTAGCTTGGGTGAGACGAAAGTAGATACCGCTTCCGGCATTATGCCGCTGGGCTTTTCCAGCCCCGGTTCGGTCACCGGGCCGGTTGTGTTTGCCGGTTACGGGATCATTGCCCCGGAATACAGTTACGACGACTTCGCCGACTTGGAGACTCAGGGCGCGGTGGTATTGTGCATGTCGGGCGAGCCGGGCGAATTCGATACGACGTCCAAGTTTGAAGGGACGAACTACACGTCGCATGCCGGGATGCGCAACAAAGCCGGCAACGCCAAACTCAAGGGCGCCGTCGCTATTCTCTACGTAGAAGGTCCGATTTACGCCGGAACGGACGCGGAACAATTGCGCGTCCCGCGTTCAGACGAGCCCTACATTGATTGCGGCATTCCCGCCCTGCGTATCACACGAGCCGCACTGGCAAGGCTCTTTCCCGAGTTTGAGCTGGAGAAACTGCAGCGCTCGATTGACAGCAATACCGAGCCGCGCAGCATGTCTATTGCCGATGAGGAAGGGAAACCCTTTGCGGTCACAGTATCCACAGAATTGACGCGCGAAACCGTTAACGTAAAGAACGTCGGCGGCATCGTGAAGGGCGATCCAAACTCCGTCATTGTGCTCGGCGCGCATTACGATCATCTCGGTTTCGGACAGAGCGGCAGTCTCGAAGAAAAGCCGGGGCTGATTCACAATGGAGCCGATGACAACGCCAGCGGCGTGGCGGCGATTCTGGAAGAGGCGCGAATTGTCGTGAGCAAACCCACGACTTCCACGATTCTCGTTGTGGCCTTCACGGCCGAAGAGACGGGCTTGGGCGGCTCCAGTCATCTGGTCAAGAATTTCCCGTTAAGTCTTGACAACGTCCGCGCGATGGTCAATCTGGACATGGTCGGACGCATCAAAGACAACAAGTTCAGCGTGCTCTCCTGTAATACTGCCGAGGAGTTTGACCAGCTTGTCGCCGATGCGAACAAGTTCGTCGGTTTGGACATCACCTGCAAAGGCGACGGCTACGGGCCCTCCGATCACATGAATTTCTTCCTCGCGGAAAAGCCGGTGCTGTTCCTCTTTTCCGGCGCGCACGAGGATTATCACAAGGCTTCCGACGATTGGGATAAGATCAACTTTGCCGACATGTCCCGCGCGGTGATGTTGACGGACAACCTCGTGCGCGGCATTGATGGCATGAACAAGCCGCTCACATTTGTGAAAGCGACGGAGCCGCCGCCGGACCAAGGCGGAAGATTCCGCGTGACGTTCGGGACGATTCCCGACTATGCACAGGCGGATTCCATCATCGGCGTACTGCTCTCCGGCGTGCGCCCCGAAGGCCCGGCCGAAAAAGCCGGAATCAAGGGCGGTGACTTGCTCACCAAGATGGGCGACGTCAAGCTCAACAACATCTATGATTTTGTATTCGCCCTCCGCCGGTATGCGCCCGGCGACAGCGTGGAAGTCCACTACATCCGCGACGGCCAGGAGCAAATCACCCACGCCGTCTTAAAGTCACCTAACCGCTAATGACACAAATGCTCTGTTTCCGTTTCCTGCTCTGCACCGTTTTGTCACTTTTCGCATCTTCGTTTATCGTTAGCGCCGAGCCGCTGCATTACGACGGCGAGACGCATTTGGCCAACATCAAGCAGCTTACCTTCGGCGGCGAAAACGCGGAAGCGTACTTCTCTCAAGACGGCAAAGCCGTTGTATTTCAGTCCACACGTGACAAATTCACGTGCGATCAGATCTTTACCATGACACCGGACGGGCAAGAGCTCAAGCTGGTCAGTACGGGCAAAGGCGTGACTACCTGCTCCTTCTTTGTTCCCGGAACGGATGAACTGATCTATGCCTCCACTCACGACGAAGCAGATCCCTGCCCGCCCAAGCCGGATCACTCGCTGGGATACGTCTGGGGGCTGTACAACTTTGACATCTATTGCGTGAATCGCGACGGTTCGAATCTGCGCCGGCTGACGAATGCGCCCGGCTATGATGCCGAAGCCGCGGTCAGCCCCGATGGCAAGGAGATTGTCTTCACGTCCGCGCGCGACGGCGATCTGGAACTCTACAAGATGAATGTGGACGGTTCCAACGTGCGCCGCCTGACTTACACCGTTGGCTATGACGGCGGCCCGTTCTTCTCGCCCGACGGCAAGTACATTGTCTATCGCTCGTTTCATCCCCGCAATCCGGCCGAGCTGACGAAGTGGAACGATCTGTGGTCGAAGATGGCGGTATCCCCTGTGCGGCTGGAACTCTGGATTATGAACAGTGACGGCACCGGCCAGCGGCAATTGACGGAACTTGGCAAGGCGAGTTTCTGCCCGTACATGAGTCCGGACGGCCAATGGATCATCTTCACCTCGAACTTTGCGGACACGTCCAAGAGCCGTATGCCCAACTTCGATCTTTACCGCATTCGCCCGGACGGCTCTGATCTGGAACGCATTACGACGTCGCCCGTATTCGAGGGTTTTCCAATGTGGTCGTACGACGGCAAGAAACTGATCTTCGCCTCCAACCGCGGCGAACAGAAAGACACTCGCGAAACGAACATCTTCATCGCCGACTGGGTGGAATAGAATCCCGGAGTCGCTTGTGATAAGGGCGAGCCATAGTGGCTCGCCCTTTGTCGTTGAGACCTTTTCAGTTCGAACTTGTTGCTACTTCATCAGCATTAGCTTCTTGATGGCCATTTGCCTGCGGGAAATTACATCTGTCACGCGGGCGAAGTAGACTCCGGAAGCCAGCCGCGATGCATCGTAGCCAATGTCCTTTCGATAAGCCAGCGGCCCCCTCCAAATCTCCGCCACCTCCCGTCCCAATAAATCAAGCAACTCTACTTCCACTATCTGTATCTCCACAGGAACAAGTCGCAGGCGCACCGAACTGTTGAACGGATTGGGATATGCCTCCAGAATGAACTCCTCAGGCAAAGGGGTGCTCATTTCCGAGACCGACAAGAAACTCGTATCGGGAGACCAGGGATCAAACGAGACCGCATCATCCACTCGGGCACCTAAACCGCTGGGATTGTACGTAGCGTTGTAGGGTCCGGAAGGGTGGCCCCAGTAATTCCACGTCGCATCGTTCGTGTAATACGATGCGCTCCGCACACCGTAATCGCCGGCATCAAAGTGATTGAACTGCAGTTGGCTGCCAGATGAAGAACATTTGACAACCGCGGCACTGTCAAGGCTCATCTCGAGATAATGATTGCCTCTAATTATGCTCGGTGCGAACAAAGTAATCGCCTTTGCTCCATTGTTGTCAGGCGCTGAGATACAATGCCGGAACAAGTTACTGTCTAAGACGGCCGTTCCCCCCATGACAAGTATGTCCGTGCCCTGGCCAGATCCATAGTTTGAGATGTTGGCAGCGGAGTTGCGACGATACAGAGTTGGCTCCCCGGCATGCCAAGCAAGTATTGCAAAGTCTGGCGATCCCATCCGGATGTCACGAAGTACATTGCCTTCTATTAGGGATCCGCCATACTCCACGATCTGGAAAGCCAGAGTGGTGCAGGAGTCAATTGGGCCAAAAATGCAGTTGCGAAGCCGCATCCCTTCGCCCCACAACGCTACCGCCCTACCGATCGAATCGCCCGTGAAGATACACTCCTCGACTCTTGAGCCGTCACCGACATTCACAAAATCACCCCGCATATGGTAACCGTGAAAGAATGTGCGCAGGACCTCAGCTTGGCCAGGCGAGAATCCGAAGATCTGCGTTCGCGTGGCATAGGTGAAGCGGCAGTCTTCGACAACATAATGCACAGGGATGTTCGTAGAATCGTGAACAATCGCACCCCACACGGAATCAAAGGAACAATGGCGGAAAGTGATTGGCAAGGTGCTGTTCACGTACACTCCGCCCCTGACAAACGGATCGGGTCGCGGATACATGGGCCAGCGATTTATGAAAGCCATCCGTTCGACCGTGAGTTTGCAGCCTTCCGGTACGGTCATGCATCGCCGCCACTGCGCGCTGTCCAGTTCAGATGGATCAATGACCGGCCGAGCGAAATTTCCAGTATCAATCTCGGCGTCACCGATCAGCCAGAAACTTGAAGGAGGAGCTGTCAGCTCCTCCGCATAGGTTCCCAAGGCCACGAGTACCGTATCGTCATCGCCCACCGCGTCAAATGCCGTTTGAACGGTGGCGTACTCCTGAGGAACGCGCAGTACATTGGCAGGCGTCGCCGAAATGCACGCGAAAAAAGCAACGCAAATCGGCAACCAGCTACAGCGCCGCAACGGCATCTACCGTCTCGCTACGGCAGACAAACCACGCCGCGCACCACGCAACCGACACAATCTGTACAGGGATGAGTATAGCAACCGTCCAGGCAGACCTTCAGTTGATATTCAACGCCTTGCTGCAAAGTCAAGTTCTCTACCGGCGGGGTAGATACATCGCATGCATCCTGACCAGCATTGTCACATTCGGCGATCATGCTACCCCCCGCCCTGGGTGATAGTTCCACGGTATAGTGACAATTGGACGGCGTACCCTCACAACCCGTCATTGCACAACGCAACTCAAACTCACTGCTGCTTGACGGCGCATAGAAGTATCTTGTTACACACCCGCTACCGCAGACCTGATCGTCCACGTAAAACGTCCAACTTGTGCAATCGCCAACGCCGTCGCCTTGCGCCCAAAGTGCTGTGCTCACCAAGAGCACTGAAAGTGCCAGAAAGCCGGATTTCATTCATACCTCCCGCGGTTGGGGTAAATATGGTCTTCCGGCGGAACTGCTGTCCGCATCGATGGTGCGACTAACGTATGCAAAAACTACCGAAATGTCAATCCCATCATTGAACGGATGCTGCTATCCAGAATTCTGATAATGCACAAATTGTGGCGATTTCCGAGTTCGGCCAATCAGTGTGAGGCATAGATCACGCTTCTCATCTCACACGTGAAGGCATGCACTTCCCACGGCTCCAGATCGAGATAGAGGCCACGCATCATGAGTTCTGCTCCCTGTCGCACGAACTTCTTCGAACTAAGTTGATCGCGCAACACCACTTCTTGATCCATCAACGCGCCCAGTTTGATGTCCACATAGCACTGCGACTTATGGCTGCTCCAGTTGACAAACACACGCACGTGCTCGCCTTCGAGGTCGTAAGCTTGTCCCAGCACGTGTCGACACGTGTCGTTGCCGATCCAGGCCGGACGCGAGGAGAGCAGTTGCCAATGCCCTTCGCGAATGACCCGCTGTTTGGCGAGACTGAGCAGTTGCGCGTACATCCGCGTGATCGCGTTGTCGGGCGCTTCGCGCGGGTCGCGTCGCAATTTAATCGGCGATTTGCTCCGGCGGCCTTCGAACTGCCCGTTGTAAACGAGCGTCGAGGACGGCAGTGTCAACAGCCACGTCGCCGCGGCCGCGTGTTTGTCAAACGGCAGCCGCGACGCGATCCGCGGCTCGTCATGGTTTTCCAGAAAACGAAGGCGCTGGCGATGTTGCTCGACCGGCACGTCAAATTGTTCGCGCACCAGCGGCATGTCACTGACAATGTGATCGAGCAGTTCCTTGTCGTAGGTTAAGTCAAAGCCACGTTCGTTCAGCGGTTTATCAAGCCCCCAATAGGTCTCGGCAATGAAGCAAAAGTCCGGATGATCACGTTTGATTTCCGCTATCGCTGCTTTCCAGAAGTCCGGCGCTGTTCTGCCCCACACTTTGGCGAAAACCTCCGGCAGAATCAGCATCGCCACGTCGCAACGCACGCCGTCACACATTTTTGCCAACTGATGAAGCACATCAATCTGCGCGCGCTGCAGTTGCGGATTGCTGTAATCGAGCTGTGCTGTGTCGGTCCAGGGCGGAAAATAGGGATCCTTCCCATGGGCGATGACGGCCTCGCCTCCTTTGGTCGTCGCTCGAAAGCCGTGATCGGGAAGTCGAACCTTGTCTGCATTCGTGAGCTGGACGTACCAGTCCGGGTGATCATGAACCCACTGATGGTCGCACGCAGTATGATTCGGCACAAAATCCAGAATCAGGCGCAGGCCATGCTGTCGGAGACGATCGCGCAGCCCGGCCAGGGCCTCTGCTGCTCCCCACTCAGCCGGAATCCGGTAATCCGCAATCGAGTACGGCGACCCGATCACGTCTTCAGCCGTCCAGTCAGGAAGAATCTTCGCGTAGTCCGCGCGCAGACCGGGATGTTCGGAGGCAATCCTCCGGCTCACCGCACTCGGTGTCCACACCCCCATTAGCCAGACAGCATCAAAACCCTCCGCCTCCCATGCACTTAGCGCAGCCTCGGGCACATCACGCAGAATGGCGGGCGCGCCTCCTCCCAACTCTCTGAGCCAGAGGCGCGTGTTGATTTCAAGAATGTGGCGGGGAGGAATCATGCGCAAATGGACTTACCACTCCGAAACTGCCCGGCAGGGACGGCGTCGCCTTCCTTTTCGCCGGCTGATTCAGTGGCCGAACTCGATCTTGATAATTTGATGAACAATGATATATTACGCTCAGATCATTCCAAAAACAAGTCTTGAATCGCCACGGCTGAAAATATTTTGCCGCCAACCAATCTCGAGGAGGTCTAAGGGACATGAAGCTCTTCATCGTTTTAGCGATGTTGACCGGGATACTATTCGCAGGCTGCAAGTCAAAAGTTCCCAAGGAGGACGCAACGACCGATGCGGCCGGTAAGACGGAAACAAGCCAGCAGCCGATGCAAATCGGTGGTGCGGCAGCGGACGGTGCAGACACGGTTACGACGCCCAGCGGGCTAAGATACGTCGTGCTCAAAGCGGCCGACGGTGCCTCTCCTCAAAACGGACAGACTGTATCTGTCCACTACACGGGCTGGCTGACCAACGGACGCAAGTTCGACAGTTCGCTGGACAGAGGCGAGCCATTAGAATTCCAACTTGGAACCCAGCGAATTATCAAGGGCTGGAACGTAGGCATCGCCACGATGAAAGTCGGCGAAACTCGCAAGCTCATCATTCCGCCGGAATTGGCTTATGGAGACCGCGGCTTCGGTGACAGGATTCCTCCTGGAGCGACGCTGGTCTTCGATATTGAGTTGCTGGCTATAAAGTAGCCCTAGCACT
>CAYJKM010000008.1:18817-39971 GCA_964370805.1 uncultured Alphaproteobacteria bacterium | reverse complement strand
GCTCGCCAGACAACATTGTGCGATGGTTGACATTCAAGTACGATCCAGCATCTGGCGTTTTGAGCGCGAGGTCACCTACAAGTTCCTCCGGCGATTTTCCCTTTCTATTATCCTTTGCCAAATCTGCCAAAGTTTCAAGGAAAAACGGGGGGATTATGTTGCAGCCATAGAATTGATCAAGCCAAACAGCCTCGTCTACACTCAGCCCTTGAAGGAAGGACTTGTCGAAGATAAGTGTAGGGCCCATTATTAACCTCGGGGGGAATGGTTAAATATTAGAATTATCAAGCAATTGCATGATCCTCTCACAAGGACAAGTTAACAGTATTATTAGCTGATGTCAACATGAACTAATTCGGAATTGAACATATGATTGTCCCTAAGGTTCCGATGCGTTTATGTAGTTGCCCTAATCCCCTAAAAACCGTATCTTATTGGTTTGTAAGTAGGGAGAATTTGGGCGGAATGGAGGGTTGCGGGCAGCCACATGGGGCTGCCCCTACGAATGCGAGGACGGGCGGGAGGCCGGCGGCTCAGAGGTCAAAGGACGGTCGGGCCCGGCGGATGCCCGCGTCCCCCCTGCAGTCCCCCCACTTCGTAGGGGGACTAATGCGGTGTCCGGAATGACAATTTGGAGTAAGGTTTGCAGTTAGAAGTTCAACAGGAAGTTAAGAGTCCGGCGGAAGTGGAGCTGAAGGTCAAGGTCCCGGCCGAGGAGATTACGGGGCGGATCGAGGCCAATATTGACGACGTCTTGGGGCGCGTGCAGCTCCCCGGGTTCAGGCCGGGCAAAGTGCCGCGCCGCGTCGTGATCGAAAAATACGGCTCGGCCATCACCACCGAAACCGTGCAGGAAGTCCTGCAGGAAGCCTATAAACAAGCGCTGACCGAGTCGGGCGTGGAACCGCTCTCGCCCGGCGAAATGGACGATATCCAATTCCAAAAAGGCGAGCCGCTGACCTTCACGGTCAAAGTGGAAGTCGCGCCGGACGTGGAGCTGCCGCCGCTCTCCGACATCGCCGTTGACCTGCCGCAGCCGGAAGTCAGCGACGAGGACGTGGCGATTTCGATTGACAATCTGCGCGAATCGCAAGCGACGCTGGTGCCCACAGAGGAGAGCATTGACGAACACTCGGTCGTCACGGTGGATGTGCAGGAATTAGATGCCAGCGGGCTGCCGCTGTTAGGACGCTCGCGGAAAGATCTGCAAATTGATCTGCCGAAGTCGGTGCCGGGCGATCCGGTCTCGACCAAGCTGATCGGACTGAAGAGCGGGCAAACGACGATCGTTGACTTGCCCGAACGGCCAACCGCGAGCGGCGAACAGGCCAAGCCGAGCCGGATGCAGTTCACCGTCACAAACGTGCAGCGCAAAGAGCTGCCCGCGCTCGATGACGAGTTTGCAAAAGCGGTGAATCCGAAGGCGGAGACGCTCGATGCGCTGAAGGCGGACCTCAAGCGCTATTTGGAAGCGCGGGCGGGGCACAAAGCGCGCGAGCAGATGTTCCGCGGAGTCGTGGAAGAGCTGCTGAAGAAGACCGATTTCGCCGTGCCGCCGCGCATGCTGGAGCGCTATCTGGATGACATGGCACACAATGCGATTCATGGCCACAGCCACGACGACGGACATCATGACCACAAACATGATCCCGAGCAGGAGAAGGCGTTCAAGGAGAAATACCGCGCGTCGGCGATCTGGAATTTGCGCTGGTATTTGCTCCGCAAGAAGTTGGTCAAGGAGTTCGGAATTGACGTGAGCGAGGACGAATATCAGGCCGAACTCGAACGGCTGTCAGCCTTCGAAGGCGTGTCGCGGAAGGAATATCAGAAGAAGCTCAGTGATGAGCAGGCGAATCACATTCGCGAGGACCTGTTAGAACGAAAGGTGCTGGCGGAATTGGAGAAGCAGGTGAATATCGTGCCGAGGCCGGTGTCCTTAGCGGAGTTTGAAGGACGAACGGAGTCGAAGCTGGCGACGGTTTAGAAAGAAGCGAAGATACGAAGAAACGAAGAAGCGAAGATGATGCTTTTTTCGACAGGGTCGTGGTATGAGCGGTCTTGCACGATGTTCGAGTACCGACCCTGCTCGGCGATCAAGAAAAACTTCGAAAAGGAGATAGATCCAACATGACACTCGTTCCGATGGTGATTGAGCAGACGGGGCGCGGCGAACGCGCGTTTGACATCTATTCGCGGCTGCTCAAGGAACGCATTATCTTTATCGGCACGCCGATTGACGATCACATTGCCAGCCTCGTGATCGCGCAGCTCATTTTTCTGGCGGCGGAAGACGCCGAGAAGGATATCAGTTTGTATATCAACAGCCCCGGCGGCCTCGTGACTTCCGGGATGGCGATTTATGATACGATGCAGCATATCCGCCCGGACGTGGCGACGATCTGCATCGGGCAAGCCGCGTCGATGGGCGCGTTTCTGCTCGCGGCGGGCGCGAATGGCAAGCGCAGCGCGCTGCCGAACGCGCGCGTGATGATTCATCAGCCGATGGGCGGCGCGCAAGGCCAGGCGACCGATATCGACATTCAGGCGAAGGAGATTCTCAAGATTCGCGCGAAGCTGAACGAATTGCTCGCGTTCCATACGGGGCAGCCGCTCGAGAAGATCGAGAAGGACACCGATCGCAATTACTTCATGTCCGCCGAGGAAGCGAAAGCGTACGGGATCGTGGATGACATCATTTTCCCGCGCGGCGCGAAGAGCAAGAACGGCAAAGAGAGCAAAGACGGCAAGGCCGGATCGTAACGCGCTATGGAAGCTTTGGAACAGACGTGCTCGTTTTGCGGGCGCACCGAACGACAGGTCGCGACGCTGATCAAGCATAACGATGGGACGGCGATCTGCGACATCTGCGTGGAGCATGCGCATCAGATCGTGGCGCTCTCGCGCAGCAACAAGCGCACGATCACGATGGAGAAGTTTCCGGTGCCGCAGGAGATCAAGCGGCAGCTCGACGAGTTCGTGATCGGACAAGAGGACGCCAAGCGGAAGATCAGCGTCGCCGTCTATAATCACTACAAGCGGGTGAGCACGGATGACTTCGGCAGCGACGTGGAGCTGGAGAAGTCGAACATCATGCTGATTGGCCCGACCGGAACCGGGAAGACATTGTTGGCGCAGACGCTGGCGAGATTCCTGCAGGTGCCTTTTGCGATTGCGGATGCGACGACGCTGACGGAAGCCGGCTACGTCGGCGAGGACGTGGAGAACGTGCTGGTGCGGCTGCTGCAGGCGGCAGATTATGATCTGGCGCGGGCAGAATTGGGCATTGTTTACATCGATGAGATCGATAAGATCGCGCGCAAGGATACGAACGTTTCGATCACGCGCGACGTGTCGGGTGAAGGCGTGCAACAGGCGCTGCTGAAGATTCTGGAAGGAACGGTGGCGTCACTGCCGCCACAAGGCGGACGCAAGCACCCCGAGCAAAAGCTGATTCAGATGAACACGAAGAACATCCTGTTCATCTGCGGTGGCGCGTTTGAAGGCTTGGACAAGATCGTGGCACGGCGGCTGAATCGCCGGGCGATGGGCTTCGGCGTGGAGAGCCTCGAAGAACACAAGCTGAGCGACAACGTGCTGCGGCACGTCAGCTTTGAGGATCTGCATACGTTTGGGTTGATTCCGGAGCTGATCGGACGGCTGCCGGTGATTTCGGCGTTGGATGCGCTCTCGGACGATGCGATGTACCGGATATTGACGGAGCCGCGCAACGCTCTCATCAAGCAGTACACGCGGCTGTTCGAGATGGAAGGGGTGAAGCTGACGTTTGTTGGCGCGGCGCTGTACAAGATCATCGAACTGGCGCAGAAGCGCAAGACCGGCGCGCGGGCGCTGCGTTCGATCGCGGAGGAAGCGCTGACGGATACTCTCTTTGACATTCCCAGCCGCAAGGACGTGGCGGAAGTGATCATCACGCCGGAGAGTATCGAGCGCAGCGAACAGCCGCGAGTCATCATGATGAAGAAGCGGAAGAGCGCGTAACGGAAAGTAAGCAAGTAAGCAAATCCAAAATCCAAAGTAAGACCTGTTGCCGCCTACGGCAGTTTGGAAAACGTGGAGTGACGGCCTGTAGACGCCGTCACTTTTTCTATTCGCAGATGCCCCGCATTCTCTTCACCATAGTCTTGTCGCTTTCATTCGATTCAGTGGCGTTAGCGGCATTGGATCCGCCGGCGCGCGTCCCGACGCAGGACAGCACGGCGGTTTTGTATGAGCGGGGAGTGGAGCTGGCACGATTGTCGGAATTCGCGTCGACACGACAGCGATTGTTTTCCGGCCTCAACGTCACGGGAATGGCACGTTGGAAGACGGAATGGCAAACGCCGGAAGGTGAGACGGATCGGATCAAGCAGGATGGGCGCTGGTACACCGGTGTGCAGCGACGCTTATCGCGGCCGTTTGGTTTCTGGGGAGCCGCATCCGGCGAGCATTTCGATGATCGTCCCAAGTCAACAGCTTCGCTCTCGTCATCCCCCGACGGACAGACCGTGTTCATGCCGCAAGCGGCTACGTCCGTGCACATCCTTCGCGGCGGCGGCGGCGCGTCTCTGTACCCGTGGAAACCGCTGACGGTGGATGTCGGCATTGGGGGAGTGCAGGACCAGCGGCTGAGCCGGATTGAAGGCGGATTCGGATTCTGGAGCCGCGCGGACTTAGAGCATTGGGAATTGGCGGGGTACGACCAGTCGCTGGCGCTGCAATACAACATGGAAACGCCGCTGCATCATGAGAACTCGGACCTGATTGCGCGATACGAGAACTTCCGCGAGTTTTATCCGGGAAATACGAATCGGGCGGAAGCGTCGGCCTCGGTGTTATCGCGCGATATTTCGCTGGCCGCGGCGGGACAGCTTTCGCGGCGCACGGATCAGAAGTTTGCGGTCCGCGACGCACTGACGTACAGCCTGCAGAATGGCGTCAGAGTGGAGATGTCGGGCGATATCGTGAGCGAAAACACCGAGCAGGAACTGAGCGGCGAGACCACGTCCTCGCTGAAAGAGAATCAAGCGGGGTTTTCGACGGCCTTCATTGCCGGAGATGCCAAGCGGAGCGGAACCTTCTCGATTGGGCTGCGGTCGGTGACGCAAACGATTCGCGGCGAGATTCTGCAAGGCAAGAAGACGGATTTAGGGATGCAGGGCCGGCTGGCGCTGCCGTGGCGATCAAAGCTCACGCTGCGAGTGGCGGTGGCGAAGTACTCGCTGGATACGCCGAATACGGAGAACTATGATGATCGCGATGAGTTGCGCTACACAACGGAGGCGTCGTGGAGCCGGCCCTTGTTTCAGACTCTGAATTACGAGCTGCACGGCGTGGCGCGGCTTGATCATTTGGTGTATTTATTCCGCCAGAGCAGCGCTAACAATCGCTGGGCGAGGTTCTTTCTGGCCGGCTCAACCATTCGACATCGTCCAAATGCCTGGTTTGAGCAAACACTGAGAGTGAACGTCTCGGCAAACTATCAGGACTATGATTATGAGACGGATCCACGCACGGCGCGCTCGACGGTGTTCCGGCGGTTGACGATCGGAGATACGTTGAGCTTCTATTTGCTGCCGAGACTTCAGCTCAGCAGCCACATCGGATACCAGATCGAAGAATTCGGCCGGCTGTTCTGGGACTCCTTCGAAGAGGAACGCAGCGACGAGACACGCTCGTCAAACGTCGCGCTGGAAATGGCCTATCGTATTATGCCGGCGCTGGAGGCCGGTGCGGGCGGGCTGTGGGAGCAGCGGCGAGGCAGAAGATTTCCGGATGATTCACGGGCGAGCGAGGAGATCTTTCTTGACTTGCAGACGTACGGCCCGATGGCCTTTGTAGAGTACGCGCCGGGCGACGGAGTATTCTTCTCCGTGCATACGCGTGTGCTGCGCCAACTGCAGTTGGATCGCGATGACCGGTGGCTGACGCTGGGAGAAGCGATCGGAGGATTTCGATGGTGATTCGCGAATGGGGAGAGTTTGCGTATGCGCCGCCGTCAACCGTTCGCGAAGATTTCATCGCGCTGGACGAAGCTGAAGCGCATCATCTTTACAGAGTACGACGTGTGGGAGTGGGGGACGCGGTGTTTGCGACGGACGGAAACGGAACGGTCTATCGCTGCGACGTGACCCCTGACCGGTCACTGCAAATCAAAGAGCGGCTGGCGGAGTACGGCGAACCCACGATTCACTTGATGTTGTGCATGGCTGCTTTGAAGGGTGACAGCAACCGTGAGGTGGTGGATCTGGCCACGCAGCTTGGGGCGCGCGCGATCCACTTTTTTCAGGCCGAACGTAGCGAAGGTCGACTTCAAGCGGACAGGTTGGACAAGCTCACACGGGTAGCGATCACGGCGATTAAGCAATGCGGGCGGGCCAGGCTCCCGGAGATCAAACTATATCCAAACCTTAAGCAGCTCTTAGAAGCGCTGCCGACAAACACAAGCGTTTTTCTGGCGCATCCTCAAGAGCGGAGACTTGATTTGTCGGTGCGGCTGCTGACGAATGACCAAGTGGCCTTATTGGTCGGGCCGGAAGGTGGGTTTACGGATCAAGAATTGGAGCTTGTTACGAGCGGCGCGCGGTTCCTGCATCTCGGCGGCCGCCGATTAAGGGCGGAGACGGCGGTGGCAGCGGGGTTGAGTTATTTGCTCAATTGTGCGGGAGAAATCGGATCAGAGTGAACGCGTTGTGTTCACATGAATGAGGCGTCCAAGCAGGCGCCTCATTTCGTTTGCTTACTTGCGGATCAGCCTGCTTAATCGCGCGGCAACCTGCTCCCAGATGGAGGGCTGATCGTAGTGACCTTCATCAATTCGCCGGCGGATTCGCTCCGCAGTTGCGGCAGGGAAGAGCGGCAAGTTTTGCGGAGGCTCATTCATGGCTGTTCGTGTTCGCCTGACCCGGTTCAATTACACTCCTGCCATTGGTAGGTTACGACTCTGTTATCGGCGAGCGGCAAGAAGAACTTGATTCGCAGCGAATAATGCGGACACAAAAATGCGACCCATGCTCATATGGGTCGCAATGCTTGTGAGGGCACCGGGATTCGAACCCGGGACACCCGCCTTAAAAGGGCGGTGCTCTACCTGCTGAGCTATGCCCTCAAAAACAAAATTCGAAATTCGAAATTCTAAATTCGAGTCAGATTACAGGACGATGGTCTGGTTGCGGGAGGCGCCCACGGAGATCATCTTGACCGGGATCTGCGTTAAGCGCTCAAGATACTTCAAGTAGTCGCGAGCGTTTTTCGGGAGATCTTCCCAGCGTTTGGCTTCGCCGATTTGTTCGTCCCAGCCGGGCAACTCTTCGTACACGGGCTGCACACGGGAAAGGAGGCGTGAGTCAGGCGGGAAATTGGGGTACGAGCGTTTGGCATCCTTGTATTCCACGCACACCTTGATCGGGTTGATCCCGGAGAGTACGTCGAGTTTGGTGATCGCCCAAGCGTCAACACTGTTGATCCTGGCTGAAAACCTGGCCACGACGGCATCGAACCAGCCGCAACGGCGAGGTCTTCCCGTGGTGGCTCCGTATTCTTCGCCGCGCTCTCTCAAATTGAGTAGTTCGTCCTCGCCGCGGAGTTCCGTGGGGAAAGGACCCTCACCCACACGGGTCGTGTACGCTTTGATGATGCCGATGACGTGATCAATGTGCCGCGGACCGATTCCCAACCCGGTGCAGGCGCCGCCCGCCGTCGGATTGGACGAGGTGACATAAGGGTAGGTACCCATATCCACGTCCAGGAGCGTGCCCTGCGCACCCTCGAGGATAATTCGCTTTTTGGCCTTGATAGCATCGCCCAGCACGACGGACACGTCTTTCACGTACGGATCAATGCGCTTGTCGAAGGCCAGATACTCATCCGTGATTGCTTCGACATCGAGTTCTTTGGCTTCGTAGATGCGGGCGAGCACACGATTCTTGTCTTCGACGTTGGCACGAATCTTCTCCCGCAGCAGCTCGCGGTCGAGCAAATCGACAATGCGAATACCGACGCGGGCGATCTTGTCCACATACGCGGGGCCAATCCCGCGGCCGGTGGTGCCAATACGCGGGCGATCCGCCTGAGACTCGTGCAGCTGATCGAGCAGCTTATGATACGGCATGATCAGGTGCGCCTGATGACTGACGAAAAAGCGTCCTTCGAGCGAAATTCCGGCCGCTTCGACTTGAGCAATCTCTTCGAGCAACGCCACCGGGTCAACTACGACGCCGGCCCCGAGCATGCAAACAACGCCCGGCCAAAGCACTCCGGCCGGGAGCAGATGGAGTACGAACTTGCGGCCGTCGTGAATCACCGTATGTCCGGCGTTCGCGCCGCCCTGATACCGGGCGACGACGTCGGCCTCGGCACTCAGGAAATCAACAATCTTGCCTTTGCCTTCATCGCCCCACTGCGCACCCAGTACGATCGTTACCATCAGAAGGTCCTTAAAAAGAAGAGCCCCGCTCTCGCGGGGCTGCGAGATCGCGCGAGAGAGATTACCGCTGTTTACCCTTGATCGCTGTGCGCTGCGTCCATTCGAGAATGACGGGGGCGGCGATAAAGACCGTGGCGTATGACGCGGCCGCGACGCCAATGACCATCACAAAACTGAAGCCGCGCAGTACTTCGCCGCCGAAGACCCAGAGCGCCAGCACGGTGAGGAACACCGTCACAGACGTGATGACCGAGCGGGACAGCGTTTCGTTAATGCTCAAGTCCATCAGATCGGCCATACTCATCTGGCGCAGCTTCTTCAGATTCTCGCGAATACGGTCGAAGACCACGACAGAGTCATTGATCGAGTAGCCGACGAGTGTCAGCATGGCAGCCAGCACGGTCAACGAAAGTTCGACGTTGAAAAAGGCCAGAAACGCAATCGTGATGAGCACGTTATGAATGAGTGCGACGATGCCGCCGACGGCAAACTCGACCTTGAACCGCCAGGTGATATAGATCAGCAGCAATACGACGGCGACAATGCCGGAGATCAGCGCGGACTGTCTTAACTCGCGGCCGACCTTGGGGCCGACGATTTCGACGTTACGGATTTCGACAGCGTTGCCGGGAAAGGACTGCTCCAGCTTGGTGCGAATGTCGTTTTGGAGCTGCGTCGTGTTTTCGGCTGCTTTCATGCGGATGAGGATCTCATCGGCCTGACCGAGCGCCGTGATGCGCTTTACTTCACCGACTTCCATGCCGCTGAGCGCGTCGCGCACCTGTCCTTCTTTGAGCGGTTGAGCAAAGCGCACTTGCATGTCGATACCGCCCCTGAAGTCAATGGACCAGTTCGGCCCGCGGATCACCATCGTGACCAATCCGGCAAAGATGATGATCGAGGAAACGGTGATCGCGTACCAGCGGTAGGCGACGAACTTGAAATTAGTTTTCGCAAAAAATTGTGGCATTACACGCTCAATGTCTTTAACTGGCGACCCTGAGTGAAGACGTCGTAAATGAGGCGCGTCAGGAAAATCGCCGCGAAGAGGTTAATCACGATACCGACGGTCAATGTCAGCGCGAAGCCCTTGATGGGACCCGTGCCGTAAATCAGCAGAACGACGCCGGCAATCGCGGTCGTGATGTTGGAGTCAAGAATGGTGACAGTCGCGCGCGTAAAGCCGGTATCAATGGCCGCGCGCACGGTTTTACCGAGCCGTAACTCCTCACGTATTCGTTCAAAGATGAGCACGTTGGCGTCCACGGCCATACCGATCGTCAGAATGATGCCGGCAATACCGGGCATGGTCAACGTAAACTGGAACATCGCCAGCACTGCCATGAGCAGGAAGATGTTCAGCACCATGGCAAGATCGGCGATACCGCCGGAGGCGCGGTAGTACCATAACATGAACAGCGTCACGGCGAGGAAGCTGACGAGCAGGCTGGTGCCGCCGGCACGAACCGAATCCTGTCCCAGTGACGGGCCGACGGTACGTTCCTCAATGACGCGAACGGGAGCGGGCAACGCACCGGCGCGAAGCACCAGCGCGATGTCCTGCGCTTCCGGCATGTCATCCAGACCCGTGACGACCGCTTGGCCGCCGCTGATCTTGTCGCGGATGTTCGGCGCCATGTAAATCTTGTCGTCAAGCACAATGGCGAGACGCTTGCCGACGTTCGCCCCGGTAACGCGCGAAAACACGCGCGCGCCCTCGCGATTGAATTCGATATTCACAATCGGCCGGCCGGCTTGTTCAGGATCATAACCTGAACCGATGCTGGCGGTGGCGTCGGACAACAAGTTTCCGGTGAGTTCGGACTGCTTCTTGACAAGATAGAGAATCCAATATTCCTTCCGGTCGTCGCCCATGATTTGAGGCTTGCTTGACCAAAGGAATTGCACATCGGCCGGGACAAACTTCTGATTCTCCTTTGTCGACAGAATGCGGGTCACGCGGCTGCGGTTCTCGGACGGAACGAGAATATCCGACGTGCCGCCGACGAAGAGCGACAGCAGCGGGTGCGCGAGCGCGCTCGTGTCCGCGGTGTCGGCCGCTTGCTCGGTAAACAACTCTTCAGCGGCTGACGTACCCGTGTCGCGAGCGGCAGTATCGGCGGTCGTTTGCGCCGTGTCAGTTTTCGCTTTGGCCGTATCGACGGCGGCGGTTTCGCGGCGCGTGGTATCGTGCAAAGCCGCCAGCGTATCGTGCGGGATTTCACCCTGGGCAATAGCGGCCAGGGCGGCATCAAAGCGAGTGAGAATGTCGCGCGCGCGATCGGCCTCAACCAGAATCTGGAACTTCAATTGCGCTGTGCGGCCGACCAACTCGCGTGCCCGCAGCGGATCCTTCACGCCCGGCAACTCCAGCGCGATGCGCCGCGTGCCGAGCTTGGAGATGGACGGTTCCGAGACCCCGAACTGATCAATGCGATTGCGGAGAATCTGCAGCGAGCGGTCAACGCCGTCGTCGGCGGCCGTACGCAAAGCGTCGAGAACGGTCTCGTCCGTCTGACCGGGTTCGCCCCAGTAGCGGCTGAGCGACGCATTCTCGCGTTGGGCGAGATTGCGCAGCGATTCAAAGACGTCCACATCCGCGCGGCGCGCCGCCTCGCGGAGCTGGTTCATGATCCGGTCGTAAGCATCGTCCTTGCCCTTGGCCGTATTATCCAGCAGTTGGACGATGTCCACTTCAAGCACGAGATACATGCCGCCCTGCAAATCGAGACCGCGCTTGATGGCTCGAGGACGAAAATACTTGATGTCTTCAAGAAAGTCGCCGCGCAGAAACTCAAGCCGCTGAACCGCGCTGTCTTTCACCGCCGAATCGAGATTGGACGCTTCGATTTCCGCCACCAGGTCCACATCGTCTCGATAGACATCGGTGGCCAGACGGCTCAGCGGGATTCCAGACTCTTCCGACAGGCTGACCAACTGCACTTCTTCCTGTTCGGACAGCTTTTCATACTTGTACGTGGGATACAAGTAGTACACGGCCACACCGATCAGAATCACCAGCAAGATCAGCCGGGAACGTACTGATTTCATGGGTAAATTATTGAAAAATGGAATTTAAGCGAGGGTGGAAACTTAAAAATATAGGGCTTTTGTCAATGATTGTCAAGAGACTTCACTGCTTCTTCCCGTAAGGCATTGACGACCCTCCGGAAATTTTCAGGCGGTTCGATAGCGAAATCGATCTCTTTTCCGGTCACGGGATGGATGAATCCGAGCGTGCGGGCATGCAGGGCGAAATCGCCGATCAGGTCAAACAGCTCGTCAAACAGCTTGAGTCGCGCTCCCGGCATATTCGGCAAACGCTTTTGCCTGCCCCCGTACGTGGAGTCACCGAAAACCGGGTGTCCGGCGTGCTCAAGGTGCGTTCTGATCTGATGCGTGCGGCCGGTCTTGAGGCGAAGCGAGAGTAGGGTCGTATCGCGAAAGGTCTCTTCGACGTGGAAGGTTGTCACGGCAGTCTTGCCGCCGCGGCGAACGACAGCGAACCGCTTGCGATCGCCCGGATGCCGGCCGAGCGGCGCGTCAATCACGCCGTCCTGCATCTTGAAGCGTCCCCACACCAGCGCGCGATATTCACGCTTCACATCACGAGCGGCAAATTGATCGGTGAGCTTGCGATGCACGATGTCATTCTTTGCCACCACGAGTAAACCGGACGTGCCCTTGTCCAGCCGATGTACAATGCCGGGGCGAATGGTCTGGCCGGCATCTTCCATTCCGAAGTGATGCATGAGCGCGTTGACGAGCGTGCCGCTGAAGTGCCCGTGCGCGGGATGAGTGACCATGCCGGCCGGCTTATTGACAATCAGCAGCGCATCATCTTCATAGAGGATTTCGAGTGGAATCGCTTCGGGCCGGATGTCATGTGTTGTCTGATCGCGAAAAGCGATTTCCACCGTCTCGCCGGGCCCGATCTTATAGGATTTCTTGATGGGGCGGAGGTCCGGCGCGGCATCGGAGCGGACGCGCACCAGCCCCGCTTCAATCAATTCATGGACTTTGTGTCGGGAAATCGAAGGCAGGGCCTGCTGCAAGTAGCGGTCAATCCGTACTCGCTGCTGACCCGGAGCGGTCGTGATTCGGAAGGGGGCCGGCTCCCGTTGCGCCGGTTCGGGATTGTTCCGCGCTGTGACCAACCGAGACGTGGGAATAGGTAGGCTCCGAAACCTTCTTGTGATGGAATATGAGGAGGGCAAGCATGAGCAGGATGCCGATGCTTACGCAGGAATCTGCGACATTGAAGACCGGCCAGCGATTCATGATAACGTCCGGAAAATCGACGTCCACGAAATCGGTGACGGCGCCGTAGCGCGTGCGGTCAATCGAATTGCCGATGGCGCCGGCCAGAAACAGCATGACGGGCCAGCGCAGCACGTCGCCACGGCGAACCAGCACAAACAAATAGACCGCCAAAACGGCGGCGGCGATCCAACCGAAGACCAACAGGAGTCTCGGCCACGCGACGTCCAGGCCGAACGCGATGCCGGGATTCAATACGTATGTGAGCCTTACCACGTCACCGAGTACGGGTACGGACTCGTGAAGTTCAAAATTCTGGCGGACGAGGATTTTTGTGAACTGATCCAGCGCGAGCAACAGTGCGCTGGCGACATACCACGCCCAGACCGGGCGGCGACTCATTCGCCCCCGCCGGCCGCATTTTCTTCTTCGAGGCGCTTTTTGGCCGCGATACTCAGCCGCGCATGCGGAATGGCTTCGAGTCGCTTGAACTCGATCGGCTCGTTCGTTTCCTGACAATAGCCGTAGGTGCCGTTGTCAAGCCGTTGCAGAGCCTGATCAAGGAGCCTAAGCATCTTGCCTTCGCGGCTGGCAAAGAGAAACGCCTTTTCCCGTTCCTGCGCGTCCGTGCCTTGGTCGGCCATGTGATATGAGTAGGTCGAGTTGTCGCCGGAGTACTGATCCGTCGTGGTCTCCAGTGACGTTTCGCGCAGATAGTTCAGTTCGCGGAGAATGTCCTTCCGTTTTTCCAGAATCAGTTCGCGAAAGTACTCTTTCCATTCGGGCGAATAGAACTGGGGCTTCTCTCCGGCCGGCCACTTGCGCGGCTCGGCCGACGTTTCCACGTTCGCGGTTTTGGCCTTGTTGTTCGTTCTGGTTGCCATGCGATTCTCGTTTAGTGTTCGATAACGTTAGTCGGTGCCGGCTCGTGCAGCCGCCGGATCTTCACAGTAAACACATGCCCGTTCGAGTCCAACGACGCTCCGTCCACACCGTTCTTAAACGTCACCTCTCGGGCTAAAGTTTCACGACTGATATAGTCTTGGTATTGCTGGAGGGCGCCGCGCAGCGACGCGGATTCGGTGTTCAGCGCGACGGCGATGCGATCCGTAATCTCCAAGCCTTCCTGCTTGCGCAGATTCTGAATGTGATGCACGACTTCGCGCGCCATGCCTTCCGCTTCCAATTCCGGAGTCAATTCCGTATCCAGCGCGACGGTCATGTGGCCATCGGACTTCAGGGCGTACCCGTGGCGCTCGGTGCGCCGGATGATGATGTCATCCTTGCCAAACGCGAATTCGTCGAACGTGAACATGCCGCCGCTTTCGATGGCGCGAATCTGATCGTTTGAGAGCTGCGAAACCGCCGCGGCAACGTCGCGCATTTTCGCACCGACGCGCTTGCCCAGTTCTTTGAAATTGGCCGTGGCGGACAATAAGACCAAATCGTGATCATCATGTCGCAACTGCACTTCTTTGACGTTCAATTCGTCGCCGATAATTTGCAAAAACGGGGCCAGCTCAGTTTCCGTTGACGTGCCCGGAACGACCCACATCATGTGAGCTAACGGTTGACGAACTTTCAGGTTACGTTCCTGCCGCAAGGCGCGGGCAAGGGTCACGGCGCGGGTCACCATGTCCATCCGCTCTTCGAGCATGGGGTCACGCTTGCTCGCGTCCACTTTCGGGTACGCTGCGAGATGCACACTTGCGGGTGCATCTTTCCGGACATTGCGCACCAAATTCTGATAAAGGTGCTCCGTCAGGAAGGGCAAGAACGGGGCTAAAACGTGAGTCAATCCGACGAGCGCTTCGTGCAGAGTGGCATAGGCCGTGGCCTTGTCGGCATCGCTCTCTGATTTCCAGAACCGGCGACGCGAACGGCGGATGAACCAATTCGTGAGCAGATCAAGATAGCGGGCAATCGCGGTGGCCGCGGCGGCAACGTCGTATTGATCCAGCGCCGACGTGACATCGGCGAGCATCCGGTAATACTCGGAGATGATCCAGCGATCCAATCGAGTGGGTGAAACCGCCTTTGTTGCAGAGCCGTCCCACTTGTCGATCAACGCATACGTGACAAAGAACGAGTAGGAATTCCAGAGCGGCAGAATGATCGTGCGGACGGCATCGCCGATTTCGTCTTCGCCGAAACGCTTGGCATTCCACGGATTGCTCGCATAGAAGATCCAACGGACGGGGTCGGCGCCGAATTTCTCGAACAACGCCATCGGATCAACAACGTTGCCGAGCGACTTGGACATCTTCAAGCCCTTGGTGTCGAGCACCAATTCCGTGCAAATCACGTTCTTGAACGACGACCAATTGCGGGGATCGGACCAGAACTGTTCGGTTTGCCTGTCGCCATTTTTCTTCGCGGCTGCGATCTTGGCTTTTGCCACCAGACAGGAACAGGCGAGCAGCGTATAGAACCAGCCGCGCGTTTGATCGAGACCTTCACAGATGAAGTCAGCCGGGTACTGAGACTCAAACCGCTCGGTGGAACCCGGCTCGTGCGGGAAGCCCCATTGCCCCCAAGGCATGATGCCGGCGTTGAACCAGCTGTCAAGCACGAAGTTTTCCCGGCGCATCGGCTGACCATCGGAGGCATACAGAACGACGTCGTCAATTTGCGGCTTGTGCGGATCGAAATTATCCGGCAGCACTCCGCCGCCTTTCTGTACGAGCCAAGCCAGTTCATCAATCGACTCAACACAGACCGACTCGCTGCCGTCCTCCGTTTGCCAAACCGGCAGCGGACTGCCCCAGTAACGCTCGCGGGTGATGTTCCAGTCGGCGACGTTCTCCAGCCAATTCCCGAAGCGGCCGTCGCGGATGTGCTCCGGTTTCCAGCCGATCAGGGCATTCGCCTCAAGCATCATGTCTTTGAACGCGCTCGTGCGGATGAACCATGCGGGGCGCGGGAAATACATCAGCGGCGCGCCCGTGCGATAGTCGAACGGATAGCTGTGCGTGTACTTCTCTTTGCCGAGGACGAGACCTTTTTCAAGGAGCGCCTTGAGGATATCCACGTCGAGCGATTCGTCGCGGAACCAGCGACCCGCAAACGGCGTCGCCATTGCATCCACAACGCCGTCCGTGTTCACAGCCAGCACCAGTGGGATGCCATGCTTGCGCAGAATCCGGAAGTCATCCTCGCCGTAATACGCGAGATGCACCAGACCGGTACCGTCTTCGGTTGTTACGTACTCGTCCGTCACGACTTTGCAGGCATTCGGATGATCAATCGCCAGCCAATCCCACATCGGCTCATACGCTTTGCCGGCCAGCTCTTCGCCGAGCTGGTGACCGACGATGTGATGCTTGCCGAGGAGCGGTTCGAGTGCTTGATGACGCGCGTGGGCGAGGATCAGTCGATCGCCCTTTTTGCCCGCGGTGGAATCTTCCAGCAGCTCCGCCGTCACATATTCTATGGTGGGGCCGACAGCGACGGCGAGATTCGACAGCAGCGTCCACGGTGTCGTCGTCCAGGCCGTCAAAAACGTGTTGGGCGCGTCTTTGACACGGAACTTGACATATAAGGTAAGATCCGTAACGTCGCGATACCCTTGCGCAACTTCAAAATTTGAAAGCGTCGTGCCGCTGCGCGGGCTAAATGGCATGACGCGATAATCACGATAGAGGTAACGCGGCGACTGTCCCATGCGGATCGCGCGCTCGCGTTCTTCGCCTTCGAGTTCCAGATTCCACGCCTGCTTAAGCGTCCACCAGTCGGATTGAATGTAATACGGCTGATAGGTTGCGTAGTCATTGTCCAGATCGAGGAAGCGGCCGAGCCGGTGAATCGCCTGCTCCCACTGCGCCTTGAAGCGATAAACGGTGTTGCGGCAGTGCTCAATGTAGTCCCGCTCGCTGATCCTGGTGCCGATCTCCGCCTTGGACGTAATGCCGAGTTCCTTATCCGCGGTCATCTCAACGGGGAGGCCGTGCGTGTCCCAGCCCGCCTTGCGCAAGACGCGATACCCTTGCATCGTCTTGTAGCGCGGCCACAGATCCTTGAGCGCAGACTGCATCATGTGACCGATGTGCGGCAGCCCGTTGGTTCCGGGCGGCCCGTCGTAGAACACATAATCCGGCGCTCCCACGCGCTGATCAATGGACTGCTGAAAGACCCGATGTGTTTCCCAGAACTTCAGCGTCTCGTGATCAATGGAGGGCAGATCTAATTTAGTGGGGATGGGGGAAAGCATCTATCTTCAATATTCAATCTTCAGGTGGAACGAGTGGCTCAATCTGTTTTTCCAACCGAGGCACATTGTCCGAAGCAACCTGCCAGACTCTGAACAAATCTATCTTCATGTAGTCGTGAACGACTTTGTGGCGCATGCCAACGATATCCTTCCATGGAATCTCCGGATGCGCGTCGCGAAAGGCGCTCGAAATCCTGCTCACGGCCTCGCCAATTATGCTTATTTGGCGGATGACGGAATCCTGCAGCACATCGTCGGCAAGAAACGTCTCGTAATCCGCGTTTTTGGTTATCCGAATTATTTTTCGTGTTGCCAGTAAGACGTGCAACAATAACGCATCGTCACGCTGCATAGATTCTCTGAGCTGTAGAGAGAATATGTCTGCGGATGATGTAGTTTCGGGTCTGTTCAATGGCACTTTTTTCGCCAAGGTCAACCTTGCGTCCGAGCATCTGACTGAATTCCTCCTCGGCGTGAAGGAGATCGAACAACGTCCAGTGCGATTCCGGTGCAAAGGTCACCAACACGTCTACATCGCTATCCGGGCGGAAATCGTCACGCAGCACCGACCCGAAGAAAGAGAGTTCGATGATCTTCCACTTCTTGCAGAAGGCCTCGATCTTGTTCTGGTCAATGGGAATCTGCAGAGCCATTATTACAGCCTCTCAATCAACCCCTTCATCAGCCGGGTCATTTTGGGTTCGGCGGCAGCGGCGATGCGGAGGATTTCGGGAACGGAAGCGGGTTTGAGGCAATCGGCAAAGCCTTCGTCCGTGACGATGGAAACTCCAAAACACTCAATGCCGGCATGAACGGCCGCAATCACTTCGGGAACGGTGGACATGCCGACGACATCGGCGCCAATCGCGCGCATGAAACGATATTCAGCGCGCGTCTCCAGATTTGGGCCGGTGACGGCAACATACGTGCCGCGCTGCACTTTGATCTGCTGCTCCATCGCGATTTGCTCGGCCAGCGCGATCAAGCGGCGCGAATACGGTTCGCTCATATCCGGAAAGCGCGGACCCAGATCATCGCTGTTCGGGCCGATGAGCGGATTGTCGCCGAGCAGGTTGATGTGATCGTCCATGATCATCAAGTCGCCGGCGCAATACAACGGGTTCACACAGCCGCAGGCATTTGAGACGAGCAGCACCTGCACGCCGAGCGCTTTCATCACGCGCACGGGGTAGGTGATCTCTTTCATCGTGTAGCCTTCGTAATAATGAAAGCGTCCCTGCATCGCGACGACCGGCTTGCCGGCAAGTTTGCCGATGTGCAGCTTTCCCGCGTGCGTTTCCACCGTCGAATGGACAAAGTGCGGGATCTGTTGATAGGGCACGACGTGGTGAGCTTCGATCTCTTTCGCCAGCCCACCCAGTCCCGTGCCCAGGATGATTCCAATTTGCGGCTTAACCTGAATGTGCGGCGTCAGAGCCGCAACGGTCTCAGCGAGCCGGGTTTTCAGTTCGGTCATCGGCAGTTTCAGGAGTTTCTGATTCCAACAGGTCGAGCAGTTCGACCTGAGATTTCAACAAAAAGCGGAACCGTTTCACGTAGGCATCGCGGTGCAGCCGCAAGCCGCGCAAATCTTCCCGCAACGCCATGGTTTCGCGTTCCACAGCCAGCTTGATTTCGTCGGCCTGAAGCCGCGCTTCGCGCAGCATCTGCTCGCGCTCCTGCTCGATTTGCGAGCGCGACGCATTGATATTATCCTGCGCGAGGACGACCGAATCGCGCAGCGTCTTTTCCATGCCGCGAAACGAGTCGAGCTTGGCTTCGCCGGCGGCGTTGCGCTCGCTCAGTTCCGCGACGCGAGCTTGCAGCGCATGCAGCTCATCCGAGACGCGCTCCAGAAAGGCGCGCACTTCGGCCGGATCATACCCGCGCAGCGAGCGTGAAAACTCATGATTGGCAATATCAAGCGGTGACAAGCTCATGTGGTGGCACTCCGTTGACCGAACAAGGCTGTACCCAGCCGGATTTCCGTTGCCCCCTCCTCAATCGCAATCTCGTAGTCCCCCGACATGCCCATGGACAGCGCCGACCAACCCGGTGGATTCAGACGAGCCTTTACATCTTCAAAAAGCTGTTTGAGCAACCGAAAGCTGTCGCGGATGGCATATTCGCGATCCGTCAGCGGCCCCACGGTCATCAGCCCGGCAAGTCGCAGCCCGGGGAAGCTCAGCAGTTTCTCGACATAAGGTATCGTCTCAACCGGGCCGACCCCCGACTTCTGCAGCTCTTTCGACGTATTCACTTCCAACAGGATACGCGGCGATTTCCCGGTGTTTGCGGCCTCAGAGCTCAGATCCTCGGCCAACTCGATCGTGTCCACACTGTCCACGCTGTCAAAAATCTGCATTGCCTTACGCACCTTATTGCGTTGCAGGTGCCCGATCAGATGAAGCTGGCAGTCGGGGTATTCCCGGATAATCCCCATATCTCCAAATTTTTCAATAGCTTCCTGAACACGGTTCTCGCCGATATGCTTAATACCGAGGGCACAGGCTTTGCGAGCATACTCCAGAGGGTGAGTCTTGGTCACAGCGATCACGGTAATCTCGCTCGGATTCCGGCCAGACCTCAAGCAAGTGGCCTGAATCCTCGATTGGATTTCCGCAATTTGGGACGCTAAGTCCGGTTCTACGACGTGTTGCTCGCGCATGCTCCCTCTCGAACGAAAACAAGCAACTAATATACGGGTTTTGAGATCGTCGTGCAACCCGGGAGATGGTCGAAATTCGGTTACAATTTCCGAATTTTCGGCAAATTGGAACTGACTCCAGACCGGCGACAAAAGGGGTAACTTGAGTTGATTATGGAGGAAAAATTGAGTACATTCCTTTTCGATTTATAAGAATATACATAAGGTTAGCCTCCATCGTGTGTGTAAGTCCATAAAACCGTGACGGTTGGGAGGTACTGCGGACCCTCAGCCCGAAGACCAGGACAAGCCTTCGGAGCCTATGAAAGCTAAGCTCATTCCCCTCGTCGCCGTCTGGGCAGTCTTTGTACTGCTGTTCGGCATCCCGGCAAGTGTCACCGCTACGGAGCGGTCTCAAGCAACCACATCCAACCCCGCTGATCAGGGTTCGCAAACCAAAGCATCTTCCCGCGATCTGACAGACTTGTCCGAACGGGAGAAGTGGAAGCTGGCACGCGAGGCATTTGATCAGGCACAGCGCGAAACGAAACGTAAGGACACCGAGTCGGCGGCCTACTACTATGAGGCTGCGCTTGAGCTGTTGGGGAATCTGAATCTCGCCTCGATCGATTTGCCGACGCATCGCGTGCTGGAATTCCAGCGCAAGGTGTTGAAGAACTACGATCAATTCCTCGCGTCAATTGAGTCGCTGCCCTCATCGGCAGGTCCGACGGCCGTGCTGGAAGCTCCGATTTCGGTCGATGAGGCCGAAGTGGACGAGCGGGAGGTTGCGGAGAGCACCGGTGATCGCGAGATCAAGCCGCTTCCCGTTAATCCGATCCTGCCGCCGTTGCCGGCCGTGCCGCTGGACATGAACAACCGCGTGGCCGGGCAGATCAACTTCTTCAGCAACAAAGGCCGCAAAGTGATGATGCGGTGGATGGAGCGGGCCGCCTACGTCTTTCCGCGACTCCGTCCGATCCTGCAGGAAGAAGGAGTTCCGGAGGAGGTCATGTATTTGGCCATGATCGAATCCGGTTTGAATCCGCGAGCATACTCGTATGCGCATGCGGCGGGTATCTGGCAGTTCATTCCCTCGACCGGGCGAATTTTCGGGATGAACGTCGACAAGACGTATGACGAGCGGCTGCATATCGAAGTTGCCACGCGCGCAGCCTGCCGGTATTTGCGCAAGTTATACGACCAGTTCGGCGATTGGTACCTGGCGTTTGCCGCGTACAATTGCGGTGAAGGGCGGGTGGAACGGGAGATTCGCCGCAGCAAAACGAACAACTACTGGGCGCTGGCGCGGCTGCCGCGGCAGACGCGTAATTACGTGCCGGCGTACTTGGCCGCGCGCGCGATTTGTGAAGATCCGGGGCGCTACGGATTTCCGCAGCGTCCGGCCGAAGTCCCGTATTCCTGCGAGACCGTCTGGGTTGAGGATTGCTATCAGCTTGAAGATATCGCGCGCGGCGCCGGCTGCGACGCCTATCTGATTCGAGATTTGAATCCGGAGTTTATGCGCGGAGTAACTCCGAGTAATCGCAAGTCCATGGTGCGGCTGCCAAGCGCACCGCGTGACGACTGGGAAACCCAGCTCGCGAGCTTGCCC
>CAYJKM010000008.1:0-18807 GCA_964370805.1 uncultured Alphaproteobacteria bacterium | reverse complement strand
AGTCGCGGTTCACAAGGTTCGCAAAGGCGAGACGCTTTCGAAAATCGCAAACAAGTATGGCGTCTCCGTCGCGGACATCAAGGCGCTGCCCGAAAACAAGCGCCTCTCGAACAAGCTGAAGGTCGGACAACGGATCACGGTTCCGCTGCACAGCGCGCCGCAGCCGACGGTAAGCGTCGCATCGGCGTCAAAGTCTGCAAGCCCAACCCATAACAATGCCGCCGCCGCTTCCGCGACCGATGAGCAAGCCGTGCTCAGTCACGAGATCATTTACAAGGTACATCGCGGCGAGAGTCTGGGGCAGATTGCAAGGCAATTGGGCATTTCACCGTCCGAAATTTGTCGTCAGAACGGCATCAAGAACGCGAACAAGATCTATCCCGGTCAAAAGCTGAAGATTACCGTTCCCGGCGGGCCGCTGGCTAACGAGACCAGGGAGTCAGCCAGGAAGCAGACGTACACGGTTCAGCGCGGCGACACGATTTACTCGATTTCGCGCAAGACCGGTGAACAAGCCTCCAACCTGATGAAATGGAACCGGCTGCGCTCGAGCAAGATCTATCCGGGTCAAGAGCTGATCATCAGCCAGCAGTAAGCGTCTCGAGTTCGGCGCGATTTTTCGTATCCACTCTAAGCAAGTTCCCGGCGGTCTAAAGTTCAGAGGAGGAGTTACGACCAAGCAGGATCTTGTCGATCGTTTGTCGGACGGGATTGGAATGTCGAAACCGGAAGTGCAGGCCGTCGTGGACGGATTCCTGGCGTTGGTGATGGATGCCGTCGCTTCGGGGGAGCGCGTTGAGTTACGCCGGTTTGGAATCTGGAAGCCGTGCATTCGCAAGGGCCGGCAGCTGCGGACACCAGATGGCGCGCATGAAGTCATGATCCCGGATCGGCCGCGGCCACAGTTCATTCCGGCGGCAGAGTTCTGCGCTCGAATGGAAGAGCAGCAGCCGCTCGCCTGAACATCTCCGTTTTCATTTCCCGTGACAGGTTGTCTTGATACCCGGCAAAGCGGGTTTTTCTACGCGAACAATTTCACGATGAAGATACAGTTCATTAACCGTTACCCTGATTGTCAGGGCTGGCACGAAAGGAGAATTGCTTTTGCCGTGTGGAAGGAAGCGCAAGCGCCACAAGATGTCCACTCACAAGCGTAAGAAGCGCCTGCGCAAGAATCGTCATAAGAAGAAGTTGCGTTAACACAGGCCGCCGGTTGGCTCCATAGATAACCGGGGGTGCCGCTGTTCTTTCCTGATGCGGGCCTTGTTTCGATAAGGCCCTTCTGTTTTTTGCCGCATTCTCCTCAGGTGAATGCTGAAACGTGAACGACAGAGAGTGAGGCAAGGATTGCCTCTTCTGCTTAGCTCATCCTCGTGCTTGCAAGACCATGGTTCTACCCGTAACGACATCCGTCGATCAGAAAATGCACTCCGTGACGGAGATCACGCGCGAGATCAAGCGTGTGATCACCACGTCATTCGGTGCCATTTGGATTGAAGGCGAGTTGTCCGGGTACAAGCGGCATACGTCGGGACATCACTACTTCACATTGAAGGACGCGAACGCGTGCATCGCTTGCACGTGTTGGCGCGGGAATGCCTCGCGGCTGACGTTTCAGCCGGCCGACGGGATGAAAGTGCAGGCATGGGGAAACCTGGATGTTTACGAAGTCCAGGGAAAGTATCAGTTCATTGTCAATACGATGCGACCCGCCGGTATCGGTGAGTTGCAGCGCGCCTTTGATCTGCTCAAGCAGAAGTTGCAAGGCGAAGGGCTGTTTGACGCCGCGCGCAAGCGGCCGCTGCCGCGATTTCCGGAGCGGATCGGAATCGTAACGTCGGCCACAGGCGCCGCGATCCAGGACATGAAAACCGTGGCGGCAAAACGCTGGCCGGCAACACAATTGATACTTTGTCCGGTCAACGTGCAGGGAGAAGGCTCGGCTCAAGAAATTGCCGCGGCGATTGACCTGTTCAACCGCAAGGGCGGAGTTGACGTCCTGATTGTAGGGCGTGGCGGAGGATCGTTGGAAGATCTCTGGTCGTTCAACGAAGAGATCGTGGCACGAGCCATTTTCAATTCAGAGATTCCGGTCGTCTCGGCGGTGGGGCACGAGGTGGATTTCACGATCTCAGACTTTGTTGCGGATCGCCGTGCCCCCACACCGTCGGCGGCGATGGAAATCGTGCTGCCGGATTGCCGGGAAGTGGACGCCACGGTGCAAGTGCTGCGACGACGGATGCAGGGGCGGCTGACCGAGCAGCTGCGCTACTTGAGAAGCCGTTTGTCGGTTGCGGCGCAGCATTACGCGCTGCGCGAGCCGGTGAATACGGTCAGACACTACGGCCAGCGCGTGGACGAGCTGCAGACGAGATTGGAATCGTCATTTGAGGGCATGGTAACGGACAAGCGCAATCAGTTGAACCGGTTCAAGGAACTGCTCGTGCTGTTTCGTCCCGAGGCGATTTTCGGGCGCGGCTATGCCATGATCCGAAATGCGAAAGGCGAGATTGTGCGCGACGTGCTGGCCTTGAAACCGGGAGAGCTGGTCGTGCTGACGGCGGCGCGTGGCAGCGCGGACGCGGAAATCAAGCGAGTATTTGAAGAACCAGTGTCATGAGCAAAGACTCCAAAGTCATCAAAGAACCGGCCAATTTTGAGGAAGCGCTCGAACGGTTGGAAGAGCTGGTCAAGGAACTCGAAGAGGGCGAAGTGCCGCTCGAGAAAGCGTTGGAAGCTTTCGAAGAGGGACAAGTGCTGGTCAAGTTCTGCGAGCAGAAGCTGAAAGCGGCCGAACAGACGTTGAAGCAATTGACCAAGGACGGCGGCGAATCGCTCAACAACGCTTCAACGTGAGCGCGAGCGTGGCGGACAAACAAGCACCTTCCATGTTTCTTGGATTGATGGGTAATCTTGGCAAACCCGCCTTTCGCGAATTACTGCCGCGACTGATCGGCGATTTGCAGAAACGCGGTACGCGCTTCGTGCTCGACGAGGCGGTGGCCGACGGTTTAGGTCTTCCCGCAGAAAACGTCCTGCCCGCCAACGATATTCCCGATCACGCGACTTTGATCATGAGCTTCGGTGGGGACGGCACGCTGCTGCGGACGGCGCGGATTGTCGGGCAGCGCCACATTCCGGTGTTGGGAGTGAATACCGGACCGGGATTGGGTTACCTGACCGAACTGGGCATTCATGATCTGTCCAAGCACCTCGATCGAATTCTGGCGGCGGATTTTCGGACCGAGAACCGGATGATGCTGACGGCTACACTTGAGCGAGATCCTGCCGAATGCTGCCACGCGTTGAATGATATCGTCGTGGGGCACGCACAGGTCTCGCGCACGCTGCATCTGGAGTTGTTGATCGATCATCATCCCGTGGCTACGTATCGCTGCGACGGGTTGATCGTGGCGACGCCGACCGGATCCACGGCTTACTCGTTATCGGTAGGCGGGCCGATTCTGGAGCCGAAACTTAACGCGATTATCATCAGCCCGATCAGCCCGCACACGCTGACACTGAGACCGGTGGTGATTTCCGATGATCGAGTCGTGGAGATCCGTCCGAAGAATGCGGCTTCGCTGGCGGCGGACGGTGAAACCATGCGGCTGCTGGACGTCGGCGACGTCGTGCGCGTGAAGCGCTCGACGTTTACCACGGCTGTCGTCAATGTCACCGGTCATGATTTTTATCATGTGTTGAGTACGAAACTGCATTGGGGGAGAGGTACGTATAGTGATGGTCGCAAGGGAAGTCTGAAGTAGTCATGGGTTTATTCGATCGCGTCAAGCAGGCGTTTCAAAAGACACGCGAGGTCTTCAGCGAGAAGATCGTCGCCGTGTTCCGGCCCGGCCGCAAGCTGGATAACGAGCTGCTGTCGGAGCTGGAGGATGTGTTGCTGTCGTCGGATGTTGGCTTGGACACCAGTGAACTTCTGATCTCGCGGCTTGTCGAAGCGAACAAGGAGGATGGGGGACAGACTCCGGCGGATGCTCTGATGCGGCGCGTGATAACACGTTGGCTAAAGCAGTCCGAAGGCCCCGAGGTGACTATCGGCCATCCGCACGTTGTGCTGGTTGTTGGCGTTAACGGCACGGGCAAGACGACGACGATCGGCAAGCTGGCCAACTATTTCCGTAATCTGGGCAAAAATGTATTGCTGGCGGCGGGGGATACGTTTCGCGCGGCGGCAATCGAACAGATTCAGATTTGGGGGGAACGAACGGGAACACGCGTAATTGCAGGCGCACCAAATGCGGATTCGGCAGCGGTGGCCTTTGACGCTCTGGACGCGGCACTGAATCGAGATGCGGATGTCTTGATCATTGACACGGCGGGGCGGCTGCACACGAAGAGCAACCTGATGAAGGAACTGGAGAAAATCTCGCGGGTGTTAAAGAAGCGACTGCCGCAAGCACCGCACGAAGTGCTGCTGGTAATTGACGCCACGACCGGACAGAATGGGATTTCGCAAGCCGAGGAATTTACCAAGGCGGCGGAGATCACGGGATTGGTGCTCACCAAGATCGACGGGACGGCGAAAGGCGGGATTATTCTCACGATTTCGCGGCGGCTGGGTATCCCCATCCGCTTCGTCGGGTTCGGTGAAGGAATCGAGGATTTGGCTCCGTTCGACGCGGAGAAATTCGCTGACGGCTTGTTAGGCGACTTCGCAAAAGAAGCGGTGGAGAGTTAATGGGTGCGAGCCGCGTCGTCGTTGTCTGTGCGCGATTCAATGAAACCGTGACCAAAGCGCTGCTGAAGGGCGCGGTAGCGGCGCTCAACGAGCGCGGAATTGCCGAGCAAGACCTTGAAACGGTTTGGGTACCGGGTTCGTTTGAATTGCCGCTCGCCGCGGCCGCGGCAGCCGGACGCGATGATGTCTCAGCAGTGATTTGCCTGGGCGCCGTGATTCGCGGCGAAACCCCGCATTTTGATTTTGTGTCTCAGGCGGCCGCGGACGGAATTCTGCGCGCCGGTCTGGATCACAACAAGCCGGTCACGTTTGGAGTACTGACGACGGATAATCCGGAACAGGCTTTCGAGCGAGCCGGAGGCCGGATCGGCAACAAAGGAGCTGACGCGGCACATGCCGCACTGGATATGTTAGACGTGCTGCATCAAATCAGGAGTCGCGGATCGAAGTTGTAATTGCATTGTCCCTTCACTGCAATTCAAATCAAGGAACTTGAGATGATCCGACTCCTTCTGCTCGGGTCGCTGCTCCCCGTGTTGGCCTTTGGGCAGCCTTTCCGCTGGACCACGTACACGTCCACGTCGAACGTGGTGGATCTCACGTCCACCGACGGTTCCGTTTGGGCTGCCACAACGGGCGGCCTTTCCGGGTATGACGTCGAAACAGCGGCCTTTGATGTTTACACGAACACGCGCGGGTTGGCAATGAACCGCTCGTCAGCGGTCGGCAGGGATGCGCGCGGCTGGATCTGGATTGCACATTTTAACGGCGCCATCACCCGCGTTGATACCGAAACGGGCGAAGTGGCCGTCATTGATGATTTGCGGGATGAGGTCTTTGAAATCACGTCGATCCTTGACGTTGGTGACGAAGTATTTGTCTCGGCAAACAACGGGATCTACCGCTTCTCTTACTCCGATCTTGTCTCCAATTACCGCGTGCTGGAGTCGATTCGTGTGCTGGGAGGATTTCCGGGGAGTACAAGAGTCTCCGATCTTGCGGTCGCCCATAACTACTTGTATGCGGCGACGACCTTTGGCCTGGCGCGCGCTGACTTGCAGAATGAATTTCTGAGTGCGCCGTCGGCATGGGACAACTACACGACGGCGCAAGGGCTGCCGGAAAACTCGCTGGCGGCACTATTCGGCGCGAGTGACGGAAGCTTATGGATCAGCAGCGCCGGATTCTTGACCCAGTTTGACGGCTTCGCCTTTGCACCGTTCAGCCAAACCGGAGGAATCATCGCCTTCGCGGAAGCCGGTGGAGCAGTGCATGCCGCGACCTCCAACATTGTGTATCAAGTTGACGGCTTGAACCTACTGCCGGTCGGTCAGCCGCTGCCCTGGATCGTAGACTTGACCGCAATTACTTTGGACGGAGTTCAAGAGATCGTGGTCGGGATTGGCGACAATTCGCAGACGCGCGGCGGTTTGTCGTTTGTCGCATCCGGGCAGTGGTCGGCTGCTGTCAGCGCTCACGGGATTGCGGGCAATTTTATCAATGCACTGGCGGTGGATCCGCAAGGCAGGCTGTGGTCCGGAAGCGGAGCGGAGACTCCGGGAGTGTCGACGTTTGACGGCGACCAGTGGACGAACCGATTTTCCACCCCAGAGACACCTTACTGGTTCTACGGAACTATGCCTAACAGCTTCGCGTTTGACGATTTCGGCGGGACGTGGGCAGGCTCGGAGGGTGGCGGCGTGGCGTGGTTTCGCGAAGACTCCATTGTGTTCTTCAATACGACGGAGTCCAACGGGTTCGATGTCAACGGCGCACGACTGACGCTGACGGCAGGATTACCGAATTACCTCGTTACGTTCGTCAAGCGGAATTCCGCCGGCGATATCTACATTTCAAATCGCTATTCAGCGACAAACTTACCGCTTGTGCGAGTCCCGGAAGGCTGGATCGCGCAGGGAAACCACCCCGAACCGTGGCTGTATTATACACCGCGTCCTGAAGACCCGCAAGGAAGCGCGCATCGCGAAGTTGTCGATTTGCTCGTCGATCAGTTCGACCGCGTGTGGGTCGGCGGACACGACGTGAACGGTACGGCCAACTGGGTCTTTGACGACCGCGGAACGGCCGCAGACACGACGGATGACGAATGGTTCAGCTATGTGCCTGAGCTGATCAAAGATCCGTTGACGTGTTACGAGTCCATCCGGACCGGCGTTTACACGTGGGATATTGACAGCCAAGGATACTTGTGGGTGGGATGGCAGTCGGGAGCCTATTACAGTCAGGCCGGTGTTCCGCAGAATCTCAACGATCTTCATATTATCTGCGTGCTTGACTTGCCGGTGGGCAACCAGGTCAATGCGGTGCACGTGGATGCGCACGACAACCGCTGGTTCGGAACAGACAACGGCGTGGCCGTGATGGATCGAAATTTCAACTGGATTCACGTCTTCCAGACGGCAGACGCGGCTGAAAACCGATCGGATTTGGCCTCGAACAGCGTGACAGCGATTACCTCAGATCCCGTGACAGGAGATATCTGGATTGGAACGACGGACGGACTGTCGCGGCTGCAGTCGCCGTATTTGTCTCAGGGTGGCGAGCTGAAAGAGCTCTGGCCCTATCCCAATCCGTTTGTTGCAAACGGAGCGAGCCGGATGTTCATCGATCACGAGCGGCTGGCCGGACGGTTTGATGAGTTCCGGGTGTACACACTTTCTGGACGGCTCGTTCGAAAGCTCAGTTGGTCGCAGATGATCAATCCGGTCGTGGGCTGGGACGGACGCAATGAAGACGGCGATTTGGTTGCCGGGGGCGTGTATCTGCTCGTTGCATCCTCAACAGACGGAAACTCGGTGACCGGAAAGCTTGCGGTGTTAGGCAAATAACTCAAACAAGACATGCTCTCGCGCCTCGTCATTCGTGATTATCTGCTGGTGCGCAACCTGGAGCTGGACTTTGCTCCGGGCTTGACGGCGCTGACGGGTGAAACGGGCGCGGGCAAAAGCATGATCGTCGGCGCGCTCGATGTGCTGTTGGGCGAGCGGTTTCCCAAGGATGCTGTGCCGCCGGGAGCAGAGCGGGCCGTGATCGAAGGGTACTTCAGACCGGATGATGCGGCGGAGATCTTCCGCGTCATCGGCGACGAGGAAGCGGAATCGAACGGGGAACTTCTGTTGCGTCGCGAGATTTCGAAGAGCGGCCGCACCCGCTCTATGATCAACGACCGGCCGATTCCGCAAGACGTGCTGCAGCCGTTGCGCGACCTCCTGGCCGATTTTCATGGACAGCGCGAACACCAATCGCTCTTTCGTCTGGCCACGCAGCTTGAGTATCTCGATTCATTTGCGGAGTGCGCAACGCTGGCGCAAGACGTGCGCAGACTCTACGACGTCCACGCGACGCTGCGCAAGGAGCTGGAGCGGCGAACGACAGAACTGAACGAGTTTCGGAGAGATCGCGCGCTGCTCGAGTACCAACTTGAGGAGATTGAGAAGCTCGGTCTCAAACCGAATGAAGAGGAAGCGATTGAGATCCGGCTGACTAAGCTCGAAAGCGCCGAGAAGATTGCGGTTGAAGCCGCGCGGCTGCTGGATCTGCTTGCCGAGACCGAACCGTCCATGATTACGGTGGCGGGACGAGCGCGCCTGACTGCCACCACCATCCTGAAGATGGACAAGGACTTTGCCGCGATGATGGACGAATTGTCGGACTTGGAATCGCGGATCAAAGAGATCGGCTTTCAGATTCGCGAATATGTCGACAGCTTGGAATATGATCCGGCAGAACTGGAAGAACTGCGCGACCGGCGCGGGTTGATCTGGAAGCTCAAACGCAAGCACGGGCTGACGGTAGAAGAGATTCTGAAGCGCGCGGGTGAACTGAAGTCAATGGTCGAGCGCGGCGAACAGATGGAGCAGGAGCTGGAAGCGCTCCAGGGCCGGCTAACACAGACCGATCTTGAATTCGTGACGGCGGCAGAGAAGCTGTCGAAACGCCGCCATGATGCCGCCCAGGAGTTTGGGCGCGCCGTCGTGGCAGCCATGAAGCCGTTGGGTTTTGCGGCTCCGCAGTTCGATGTACAGGTGCAGACGCTGCCGCGACCGTTTGATGCGGCTCAGCTTCATGCGGACGGGGCCGATCGCGTGCAGTTCATGTTTTCGGCCAATCCGGGAACCAAACTCGCGCCGATTGCGACGGTCGCGTCGGGAGGAGAATCATCGCGGGTCACGCTGGCCGTGAAGTCCGTGCTCGCGTCGAGAATCTCGTACCCGATGATGGTTTACGATGAGATTGACCTGGGCATTTCCGGGAAGGTGGCCGATCACGTCGGCGCCGCGCTTTCTAAACTCTCGCGTAATCATCAGGTGCTGGTGATCACGCATCTGCCGCAAATTGCGTCACAGGCCGATCATCATCTGCTGGTCAGCAAGTCATCGGACAGGGGAACCACTCTGACGACGGCGAAATTCCTGACCGAACCGGAACGAGTGAAAGCGATTGCCGCGCTCATCGCCGGGGTAAACATCACGGACAAAGCTCTGGCTTCGGCGAGCGAACTGCTGCGCCAGAGCGGGAAACTCGCAAACGTAAAGTAATCACACCTTGGATCAGTTAGTTATTCACGGGGGACGCCCGCTGGAAGGCGAGATTCGCGTCTCCGGTTCGAAGAATGCCACGCTGCCGCTGCTCGCCGCAACGCTGCTTGCGCCCGGACGATATCATTTTACCAACGTGCCCGCGCTCAAAGACGTGCGCACGATGTCCGATTTGCTGCGCATCATCGGTGCGCAAGTCACGGCGGCCGATCATGAATTGATCATTGACACATCGCGAGCGTCACATAACGAAGCGCCTTACGAACTCGTTAAGACGATGCGGGCGAGCTTCTATGTGCTGGGCCCGTTGACGGCGCGGATGAAGGAGGCCCGAGTGTCACTGCCGGGCGGCTGCGCCTGGGGCCCGCGCCCGGTGGATCTGCATATTAAGGGCTTGCAGGCGCTCGGTGCGCAGATTGACCTCGACGAAGGCTATATCGTTGCCCGTGCGCAAAGATTGAAGGGCGGCGTATTCGAATTCCCAATCTCCAGTGTCGGTGCGACCGGCAATACGCTGATGGCGGCGGCTCTCGCAGAAGGAAAATCGGTACTCAAGAATGCCGCGTTGGAGCCGGAGATCACCTGCCTTGCCAAGTTCCTCACGCGTATGGGCGCGATGATTGACGGCATCGGGACGCGCGAGCTGGTAGTCACGGGTGTCCCTGAGCTTCATCCCGTGAATGCGGAGATGATCCCCGACCGAATCGAAGCCGGAACGCATCTCTGTGCCGTAGGCATGGCGGGCGGGCGAGTGGTTGTCACCGGAGTCGACCCAAAGCATATTGAGTCTCCCATCGCCTGCGCCAGGCAAATGGGCGTGAGAGTGGATGTCGCGGACAACACGGTTGTGGCTGAGCGCACGCGCCAGGCGTTGCAGCCGATTGACGTATGCACGGAACCGTATCCAGGTTTCCCTACGGATTTGCAGGCGCCGTTCATGGCCATGGCGTGCCTGGCTGACGGGAAGAGTCGCATTACGGATACCATCTATAAGGATCGCTTCACGCACGTGGCGGAACTGTTCCGGCTCGGGGCCAACATCGAAATGCATGACAACACCGCCATTGTCAACGGGATCGGCGAATTCAAGGGCGCGCCCGTCATGTCCACCGACCTGCGGGCGTCAGTCTGCCTGGTGCTGGCCGGACTGGCGGCGAGCGGCACGACACATGTTAAGCGCATATATCATCTTGATCGCGGCTACGAGAAAATCGAGGAGAAATACTCGAAGGTGGGAGCGGATATTCATCGCGAAGAAGGGGAGCTGTGAGCGCCGAATTCGTTCACTTGCACAACCATTCCGAATACAGTTTGCTGGACGGCGCCTGCCGCGTGCATGAGCTCATTGCGCGTACCAAGGAGCTGGGCATGGATACGATTGCGCTCACGGATCACGGCTCGCTCTTCGGCGCGATCGAATTTTACAACGCCGCCAACAAGGCCGGCGTCAAACCGATTATCGGCTGCGAAGCGTACATCTGCCCGAACCGTTTCGAAAAGAGAACCACGGGCGGCGGACGAGGAGAGTACGCCCATCATTTGCTGCTGCTGGCCAAGAATGAGACGGGATACAGGAACTTGGTCAAGCTCTCGTCGCACGGATATACGGAGGGTTTCTATTACCGGCCGCGCATCGATCACGATCTGCTCGCCAAACACGCCGAGGGGCTGATTGCCACGACGGGCTGTCTCGCCTCGGAGATTCCACAGTTTCTGGTCAACGAAGATCACAAGCGCGCGTGGGAGCGGGCGTCGTTTTATAAAGACCTCTTCGGCACGGACTTCTACGTCGAGATGCAGACACATGACATCGCCGAAGAGTCCAAGATCCTGTCGCAATTGCCGCCGCTGGCGAAGAAGCTGGGCGCGAGGATCGTCGCGACGAACGACACGCACTATTTGAAGCGCGAGCATGCCGAAGCACACGACGTGCTGTTGTGCATCGGCACGGCGTCGAACGTCGCGGACAAGAACCGGTTGAAGTTCGAAACGCAGGAATTCTACCTCAAGTCGCCGGCGGAAATGAAACGGCTGTTTGCGGATTATCCCGAGGCGCTCGCGACCACGCTCGAGATCGCCGACAAGTGCGACCTGAAGCTCGATCTTTCCAAACGGCATCTGCCGAAGTTTCCGCTGCCGGAAGATCAGACGGATGAAGCCGCTTATCTGACCGGGCTGGCGCGAGCCGGACTGTCCCGGCGGTTTCCCAACGTGACACCCGAACTTGAACAGCGGCTGAGCTATGAGCTGCAGACGATCATTCAGATGGGCTTTGCCGGCTACTTCCTGATTGTCGCCGACTTCATTCGCTACGCCAAGGAGATCGGAGTCGTGGTCGGCCCGGGGCGCGGCTCTTCGGCGGGTTCATTGACGTGTTACGCCTTGGGCATCACGGACGTCGATCCGATCCGATTTGATTTGTACTTTGAGCGCTTTTTGAATCCGGAACGGATTTCGATGCCGGATATTGACATTGATTTTCAGGATGAAGGCCGCGGCCGGATTATCGATTACGTCAGGAATAAGTACGGCGACGAATCCGTTACTCAGATTATTACGTTCGGACGGCTGAAAGCGCGCGCCGTCGTGAGGGACGTAGGGCGTGTGTTGGGCTTGTCGTACGGAGAAGTCGATCGGCTGGCCAAGAAGATTCCGGAAGGAATCAATGTCCGCTTGAAAGCCCTGGAAGGAGTGAGCGACGGCGGCCGCGAGGCGCGCCATGAGAACCCGGAACTGGAAGCGCTCCTGCAGGAACGGCAGGAATATCGCAAGATCTGGGAGATCGGCGAAATTCTTGAGGGAATTAATCGCCACGCGTCCACGCATGCCGCCGGAGTCGTGATCACGCCGGGACCGCTGACCGATTATGTGCCGCTTTACCGTCAGTCGGACGGGAGCGTGACCACGCAGTTCGATATGAACATCGTGGATAAGATCGGCCTGCTCAAGATGGACTTCCTGGGACTCAGAACGTTGAGCGTGCTCGCACGTGCTTTGGAGATGCTGGAGGCGCGAGGCGTGCACGTCGATCTGCGCGCCATTCTTGAAGAGCATGATCAGAAGACGTACGACTTGTTCTCACGCGGCGATACGATTGGCGTGTTCCAACTTGAAAGTCGCGGTATGCGCGAATGGCTGACCAAGTTGAAGCCGACGTGCATTGACGATATCGTGTCGATGGTGGCGCTCTATCGCCCCGGCCCGATGGAAATGATCGGCGACTTCATTCGCCGCAAACACGGCGAGGCGAAGATCGAGTATCTGCACCCTAAGCTGGAAGCGATCTTGAAGCCGACCTACGGCGTAATCGTGTTTCAGGAGCAGGTGCTGGCGATTGCGCGCGATCTCGCCGGGTTCTCCCTGGGGCGAGCTGACATCCTCCGCCGCAGCATGGGCAAGAAAGACATCAAAGAGCTGGAACGGGTTAAAAACGAGTTCATTGAAGGCTGCGTGGCGCACAGCGGCATGACGCAGCGGCTGGCGCAGCAGGTGTTCGACCTTGTCCAGCCGTTCGCCGGCTATGGGTTCGTCAAAGCCCATGCGACGTGCTATGCGGTGCTGGCCTATCAAACCGCATTTCTGAAGGCGAATTATCCGGCGGAGTTCATGGCGGCGGAGATGACCTCGTGGCACGGCGGTACGCGGATGATGCCGCGACTGATCAACGATTGCCGCCGCATGGGTGTCGCTGTCCTGCCGCCGGACGTCAATTCCTCAGAGCAGTTCTTCACGGTGGAAGACGGCAAGATCCGTTGCGGCCTTGAGGCCATCAAGAATGTCGGCGGTGCTCCGATTCAGTCGATCATCGAAGCGCGCAAGCAGGGCGGGAAGTTCGCATCGTTCTTCAATCTCGCTTCGCGGGTGGATACGAAACAGGCCAATCGCAAAGCGATGGAGAGCCTGATTCAGGCCGGCGCGCTGGATTCACTCGGCTGCAACCGCGCGCAGTGCATGACCGGCTTGGACCTGTTCTTTGCGTTTGCATCGCAAACGGAGCAGGAACGTGATCTCGGCCAGTCGTCGTTGTTTGGCGGCGGCGATTCGCAGGCTTCGCACTTGCGCGAACTCGAGCTTCCGGAGGTCCCGGATTACGAGCGTGCGCAGAAGCTTTCGCTGGAGAAAGATTTGCTTGGCTTCTATGTCTCCGGGCATCCGCTGGATGATTACCATTCCGACATCGAGCAGATTTCCGCCACCCCGCTGGGCGAAACGTCGGAGCTGAAAGACCAGACCACGGTTCGGCTGGCGGGGATCGTGACGGAAATTCGCCGATCGATGACGAAAAAGGGCAAGGCCATGGCGACGATCACGCTGGAAGATTTCACGGGATCCGGCGAGATCCTGCTTTTTTCCGATGTGATTGACGCGGCGGCGGAGAAGCTGCACAAGGAGGCCCGCCTCGTGGTCAATGCGCGCGTAACCGTGCGCGAAGATGAGGATCCCAAGTTTGTCGCGCAGGAGCTGTATACATTTGAGGAAGCGCGGGCCGAGTTCGCGCGCAGCATGTGGGTCTCGCTGCCGGCGCAGGCGCTGACGGATGAGACGATGAACGCGCTCGAAGACATCTTCATGCGCCATACCGGAAACGTGCCGATCTACTTCAAGGTTGAGCAGGATGGGGAAGAACGCATCGTGCAATCCAAACGCTTTCGTCTGAAGACGTCCGCCGAAGTGCGCAAGCAGTTTCAGGACATGTTCGGAAATTCGGAGATCAAGTTCGAGTGGCGATGAAGCGGCATTGTGCGGCGGCGTCGCGCCCCAAGCGAGTGCACATCCACACGCTCGGCTGTCCAAAGAACGTCGTGGACAGCGAGACGTTTGCCGGTGTGCTGCGCGGCGCCGGATTTGAATACGTGAACCAGCCGCATCGCGCCGATGTACTGGTCGTCAATACGTGCGGATTTCTGGATGACGCGAAAGTCGAATCCATTGAAATGATGCTCGAAGCCGTGCGCTGGAAGTCCGGCAAGGACACGCGGCAAGTGTTTGCGATGGGCTGCCTCACGCAGCGTGACGGCGATGACGTTGCGGCGGAGATCCCGGAATTGGATGGTGTGTTCGGAATCGGTGAGTGGAGCCGGATGCTGGAAGCGCTCGGTTCCAGCCCGTTGATTTCCGATCGTCGTGACGCGGCCGCCACACAGTATTCGGGAACGGCAGGCCCGGGTTCGGCCTATCTGCGGATCTCCGACGGCTGTTCCCATGCCTGCGCGTTTTGCGCGATTCCGCAGATGCGCGGGCTTTATCGCAGCGAGCGAATGGAAGATCTCGTGCGCGATGCGCGGATTCTGGCGCTCGAAGGTGTGCGCGAACTCATCCTGATCGGGCAGGAGACGACCAGCTACGGCGTTGATCTTTATCGCAAGCGCATGATCGTCGAGCTGTGCCGGCGGCTGGCGGACATTGAGGGGATTCACTGGATTCGCCTGCTGTATGCTCATCCGCCGTCCACGCCGCCGCAGCTGATGGAAGAACTGGCGCGCGTGCCGAAGCTGGCGCCGTATATTGATTTTCCGATTGAGCATGCCTCGGACCGGATGCTGAAATTGATGAATCGCCGCACCACGGCGGCGCGCATGAGAGCATCCATTGCGGCGTTCCGTGCCGTGCTGCCGCAGGCCTGCGTCCGGACGACGGTGCTGGTCGGCTTTCCCGGCGAGACGGACGCAGATTTCGATGCGCTGTATCGGTTTATGGAAGACGTACGGTTTGAGCGCGCCGGAGTGTTTACGTATTCGCCGCAGGACGGCACAGCCGGAGCCGAATTACCGGAGCGCGTCGAGGAAGGCATTGCACTCGAGCGTCTGGACCGGCTCATGACTTTGCAGCGGCGGATCTGCGGAGAACGGCACCGCACTCTTTTGAATCAACCGATTGACGTGATCGTCGAGCGCTATTCGCGAGGCATCGCGTGGGGACGCAGCGCGTGGGACGCTCCGGACATCGATGGGCGTGTGCGCTTGTTGAGTGAGTGCACGCCCGGGCAAATCGTCTCTGCCATCGTGACTAAGTCTTCTGCCTATCAGTTGGATGCCGAACCGGTATCCTCCCATCACGCCCATGCGAGAGGTGAATCATGTGGAAAGCTCTTATTGCCGGTGCTCTCGCCGCCGCAATAGCCTTCGCGGCTCCGCGGCCTGAGACTAACGAATTAAGGTCTGCCGGCAATGGTCCGGATTTCCGCGCGCAGATCGGCCAGCGCCTGAGCACGGACGAGGATTCGCTGCGTCTGATGGTGATCGTTTCGATTCCCTACGACAATCTTGTGTTTCTGCGCACCGACTCCGGCTTTTCGGCCTCCTTCGAGCTTGTCTCAACGCTGTTGCGCGAAAAGGGAGGACTGGTCGGTGAACGCATCCGCGACGTTCGGGTCGAAGCACTCACCTATGCCGAAACCAACAGCCGCACGCAGAACGCCGTGCATTCCGAGGAGTTTCTGGTCTCGCCGGGTGACTACAAGGTCCGTGTCACATTGACCGATGCGACGGAGACCAGCCGCAAGTCACGGTGGGAAGACACCATCTCATTGGCCACGAGTGACCCCGCGCTGCGCCTGTCCGATATTTATTGGATTCAGGAAGATACCAGCGTGACGGCCTTCGGCGCCCCGCGCCTGGTCGAGAGTTTCTATTCCACTGAGAATTCCGCCCACGCCTGCGTGCAGCTCTTTACAAGCGGCCCGGACTCGATTCGACTGACCTGGTCGGTCACGGAAGAGAACGGCGATACGTCAGGAACGGACGTTCGATGGGTGGCTCCCCTCAAGGAAGTGCAGACGATCAATTACGTGTTGAGGATTAGCGAGCTCCCCGGCCAGGCGTACACGCTTAATATGGTGGCTGAGGGAAATGACCGCCGCGAAGAGCGTTCCCGAAAATTCGCCGTGCGCCTGCCGGGTGTGCCGTCCTCGATCACAAACCTGACGGATGCGATTCGTCAATTAAAGTACATTGCCACGTCGGATGAGTACAAACGGCTGCGGCAGGCTGAACCGCGTGATCGCGAACGCCTGTTTCGCGATTTCTGGAAGCAGCGCGATCCCTCGCCCAACAGCGAACAGAACGAGTTGATGGACGAATACTATCACCGCGTTCAGTACGCGACCGAGAATTTCGGCACGAATCGAGAAGGTTGGGAGACGGATCGAGGCCGGATCTATGTGACCTACGGTCCGCCCTCGGATATCGAGCGGCACCCCTTCGAAGCCAGCTCGCGGCCGTATGAGATCTGGTATTACAACGACCTCGCCAAGCGGTTTGTCTTTGTGGACTACACCGGTTTTGGGGATTATACGCTAGCCAGTCCGGAGTGGGGCTACTAATGATTTACCCACGGCCGCTGCGGCGGGGCGGGCGAATCGGCATTTGCACACCGGCCGGGCCAGTGGTGGAAGAGCGTCTGCGCGCGGCGGTCGTGGCGTTACAGGGTGAGGGTTTTGAAGTCGAAACCGCGCCGTCTGCATTTGACAAATACGGCCTCTTCTCCGCGCCGGATGACGTGCGCCGGCGTGAGTTGGAAGAGATGTTCGAACGGCCGGAGATTGATGCTGTGTTCTCGGCACGCGGCGGCGTCGGCACGTCGCGCCTGCTCGATACGATTGACACGGCCCTGATTGCGCGCAGCCGCAAGCCGTTTCTGGCCTTCTCCGATGTGACAGCGCTGCAATGGTTGCTCTTTTGCCGGCACAACTTTGTTACGTTTTCAGGGCCCCTGGCTGTTGAGTGGGACGGAGCGGTCACAGAAGTCTCGCGGCGGCAGTCGCTTGAGGTTCTCACGGGCGAAGCGGACGCGGATTTGATTGGAGCTTTGCGACCCGAGAACATCGACGTGCTTCGCGGCAACGGCCACGTTTCCGGGCGTCTGATGCCGGCCAACCTCACGATGTTGACGACGCTGCTCGGTACGGCGTATCTGCCTGAATTGTCGGGGGCCGTACTGCTGATCGAAGATATCAATGAGCCGCCGCATCGCGTGGATCGGATGCTGTTTCACCTCAAGAATGCCGGAGTGCTGGCACAGCTTGGCGCGCTGCTGGTCGGAGATTTCGGCACGGAAGGAGACGAGCTGCGCCATGAGGCGCTGCGCACGTCCGTCTGCGATGCAACCCGCGGCACCGAATACCCCATCGTGATGAATGTGCCGTTTGGACATGGCCCGGTGCGGATGACGCTGCCGATTGGAGCACCGGTGACGCTGAATCTCGAACCGTTCCAATTGTTGCTGAATACGACTGTGACGGTCCCGGTGTGAGCCGCCTGAGGATCGCGTTCTTCGCTTCCGGCAACGGGACACTGTTCGAACACCTTGCGACCAGAATGCAGGACGGCGTGCTGCATGCCGTGCCTGCCCTGCTGATCTCGTCCAGTTCGAAAGCGCCCGCGCTGGCGCGTGCGCAGCGGCTTCAGATTCCAAGCGTCGTCATTCGCCGAGAAGACTATCCGACGGAAGCTGAATTCGCCTTGGCGTTGCAGGCTGTGCTGGTTGAACACAGCGTGAACTTCATTTGTCTGGCCGGCTATCTTAAGCTCGTTCCTGCAGAGATCGTGGCGAAGTTTCGCCACCGGATGTTGAATATCCATCCGGCGCTTTTGCCGAGCTTTGGCGGAAAAGGCATGTACGGTCGCCGTGTCTTTGAAGCTGCGATCGAGTACGGCGTGCGGATTCACGGCGCGACCGTGCATCTTGTGGATGATGAATACGACCATGGCCCGATCGTTGTCCAGCGCGCGATCTTTGTCGCGCCGGATGATACTGCCGACTCACTGCAGCAGCGGGTTCACGACATTGAATTTGATCTCTATACCGACGCCGTTCGACTCTTCGCGGAGGACCGCATCCGCGTCGAGGGCCGGCGTGTGCACATTCTCCCCGCTAAACCTCAATAATGATCCACATTCGTCGCGCTCTGTTGAGCGTATCCGATAAGGCCGGGTTGGTCGAACTCGCCCGCGCCTTGCACGAACAGGGAGTGCAGCTGATCGCCTCCGGTGGTACGGCCACCGCGCTGCAATCCGCCGGATTGCCGGTCACGTTCGTCGAACAATGGACCGGGCATCCCGAGGCGATGGAAGGCCGCATCAAGACGCTGCATCCGCGCATACACGGCGGAATTCTCGCGCGCCGTGACCACGTCGGCGATCAGGAGGACATGCAGCGCCTCGGACTTGAACCGATTGATCTCGTTGTGGTGAACTTCTACCCGTTTCGTCAGGTCCTGGCGTCAGGCAAACCGCATCATGATATCGTAGAGGCCATTGACGTCGGCGGTCCGTCGATGGTACGGGCCGCTTGCAAGAACAGCGATTATGTGGTGGTGCTTACCGAACCGTCGCAGTACGGAGAATTCCTTGCCCTGTTTCGGGAACACGGCGGAATCCCCGAAGCGTTCGGCACCCGTTGCGCCGCCGAAGCCTTTGCCGCACTGGTATCCTATGACAGTGCGATTGCGGAGTGGCTCAATGGCGGCGCGGTTCGCACGCTCGTTCTGAAGGAGACCCGCAAGCTGCGCTACGGTGAGAACCCGCATCAATCCGCGGCACTGTTTGCACC
>CAYJKM010000007.1:7633-40409 GCA_964370805.1 uncultured Alphaproteobacteria bacterium | reverse complement strand
GGATAGCGACGGCTTGATCTGCAACGCAAAGTCACGAACCGCTCGAGCTTCCGGTTCGGAAAACGGTGACGGGCCGCGATAGTAATCGTATCGCTCTAAGCTCGCCTCCCGCCACAGCGTATCCCCGAAGATCCAATTCAATTCGAAATTCCGGTTCAAATCGACGCCACAGAGTTCGCCTCCCGAACCCGGCTGGACATTACAGTCAGTTTGCGGCGGAATGTAACCGTTCTTGCGCCACGTGTTGTCCCACAGCGTGGTATCGCCCATCGGCACGCCATACGAGATCACCTGCAAGCCGTCCGGATTCATCGTGGGAATGAAATAGATCTGCGTGCTGTTGACCAGACCCGAATACAACCCGTATTGATGCACCAGCCGCCACATGTAGTCGAGGCACAGTTCCAGTCCAATCACTTCCTCGGCATGGATGTGGCAGATCACGAGCATTACCGGCTCATTCTGGAACACGTCCGCCGTGTCCGAAATCTTGACCGCGTAGATCGGGTACTGATGACCAAGCATGTCACCGTTGGAATGCCCGATCGAATCGATGTGCACCCGGTTGTTCGTGTCAAATGCTTCCAATTCGAAGATGAAATCGTGCACCTGATCCAGACGGTGATAACATTCCGGCAGCGGCTGCGCAAACCCCGGCACCACCACAACCACCAAAACCAGCATGAAGATGTATCGCAACAGCATTTTCAAAGCAGTGCTCTCCCAGTCTTAGAAATCGTTTGAAACAGAGGCGGGCTGCAAGGCCCGCCCTGTTAGTCAAAAAGAACAGTTGAACATGACCGGCCCCCGTTCTTGCTCCTTCCCCCACAGGGTAGAGGAAGGCGGGGGATGAGGGTCATCGCAACAACACCATCTTTCGAACGGTCTGGAACGTGGGCGTATTCAGGCGGTAGAAATACGTCCCCGACGGCAGCGTGTTCGCTTCAAAGTGAATCGAGTACGAGCCTGCGTTCATCACTTCATTGACCAGCGTGGCCACCTGCTGGCCGAGCGTATTGAACACGGCTACCTCCACCCTTTCGGTTCGCGGCAGCGCAAACCGGATTTCGGTCGCCGGATTAAACGGGTTCGGGTAATTCTGACTCAATTCGTGCGCGTCCGGAATACCGGCGCTGGGAATTTCGCGCACGCTGACCGTGTAATCATTCAGCCACTGCCCCCAGACGTTCCACAGCGGATCCTTGCCGGAAGCGCGGAAATCTTTCCACACCGCGACCACACCGCCATGACCGTCGTCAGCCAGCACCGGTTGGTTTTGATGCTGGTAGAAACTGATCACGACTCCGCCGCTGTCCGGATGCCAGTAGTTGTCTGGCGTCTGCACCGTTTGTCCGTCTGACGTCAGGTGCGTCGCGTAAACGTCCTGATAATATTCGCGGTTGTCCGCCCACGCGGCATACATGCCATCGTTCCATTCGACGTGGGCAACCTGCTCCTGCTGCAAGCCGACGGCTGAGCAGATTACTTTTCCGCTGGCCGGCCATAGCAGCGTGCCGCTGGGAGTCACCTTCTGCGCGTAAATGTCCAGCTCTTCGCCCGAACGGTAATCGTCCCACAGCACGTACAGATTGCGTTCCGAATCGATCTGCAGGACCGGGTTGTTCTGATGCTGAGGCGCGTCAATCAGCCGGATCCCGTTCTCCTGCCAACTGATTTGTCCATTCGCCTGAATGTGCTGCGCATAGATATCGCGGAACGTTGCGCCGTTGCGCAGATCCGACCACGCGACGTATACGCCGCCGACACCGTCCGCAACGATCGCCGAGTTGTCCTGATCGAACGGCGCATCGCAAACCCGGAAATTCCACGTGGCCGTGTCGCCATTTAATCCGACGCGCGCCGCCATGATGTCAAACGGGACGTCTGCCGATCCGCTGACCCACGTCAGCGCGCAAGATCCGTCGGGATTCGTCACTAGCCCACGCACAAAATCATCCACTTGCGTATTGGTCAGGCGAACCGGCTGGTTCCACATCCGTTCGAGTTGCGGGCTCATTCGCATGACTCGAACATCCAGCCAGAAGTCCAAATTGTAGCCTGACCATGCCACGTAACAGCCGCCTTGGCCGTCCGGCGTGACGAACGCATAGCCCTGGTCGCCCGGCGAGACTAAGTCTTCCCAAATGATAACTCCTGATTCGGTGTCAACGCGCTGACCGTTGCTGTTCACGTGACCGATGCGAATCAGGTTCCAGATCGCCCGCAAGTCCTCCCACACACAAAAGAAGCCGTTCGCACCGTCCGGACACAATTGATGCTTCTTCTGCTGGAAATCCTCTGCGCCGGTATTGTCGGGCGCCAGATAATCACCATTTTGCACAAGCATGTGCTCACCGGTCGTATCCACGACCTGATAGAAGAGCGCGGTGCCGCCGGTGAAGTGCCGATTGTCTTCCCACACGACGCCGACCTTTCCCGGTGCCATCGTGACGATTCGCGGTATGTCGGCGTTGCCGTCCAGTCCGGCCACCAACTCGCTATAGATCCCACCCACGCAGCCTTCGAACGAGAACTGCTGGTAGCGCAAGCTCTGCGAGCCCGAACGCCAGTCGTCCCAAAATACGGTGACGTTTGCGCCTTCATCCACACGCAAGAGCGGTTGGTCTTGCGCGTTTTCATCCGCCGCGACCAGCACGCCGCAATCTCCGCAGCCCTGAGTACCGTTGGCCAGCACGCGCGCAAGGTACAGATCACATTCCGTGATCAACTCCACGTCCCGCAAATCTTCCCACGAGACAAACGCGCCGCCATTCAAGTCGGAAGTCAGCCGCGGGTGTTCGCGGCCCTTGGGATCGGTCGGCGTCGCGTTGTCGCAGACCAGGAAACCATTCTGCTGCCAAAGTGCGGTTCCGGTGGACGAGTACTTCTGGCAGTAAACCTCGCTGTTGAAATTGTCTTCACGGTAGTCCGCCCAAACCATGATCAAACCATCCTGCGAACCGCCGTTCATGCTCACCGCCACACGCGGTTGGTCCTGCTTGAATTCCAATGTACAGACCGGTATGCCGTCCACTTGCCATTGCGGCTGTCCGCTGCCATTCAGGCGCTGGACGTAAACGTCTTCCGGCGTGAATCCGCCGCTGCGCTTGTCCACCCACGAAATGTAACATCCGCCCAAACCATCGGGACAGAGCTTGGCCGACGTCTGTTCTGCCGGGGCGCTCACAACTTGAGTCGTCCACTCGACGTGCAAACTACCCACGGCCGAAATCTTGGCGGCCCAAACGTCGATGTTGTCGTCGAGCCGTTTGTCGTTCCACGCCAACAGCATGTTGCCGTTGCCATCGCCGTCTGCCGTAATCCCGTTTTGACCGTTGAGCATGTTGGTCACGTTGAGCGTCGGATACAGTACGGCGCCGGTAGACGATACGTGTTGAGCATAGATATCGCCTTCGTCGCCGCTGCGCAGGTCTTCCCACGCGCAGATCGCGCCGCCGTTGCCGTCATGCACCGCGCGGGTGGTCACTTCGATCACTGCGGCGGGATCCGTGTCGAGCCAGACGTCCCACAGGACGGTGCCGCTGTTATCAACCTTGAGCGCGCGGCAATCACCCGTGCTGTCCAGGCGAAAATCGAAATAGAAGATGATCCAGCCGCCGGTCACAGCAATGACATCCGGATCCTCTTGGCGGTACTGTGTCACTTGAGCCAACGGCCGGCCTGCGGAGTCCCACAACTGCACGCCGTCCGGCGAAATCAATTGAGCATAAATATCGCGGTCGCCGGTCCGCGTATCGGACCACGCCACCAGCACATAGCCGTCACTGTTTCGATAACTGGCGCGCTGCCACTCCACGTGGTGGCCTTGCCGGATCGGCATGGCGTTCACGCCCCATTGGCGTGGATCGGCCGCTGCATCACCCGGCAACAGCACCACGATCGTCACGAGCGCAAAAAGTCCAAACAAAATGCGAGCAGTTCGATTCGTCAGCATGGGTCTCCAAACTCCGTAGGAAAAGACAAGTTCCAAAAAGCGCAAACGATGGGAATCATCAAGACTCTCTCAGCCCTGAGATCATCATGGAATTGCAGGTGTAACTTCACAAATTACGAATTGTTGAGTCGAGAGTCAAGGTAGCCGTGCACCGATTGTCACTTATCAGAACGCACTCGCTCCATGCCCTCGCGCATACTCTGCATACGTGCGCACAAATTTCTATCAATCGCATTGAAAGAATGAATTACTGCCTGCACGAACTAATGATCTAATCTATTAATATTAATAATCTTATAATTTGTACTGATATATAGACTTGCAAGAGCCGCTCCACCTTTGCTCCAATATTCGGGCCATCTGAGTAAGAGGACTCCCGTCAGTTCGTGGCGGCGATCCTGATCGCGCTCCCGATCGCATTCACTCTCCACAACTTAGAGTCCTATGTGCTTAGCTTAAGTACATAATTACAAACATATTATAAAGTTGGGAGACAAGTATTCCGGAACTGTCGCCTTCAAGATCGAGTTTCTTCTCCAGCACCCAGAGCAAGATGACACGTTTTCATAGCGTTTGGAGGAAAGGATGAAATGGTCTTACGGATTGATACTCGGATTGGCTCTGTCCGCGAGTCTTGCATTGGCCGCGGAAGAGTCCATTGAGCAGTCGTTGACGGTGAACGCTTCCCCGCTGCAAGCATATCAGGCGATGTGCGTCGATTGGCAGATGATCCAGTGGAACGGCGGCATGGCCGCGATTACGGAAGTTCGCCCCGGAGGCTTCTGGAGGGTGACGTATCCCGATAATCACATCGAAGAGGGTCTTTTCACTCTGGCCGAGCCGATGCGACAACTCACCTATAGCCATTACATCGACGAGACTCCCACGACGGTAAACGTCATGTTCGTTGGCTCGGGATCCGGCACGGAAATTCACATTAAACACTCCGAGTTCGGCGACGGCCGCGACGGCTCAGATCGCCAGACTCGCGCCGCGCAAATGTGGAGCGAACGATTGCCGGTGCTCGCAGATTACCTGAACACTCGTCCCGGGAGCTATGCCGCGCGCCCGCGCGGTGCGGGTCCGTTCCCGGCCGTACTGCTCCTGCATGATGCATTTGGTCTGAATCGCTCAATGCGCGTGCTCGCGGACAGTATTGCGCGGGCCGGCTATTATACGCTGGCCGTGGATATGTTTCGCGGCGATGTAACCGGTGACGTGACTGAGGCTCAGCGCTTTGCGGCGATCGTCAACAGTGAAGATGCCATCACGGCGGCGGTGCGCGGCTTTGACGCGCTGCAGAAAAACCCCCATGTCATCGCCGGCCAGGGTTCTGTCTTCGGTTTGGGGTTCGGAGCGGATGTGGCACTGGCCGTGGCGGCCGCCAACTCCAAAGTGAGTGCGTGCGTGGCGTGGTACGGTGATGGACTGCGGGACGAGAGTCTCTATCGCCGCATCTCGTGTCCGGTGCTCACCGTGTTCGGTGATCCTAACGTTGACCAGCCGCGCGCTGAACTCGCCGGTCAGAATCAGTCCTTAGTGCAGGCCGGCGTCCGCGCGGAGACCATGGTGGTACAGGCGGCGCCACGCTTTGCTGACACCGGCTACGGCGCGGACTACAATGCTTCGGCGGCTACACAGGCCTGGCGCCGCTCGCTCGGCTTCCTGGACACGCAGCGGCGCCGCTGATCTCTACGTTCGCAGGACAACTCCAACAATGAGGGCGAGCCGATATGGCTCGCCCTCTGACATGAATCTCGAATCTCGGATTTCTTATTCTCCGGCACTCCGCTTTCCCAACTCCTTGTCGATCCACAGCACCGAACCCATCTTCTCTTCGACAATGTCAATCCGCTGCAGGATATCCATCGCGTTCTTCTCTTCCTCCAGTTGCTCCGTCACGAACCATTGCAGAAAGATCTCGGTACGATAATCATTCTCCTGCTTCGCCTGGGCCATCAGTCCATGAACGCGCTGTGTAATCGAGCGCTCATGGTCAAGCGCGGCTTGAAAAAGCTGGCGCGGACTGCCAAATGCCGCGGGCGGCTGCTCGATCTGCTCTAAGACGACCGGTGCGCCGCTGTCGAGTAAATATTCATAAAACTTGTCAGCGTGCTCGCGCTCCTCGCTGGCCTGAATCTTCATCCAATTGGCGAAGCCGTGCAGCCCTTGCTGCTCGCAGTAGGCCGACATGGCGAGATATAGATAAGAGGAGAACAGCTCGTGTTTGACCTGATGGTTCAGGGCCGCCACCATATTCTGGCTGATCATGAAATGCTCCTGCGTTTATTGTTTGTGAATCAGTATCTTAAAGTGATTCGCACTGCACGAATATACAATAAACGCTCCAGACTTGCAACTGTTTCCGGGCGATCTACCGTCCCGGATGGCCGTACTCTTGCGCGTCCAACCGGGAAATATGATAACGGTATGCGTCATCGCTGACCGACGTTTGCCAATGCCCGGTCAGTTGGGCGCCCGCCCAGATTACCGTGAACACGACGGCAATGATCAGCGCCACGCGGGCCGGAGACGGCTTCCAGCGCTTCGTGCCCAAATGCAGCGTGTCCTGTACCGGACACGCCTCCACGCACTCCATACATCCGGTACACTCAACGGAAATGATGCTCTGCTTGATCATGATCGGCAGGCGCGCCGGACACACGCGGTCACATTTGCCGCAACCAATGCACGACACCGGATTCCGGCGAATCTTCACCGGCGCCATCCACGAAAACAGCCCGAGTAGCGCACCGTACGGGCAGAAGTAGCGGCACCAGAATCCCTTGATAAACACGCTTCCGACCGCCAGTGTAATCAGCACAATCGCTCCGACCATCCCGAGCTCAGCAAAGAACAGCGCCATCTTCACGTCGGAGATTTGATTGTACGGACTCTGAATGAACAGCGAAATCCCCTGCACGCCCATGCTGTAGAATGCCCAGACAAAAAATGTGAGCAGCAGGTATTTCAGACTCAGCAGCGGGTAATCTACCCAGCGCGGCGGCAGGAAATGGCGGCGAAAAAGCTTCTTGCCCAGCAGCGCAAGCAGTTCCGAGAGCGAACCCATCGGGCATAGCCATGAACAGAACACTTTGCGCAACAGCAACGCCAGCAGAACGAAGATGATGAGCAAAATCGTCGCCGCCGGATGAATCGTATTCAACGTTCCGGTTGCGAGCCAGTCAATCAGTCCCATCAGGCCACTGATTGGCAGCCAGCCTTCCACTCCGGCAGGTCGCGTGGGCAAATCACCAGTTGTACTTGTGCGCGCCGCTTGAATGAAGCGGAAGAATTGAATGCACAAGACCACATTGACCACGGCAAACAGCGTCTGCACGATCCGTCGCCATGGTCTGGCTTTCTTGTGTGGCTTCAAATTGATCGGTCGAGTTGCTGCGAGCGTTTCTGAGAGAGCCATAAGGACTGCCGACTAAATCAGGAGTATTGTATCCTAATTTACACTATCTGCTCGCGTATGTCAAGACCGTACGAATTGTCAAGCAATTGTCAAATAACAGGTTTAGCTGATCTTGCGCTTCGGCCATGATACTTCTTTCTCAAAGTGTACGCCTCTCTTATTCCATTTTCCGTTTGCCCAAGTCATTGTTTAAATCATGCTCTCTCAGGAATAACCTTGAACAATGATGACACACTACTTCGCTCTGTCAGTATGTAAAGAGAGGCATGCCAGCTCATTTCTTCGCCTGCGCTTCATCAAAATTTTTCATCTCGAATGAAAAACAACCTCTAAGATCATTTGCTTCGAACCATTGCACAATCTTCTCAGCTTGACAATCAGCACACTCTCACGTAAATTCTATTGCCGATTCCGCCAGATGGCTGTCCAGTGCAGGATCGGCCGCCTCGGCACTGGGAAAAACGCAATCGTGTGGTGAAGAAAGACGCAGGATGAGTAATGACCCATCCGGGTGGATGGCGCAGGGACAAGACCGCAATCGCGGTCTTGTTCTTTTTTGTCGTACATGAAAATGAGAGTGCCGTTAATCGGAACGTCGTGTGAATTCGCGAAGTTGAGTTTCGCCTTTCAAATGTTTATCTTGTTGCCATGCAGCCCGCCATTCCCAAGAGCAAACAATTCGCCGACGGATTTCCTTCAGGTCTTGAAGAACTGAGGGAGCAGATCGCTCACGTGGAGCCCGACCTTGCGCTCGGACTGTTTGCGCTGCTGCGCGCCGCGGGCATGACCATCAGTCACGCGGAAGCCAATGTGCTCTCCGGTCAAGCGACGCAATTCGTCTATCGCCGTGATCAGCCGCTCTGCCAGAATCTTGCCTTCGTGCCGCCGGTGGACACGCTCTTCAAATCGCTTGGTGTGACGTGGAAGGAAGTCACTCCGTCCGACACGGCTACCGCCTTCTTGATCTTGCGCGAGTGGATTGAATCCAGTTCGCTGGCGCTGGCGCGATTCAAAGAACCGGTGCTGATTTATGGCTATGCACATGCCGGCATGGAGTCCTGGCTGCTGGGCGCGCGGATCATCAACCGCTTGTCGGATGTTTCGATCTCACAACTCGAGTGCGACAAAGGATATTGGCGCTTCCCGATTGATGAAGCAAACCTGCTGATTCGCATCGAACATGCCCCACGGGAGATTCCGAATCTAACCGAAACGGTGAAAACGGTCGCGCGCCGTGCCGTTCACAGTTGGTACGATTCGCCGCTGGCCGGTTGTTCGACCGGCGATCAAGCCTATCGCGATCTGTTGCACGATTTGTCTGATGAGACTGTCGATTTCACCCACCCGCGTCTGCAATCGTGGATGGGGCGCGGATTGTGGAAGCAGTGGACGTCTCGCCTGCACTGCGAGCGCTTCTTCGACCGTGTCGCGCCCCGTTTCGGTGGCAAAGACCGCACGGCCGTCAGCCACGCGGCTTTCTGTTATGGACAATCCGTGGAAGCATGGCGCAAATGGGCAGGCTTTCTTGGCCCCACCTGGAATGCCGCGCGCCAAGGCTTTCTGCCGCCCTACCCGGCGCCGTTCATCGAAATCTGGAAGGAGATGGGACGTCGCATCGCCGCCGCCCGCTACGTGGAACAGGCGCGCGATTGGGAGGAGAAAGCCGTCATGGAGCTGGTCAAGGTCATTTGACCTGATTCAGCATGAGTATCGAGTGCATTCGGCTGGACTCTGAGGAAGATGCTCAAGCATGTGCGCGGTTGATGGCAGCCTCCGAGCCTTAGATTACCCTGCGCCGGGATAATGCGGCCGCATTGAAAAGCATTCGAGATCCTGCCGCTGAAACTTGGCTGGCCGTGCTTGACGGTAAGCTGGCCGGATTTGCCGTCATCCGGTTGCAGGGAGCCTTCGTCGGATACATTCAAAGCATCGTCATCGCTCCTGAGCGGCGAGGCAAAGGTGTCGGATCGGAGTTGCTGGCGTTTGTTGAACAACGCATCTTCGCGCAGCATCCCAATGTGTTCATCTGCTGTTCCTCGTTTAATCCGCGCGCCCTGACGCTTTACCGGCGCCACGGCTACGAAATCATCGGAGAACTCAGGAACTACATCGTCAGCGGCCACTCGGAAATCCTCTTGAGAAAGACCATCGCACCACTGACTGAGTTCTAATAACCCTTGTCCTGATTAGCCGGTAGATCCTACCGGCTTTTTCATTTTGTGGCATTTTGTTGATTTACAGGTCAATTGATCTCGTTGCCGGGATTTATGTTCCGCATGATTCGAACATGAATTCATTTTTTCTTCCCGGAAACATTGCGATTCCTTTCTCTAAGGCATATATTGGCGTCCTTCAATCTGTACCTGTGAGTACAGAAATGACCCGCTATGACGCTGAACCGAAGGAGATTGGACTAATGAAGAAGATCATGCTGTTTTCGCTGATTGCCGCAATTTTCGTATTAGCCTCGGGAGCCGCTGCCACGGTTCGTACGGTTTCGCCCGTCGTCGGCGCGGCACAGCACCTCACTCTTAATGCCGCCTATAACGCAGCGGTTGACGGCGACACCATCGTCGTTGGCCCCGGGACTTATGCGGAGTACATCTATTCGCAAAAACGGCTGCACTGGATCGGCGCCGGCTGGGACGCCTGCCATTGGAACGTCCCGGGCATTGCCTACACGGTGTATCTGTACCCCCAGGCAACAGGGTCCGTTATCGAAGGGTTTGACATCGGGGGGACATATTACCCCTTCTACGACAGCGCCGATTCCGTTACGCTGCGCCGCTGCCTGGTCACCGCCGGCAACGGCTACTATGCCGTTTCCGCGCAGAATGCCGGCCGACTGACGATCGAAGACTGCCTGCTCCTGCAGACCAATCAGGCTGACGTGGTGTATATCTATTCCAGCACCAGCAACTGGGTTATCCGCAATACGGTTTTCGCGTACACCGTTGACCCCATCTACGCCTCACATTACGCGCTCAACGGCCCGCAAGGCGGGACGATTGAAATTTACAACTGCGTCTTTCTCAACATGCGGCAGGTCTTCAATCTGACTTCAAGCCCGCAGGTCATCGGCCTCAACAACATCTTTTATGACTGGGTGGCGGGCGGCGGCTGGGGAACGCTTCCCGCCGGCAGCGTCTTCGAATACTCCGCAGCCGATAATACCGCCCCGGCGTTCCCCGGTTCCTTTGTCAACAACATCTCGCTCGGCGGCGACAATCCGTTTGTCAACTATAACACGGCGACCAATTACGCGGTCGGCACGACTGACCTTCATCTGAATGCCGGCGCCGGCGGTTTGGCCTGTACCGATACCGGTTATCCTTCTATTCTTGACCTCGACGATTCCCGCTCCGATCTTGGTCTCTTTGGCGGACCCAAGCCGTTCGTTGGTCTCGGACTCCCGGCTTATCCGTTTGCGATCACGCTGACCATCGATCCGCTGGTCGAAGTCGGCGATTCCGTTGGTGTCAGCTCGACCGGTCGTATCGGACCTCGTTACTAAGCGCCCAGAGCTGCGCATGAAAACCATCCTGGCTCTCGCGGCGCTGTGCCTTGCGCTGGCCGTCGCGAATGCCTTAACCATCACGGAAGCCGAATACTTCGTGAATGCGGATCCCGGCGCGGGTTTCGGTTCGCCGATCTCGATCACGCCGGGCGAGTCCGTCAGTATTCCGGCTCTGTTTGTGCCGACCAACAGCCTCACGGCGCATCTGTCGCATCGCTTGTACCTGCGCTTCCGCTCGGAAGAGGGCATCTGGGGCGCGCCGCAGATGCAAAACTTCTTCATTCTCAATCCGGCCTACACGCTCGGTTTCCAGCCCGATGTCGTCGGACTCGAATATCAAATTGACGCCCTCACCCCTGTTCAGGTGGACTTGCCTGACTGGATCTACGCCGAGTGGACGGCCTTGATTCCCACCACCGGACTCTCGCTGCATGCATCGCATAAGCTGACCGTCCGCTTCATCGACGAGCGCGGGCTCAAAAGCAATCCCGAAGCCCGCTACTTCTTCTTGCATGACGACGGCGGCAGCTACAGCGTGCACAATATCACGCACTTGGAGTATCACTTCGACGCGGATACGTCTGTGCTCGTGGATCTCGCTGATGGCACGTTTGAAAACTGGATCAGCCTGATTCCGACGGTCGGACTTGCCTTCAACCGGTCGCATAAGTTAACGATACGTCATCTGGACGACCGCGGCCTGTGGAGCAATCCCGAAGCGCGCTACTTCTTCCTGCATCAGGAGACCGGCGGTAATTACACAGTGCACAACATTACGGCGCTGAAATACACCTTTGATTCAGACACAGTCAACGCCATCGTGGATCTCACCGATGGTACGTTCCAAAGCTGGACCAGTCTGGTGCCGACGGATTTCCTCAGTCTGAACCAGTCGCGCAAGTTCACCGTACGGTACCGGGACGACCGCGGACTGTGGAGCAATCCTGAAGCGCGGTACTTCTTCATTCACTCGAGCGACACCACCACGGAAGGCTCCCGGATTATCACTCAGTTGCGTTACTGGATTGACGAGGACAGCCCGACCGTGGAAGATGTTCCCGATAGCATCGAAGTCGGATGGTCAGATCTGATTCCCCACAATGCGGGCCCCGGTAATCACCGCTTCTACATTCAATACGGCGATGAGCAGGGACGTTGGGGTCCGACGGAGTCTCGCCCGTTCTTCGTTTGGACTGGAGTGGGACCGCGCGGCAACGCCCGTCTCGCGGGCGCGGAGTATTGGGTCAACGTTGATCCGGGCGTTGGCAATGGCGTGGCCATTGACTTCCCCGGTGATGGAATCTGGGATGAACAGGATGAAGAAGCCTTGACCGTGCTCACCGGTATTCCCACTGGCTTACATGTGTTCGGCCTTCGCTTCCGCGATGAACTCGGCGACTGGTCAGTCACGCTGATTGACTCATTCATCGTCGGGCCCGTGCTGGTCATCAAACGGCAAGCCAACAACATCGTGCTGAATTGGATCGCCAATCCGGACAATACGCCCTTTACGGTGTACCGTGGCGACGCCTCGACCGGCCCCTTCAATCAGATTGCGCAGACCAATGACTTGACCTACACCGACGTCGGCGTGATCTCGGCCTCCGAGAAGTACTTTTACTACATTACCTCAACGGGCAGCTCGTTGACGTCGTTCCGGCTCCCGGCAGCCCTCGACAAACCGATACCCTTAGACCGATAACTTTGCTTGACGCGAGGCAAGAGAAAGCCGGCGCATCTGCGTCGGCTTTTTTTGCTCTCGCTTACACTGCTCTTATTGCACCGTGATCGTTCCCGTCATGCCGGGATGAATCGCGCAATGATACGGAAAACTCCCTGCAGTGGAAAATATGAAGCTGAAGCTGGCGTTGTTTCCCAGATTTCCGCTCGCGAACACCCCGCCGTCGCTCGTTACCGTATGGGGTGTGCCATCTTTGTTCGTCCAGATCACTGTTGTCCCGATACTCACCGTGCGATTGCTGGGAGTAAAAGCTCCCCCTTGCATCCACACCTCGTTCGCTCCCGGATCGCCGCCGCCGCCATTGCCATCATCATCGTCCTTGCTGCAGCCGCCGGTAAATCCCAATAGCAGTAGTACGAGCATGAACGGCAGTAGAGTGTACGATGTACGAGTTGCGTTGCGCATAATCTCTCTCCTTGAATGATATACCGCCGGTCGTCTCGCGTGCTTCTCTCCAATATTATACTCACAGAATACATGAGAAGTTTGCTGAACGCGACTCACTTGCGCCTGATCTTCCCGGTCGCCGCATACCTCTCCACCTCCGTAAACTATTGGAAATGAACGACTGTCTGTTGCATTTCGGCTTGAATAAGTCCCTGAAAATCGCGATATTAGAGGACAGCTAAATCCATTAAATTCCACCTTTTCAATCACCATTGACCATGATTCGCGTCGAATCCACACCGGACTACGTCGAGAGTATCTATCGCCAGATGGACGAACGGCTGGCAATCGCCAAGCCGCGCGTGAACCGTCCGCTCTCGCTGGCCGAGAAAATTCTGTTCGGGCATTTGGATGATCCCGCCCAGCAGGAATTGCTGCCTGGGAAATCGTATATCTCGCTGCGGCCTGATCGCGTCGCCATGCAGGATGCCACTGCACAGATGGCGCTGCTGCAATTCATGTCGGCGGGACTGAAATCCGTCGCTGTCCCCACCACCGTGCACTGCGATCACCTGATTCAGGCTCGCGTCGGCGCAAATGAAGACCTCAAGCAAGCCGAAGTGACGAACGAAGAGGTCTATAACTTCCTGCGCACCGTGTCGCAGAAATTCGGCATTGGCTTCTGGCGTCCCGGTTCGGGAATTATCCATCAAGTCGTGCTGGAAAACTACGCGTTTCCCGGCGGCATGATGATCGGCACGGACTCACACACGCCGAATGCCGGCGGGCTGGGCATGTGGGCTTCCGGTGTCGGCGGTTCTGACGCGGTGGACGTTATGGCCGGCCTGCCTTGGGAAGTCATGTATCCCAAGCGGATCGGTGTCCATCTCACGGGTAAACTTGGCGGCTGGACGTCTCCGAAAGATGTGATTCTCAAATTGCTCGGCATTCTCACCGTCAAAGGCGGCACCAATGCCGTGATTGAGTATTTTGGCCCCGGCACGGAGAGCATCTCCTGTACGGGCAAAGCCACGATCACGAACATGGGCGCTGAGCTGGGTGCGACCTGCTCAATCTTCCCCTTCGATTCGCGCATGGATCTCTACCTGCGCACCACCGAGCGCGCCGCACTGGCCGATCTCGCTGCCCAGCACAAACATCTGCTTACTGCGGATACCGAGGTGGTTGCTGATCCCGGCAAGTACTTTGACCGCGTCGTGGAAATTGATTTGAGCAAACTCGAACCGCACGTGGTGGGTCCGCACAGCCCCGACGCGGCGCGACCGGTCTCCGAGTGGGCCAAGGCGGCCAAAGAGAATCACTGGCCGCTGCGTCTCACGAACGCACTGATCGGCTCCTGCACGAATTCGTCCTATGAAGATATCACCCGTGCGGCGGAAGTGGCCGATCAGGCCGCCGCCCACGGCATGAAGTCCGCCTCGCCGCTTTGGGTGACGCCCGGCAGCGAACAAGTTTTTCGCACGATCCAGCGCGACGGCCAGATGCAGCGTCTCGAACGGATTGGCGCAATGGTGCTTGCCAACGCCTGCGGCCCGTGTATCGGTCAATGGCGGCGCGATGACGTCAAGCCCGATGAGAGCAATTCGATCATCTCGTCTTACAATCGCAATTTCCCCGGCCGCAACGATGGCAGCGCGCAAACGCTGTCCTTCCTCACCAGTCCGGAAATCACGGTCGCCTACAGCATCGCCGGAACCATGGATTTCAATCCGTTGACCGACGAAGTTCCCGGCGCGCCCGACCACTTCAAATTGAAACCACCTGCTCCCGCACCGGAAGTGCCGCCGCGCGGATTCGTGCGCGACTTCTCCGGCTATATCCCACCCACTGAGAACGGCAAAGATACTGCCGTTGCCGTCAAGTCGGATTCGCAGCGTTTGCAGACGCTTGAACCCTTCCCCGCCTGGAATGGAAGGGACTATGTTGACTTGCCGCTGCTCATCAAGCCCAAGGGCAAGTGCACCACCGATCACATTTCCCCGGCCGGCAAGTGGCTGCGGTTCCGCGGCCATCTCGACAACATTTCCGACAACATGTTCAGTGGTGCGATTAATGCCTTCACCGGTGAAGCCGGCAAGGTGACTCATCCGCTGAACGGCGACAAGAGCATCGAAGTCTCCAAAGTGGCTCGCGATTTGAAAGCCAAAGGACTGCGCTGGGTGGTGGTCGGTGACGACAATTACGGCGAAGGCTCCTCCCGCGAGCATGCGGCCATGTCCCCGCGCCATCTCGGCGGCGTCGCCGTCATCACCAAGAGCTTCGCCCGCATTCACGAATCCAATCTCAAAAAGCAGGGCATTCTCCCGCTGACATTCCAAAACCCGGCCGATTACGACCAGATTCAGGAAGGTGATCGCATTTCGCTGCTCGATCTCAGCTCACTTGCGCAAGGGAAGCCGGTGAAGATGATTGCGAAACACGTTGACGGCACGCGGCATGAGATCATGCTCAACCATTCCCTCAATCGCGAGCAGATCGAATGGTTCAAGGCCGGCAGCGCCCTGAATCACATGCGCAAGAAGATGGGATAAGACGATCCTCGAGTTAGAAGTATGCAGCCCGGTTCTCAGTTCAGAATCGGGCTGTCTTATTCTGAAACATTGCGGCAATCCTGACAGTCTCAATGTTGCATAATGAGGGTGTGTGCTGATTTCAGCCCTTCAACTGGCTATTCATCTGCCCAAAAATCAAATAGTTGTGACTTAGCTACGCCGTCACATCTTGCATCTTATGCCCGAATCGGTTAACTTGACCACTTCGCTGACGGTGCTGAACCCACTCTCAACATCCCCTTCACTCGTCTTCTTTTCATTTCTTAATAGTTCACGATGGATTGCAACAGGAGAGATTGCATGACCCACGCACGGCAACACCACCTTTGGTCTCGAATGCTCTGGAGCGGCATGACGCTGCTGCTGCTCTGCGGATTCGCGCTCGCCCAAACCGGCGAAGTGCCCGAACGCAGTCAGATTGACGACAAACACAAGTGGAAACTCACCGACATGTATGCTTCGGACGAGGCTTTCAATGCCGACCTCCGGGCCATCGAAGCGTCCATTCCAAGTCTGAAGTCGTACGAAGGCAAAATCAGCAAATCGCCTGACGATCTCCTGGCGTTTCTCAAGGCTATGGAAGCCGTCAACAAGAAAGTTGAAAACGCCTTCGCCTTCGCCTATATGTCCTACGATCAGGACACCCGTGATCAGAAGTACTCTGGTTTCAAGGATCGTATTTCAACTGTCTCGGCGCTCGTCGGCGAAGCCATGGCCTGGTTCACTCCTGAGCTGGTGTCTGTACCCGCCGAAAATTACGAGCAATGGTACAAGCAACAGCCCGACCTCGCCCTCTATCGCCAGTTCATCGACAATGAACTGCGCACGCGCAAGTACACGCTGAGCCCGGAAGAAGAGCGGATCCTCGCGCTGTCGTCGAATCTGGCGCAGGCTCCCGGCAATGCCAACGTCGCGCTGCGCGAAGCCGACATGGCCTTTCCCACCATCAAGGATGAAGACGGCAACGACGTCGAGCTGTCCGAAAGCCGCCGGCTCCGCTTCCTCGAAAGCCAGAATCGCGACATCCGCCGCGAAGCGTCGATCGAGTTCCTCAAAGCTTACAAGCAGTACGAAAACACGGCCGCCGCGCTGATGTCCGGCAACGTCGCGGGCAACATCTTCTATGCCCGCTCCCGCGGTTACAACTCGGCCCTGCACGCCTCGCTGGATAACGACAACATCGACACGACCGTTTATATCAATCTCATCGAGACCGTGCACAAGCACCTGCCCACTCTGCACAAGTACGTGAGCTTGCGCAAGCAGGCGCTTGGTCTGGAAGACATACGTCTCTATGATTTCGAGGTGCCGCTCTTCCCGGAAACCAAGATTGAAGTGCCTTACGACGATGCCGTGACAACCATCGAGAAAGGCGTCGCCCCGCTGGGCAAGGATTACCTGACAGCGATGATGAACGGCTTCAACAGCGGCTGGGTGGACGTCTATGAAACGAAGGGCAAGCGCTCGGGCGCGTATTCCTGGGGCAGCTATGTGAGTCATCCGTACCTGCTCATGAATTACAACAACACGCTCGACGACATGTTCACGCTTGCCCACGAGATGGGACACGCCATGCACACGTGGCACAGCGCCAGGCAGCAGCCATACATCTACGCGGACTACGCTATTTTCGTCGCCGAAGTCGCGTCCACCTTCAACGAATCGCTCTTGATGGACTACATGCTCAAGCAGGAGAAAGATCCCAAGAAGCGGCTCTACCTGATCAACAATTACATCGACCAGATTCGCGGCACGCTGATTACGCAAGTCATGTTCGCCGAGTTCGAGCACAAAATCAATCGCGCGGCCGAAGGCGGCGAACCGCTCACGGCTGAGAATCTCTCCAGGATGTACGAGGAGACGATCCGCCAGTATTACGGTCCCGAACTGACGTGGGATCCGGAGTACGCCATCACGTGGATTCGCATCCCCCACTTCTACCGCAATTTCTACGTTTACAAGTACGCGACCTCCTATGCCGCCGCGCAGGCGCTCTCGCAGAAAGTGCTCAAAAAAGAGCCCGGCGCGCTCGATGCATACCTGAATTTCCTCTCCTCCGGCTCCTCCAAGTATCCGCTTGATTTGCTCAAGGATGCCGGTGTGGACATGAGCAAACCCGATCCCATTGACACTACCATGCGCAAACTCGCTTCGCTCGTGGACGAAATGGAGAAACTGCTCAAGCAAACAAAGAAGTCCTAAGGTTCGTCTTTTCGAATGAAAAAGGCCGGGCAAGTCGCCCGGCCTTTTTTGTGAGCTGCTCTTTGTCCCTTGATCTTCGGCACATTCTTGGCTATCTTAAGGGTGAACTCTGAATTCACGAGGATGCAATGCGGCGTTTGATTTTGTTGATATTCGTTGTCTTCCTGACCCAAACTGCCTTCGGGCAGATGTTCGATGACTATGGCAATCCGATCCTCCCCCGAGGCATTGCCCCTGAAGAGGAAGGCGTTCCCTACTCCACCCCACGGTATCTGACCCCGCCTCCCGACCAGCTGGTGCGCGCACCGGCCGAGTGGGAAGAAGTCGAAGCCATTATGGTGCGCTGGCCGGCCTCCGCCTCCTACAATTTGCTCTGGTCACAGTTCCTCGCCCCGGTCGCGCTCGATTTGCGAATCTACGTGATCTGTCAATCCGCGGCTGACACGACTTCGGCTCGCAACTACTTCCTGTCTCATGCCGTGCCCGTGGATTCGATGGTTTTCCAGATTCACGGCACGAACTCGTTCTGGATTCGCGATTACGGCCCGTGGTGGGTGTGGCAGCAAGAGTCGTGGAATCGCGGCATTGTGGATTGGATCTACAACCGTCCCGCGCGCCCGCTCGACAATCAGGTTCCCGAATGGCTGGCGGATCTTTGGGGGATAGATTATTACGGCCCGAACATTGTTTTCACGGGCGGCAATTTCATGGTGGACGGCTGGGGTCGCGGCTTCTGCAGCGAACTCGTCTTCGACGAAAACGGCACCACCGTGGATGAGATTTCCGAACTCGACAGCGTCCTCGGTGCGTTCATGGATCTGGACACCGTGTACACGTTTCCCCGCTTCTTCGGCATCGATCACATTGACATGTCGATGAAGCTGCTCAACGATCATACCTGCATCCTGAATCACTATCCGGCCGGAAACCAATACAACGACGAGATGGACAGTTGCGAGTCCATCCTCGAGCAGGTTCAGAATCCCTGGGGTCAGATGATGAACGTCGTGCGCATCGAGACTCCTTCCTGGAACGCCGGCACTCCCTACACCTACACCAACGCGATCTTCGTCAACAACAAAGTCCTGCTCCCCATTTACAACCGTGCCGAAGATGCCGCCGCGATTGCGGTGTGGGAGGCGCTGCTCCCCGGCTACTCCATCCATAGCTTCAACTGCAACTCCATTATCGGCCTGCAGGGCGCCATTCACTGCGTCGTCAAAGACGTCATTCACCGGCATCTGATCCGCATCGAGTACCCGCCGTTGCCCGAACAACTCGACGATTTCGCTGACGCCGAAATTCGCGCCCGCATCGTGTCCCTCGGCACTCTAAATCCCGATTCCCTTCAGCTTTTCTACGCGACGGACGAGGCTGGGCCGTGGTCAACGCTGACGTTTGCGGACCTCGGCAGCGATTCCTTTTCCGTGACCATTCCCCCGCATCCGGTGGATACTCCCGTCTATTACTACGTGCGCGCGAAAAATGAAGAAGGCAACTGGACTACCATGCCCCGCTACGGTCCGGAAGCGCATTACGTGACGCAATTCCCGCAGGCACCGCCTGCCGCCGTGGCTGATCTCACCCTCTACCGCGCGGGCGATGATATGATTCTGCGCTGGAGCGCCGTCAATGATATCTACGGCTTCCCAATTACCGGAGTCAATTACAGAATCTACGGCTCCACCGATTCCGAAAACGTCGTCGTCCCTGAGAACCTGATCACGACGACCACGGACACGACTCTGACGTTAATCGGCGAAGTCAACCTCAACGCACTCCGCTGCTTCCAAATCATCGCCGAATTGCCTTAACCCGAACTCCATGCAACAAAGTAAAAAAGCGGCGCACTCTGTGCGACGCTTTTTCAATTCCGTGGCATGCGTGTGCACATGCCCATGATTCATTGATCTCTACTTTCGGCGGCCTCTGGTCACCTTCCGTCTTCCTCCCGACTCTACCTGTTCATCAGGTATTCCTTCAACTGTCCAATCGTCTCTCGATCCGCCTCGAATGGGATCTTCGGCATTTTCGGCGGCGCAATCCGGTGCGATCGCTCAAACGGAGATTCTTTGATCTTCAAATTGTACGCCTTGACCAGCAGCGCTTCCAGATTCACCGCATCGTGGATATTGTAGCACAGCAGGGTTTCCAGCGCTTGCTCGTTCCGCTGCCGTTTGTATTCCTTCCACAGCAAAACGGCAAAGTATCCATCCACGTCTTCGAGTCCGGGACGCCGCACGCCAAGCTGTTTCTCACAGCCCTTCAAGCCGCCTTTGAAACCGAGACTTCGCAGCACGTGCCGCAAGTCGATCTGCGCCTGATCAAGGGTAATGCCCAGTGATTGTTCCAGAAACGGCACATCGAAGCTTTTTCCGTTGTACGTGACGAGAATATCAAAGCAGCGAATGTCCCGTTCAAACCGGTGCAGGTTGTGACCCTGCATGTACCAATCGACGCGCCGGCCGTCGTAGAGCGCTATCGTCGTGACCGCATTCCAGCCCGGGTTCATCCCTGTCGTCTCAATGTCAAGATACGCAATCCGCTCGCGGAACTCCGGAAACATCCGCCAGTATTCCGTAGACGGCAGCAACTCTTCGAAGTATTGCGGATTGCCCGCTTGAAGCTGGATGTGCGATTCCTCGACGTAGCGACACAATGCATCGAACGGTACCCGCTTGACGGGCAACTCCGTACATGTGTTAACTGCCTGCCACGAATCTAGCCCGGCCTCCCAAAGCCGCCGCTCACTCTTCAACGAAATCTGCGGGATATGACAAAATGTGCTCTGCAGCATGATCAACCCAACGGCGTGAAGTTCTCGACTCCGCCCATCACTCCCCTGCTTACTTCAAACGATCTCTAACTGCCTCGGTTGCTGACATCTTCGACAATCTATAAGGGCTGAAAACCGCTTGCCAACTTCTTCGCGCACCTCGGCCCCAAATAGATGAACGCCGTGTACACCTGCGCCAGATTCGCTCCGGCGTTCAAAACTTCTTTCAAGCGCGAAGACGATGAAATCCCGCCTGAAGCAACCAACACGGGTTGCGGCCCCAATTCACGTCGCAGCATGGTGATCAATTCAAGCGTCCGCGGAAATAACGGCGCACCCGAAAGCCCTCCTCGTTCCAATTTGCGCGCGCGCGGGACAAGCTCGCGGCGAATCGTCGTGTTCGCGGCAATCAATCCTGCCAGCGGCACGCTCTTCGCCATCGCTGCAATCTCCATTACGTCATGATTGGACAGATCCGGTGCGATCTTGAGCAGCACCGGCTTACCGCCCCGCTGCTGCGCTCGATTGACCACCGCCTCCACTAACGGCTTGAGTTGCGCCAGCGCCTGCAAATCCCTCAGCCCCGGCGTGTTCGGCGACGAGACATTGATGACGAAATAATCCCCCACCTCATACAACTCATCCAGCACCGACAAGTAATCGCCCGCTGCCTGCTCGGGCGCCGTATCGCGATTTTTGCCGATGTTCACGCCCACCGGAATCCGCACATGGCCACTCTCCCGCACAGCGCGCAAACGCATCGCCACCGCCTCCATCCCCTCTCCGGGAAATCCTAATGCGTTCACGAGTGCATGCGCTTCCGGAAACCGCCACATCCGCGGCTTGACATTGCCTTCCTGAGGTCGCGGCGTCACCGTTCCCACTTCCACATGCGAGAATCCAAGATCCTGCAGTGCCGGCACGGCCACCGCGTTCTTATCAAATCCCGCCGCCATGCCCAGCGGATGCACGAACGACAAACTCATCGCGTTAACCGGCGCGCACGAGGGAGTCCCGGCCACCGTCCGCAGGAGCGCGCGACCCGCCGGGGAGCCGCTAAGTTTCGACACCAGCGCCAGAACGGATTCGTGAGCCGCTTCCGGATCACGCCGGAACAAGAACGGACGCAGCAGAAAATACATACAGATTTAGAACGCTACGCCAAGGTTAAGGGAGACCTCATTCTGGCCGTCCCGATTGCGTGCCCCGGCCAATTCAACCACCTGCACATACGGAACGCGCACGTAAAGGCCTACCCCATATCCAAAGATTGTCGTGTACGAGTCGCCAAGCTGAAGTTCACCGCCTTGTGCGAACAGCACTCCCGCCAGGCCGAGCGGCCACCGTTTGCCCCAGCGGCCGATGATCGGCACGTCATACGTCGTTTCAATCGTGATCGGGAATCGCAGTTCCGTCTCGCCCACCAGAAAACCGGACGATTCCGTCTGCACGCCGTGATAACCGCGAAAACTGCTCTCGAAACCAAAGTAATAATGCGCCCAGCTCGGCGTGCTCTCGGAGGACGTCGCCCCGCTCACTTGAAACGCCAACACCGGCGGGCGGTGTAGAACCTCACGGGAAAAGTAACTGCGGAGCGGAAAGTAGCTCGCCAGCGAGTATTGCGCGCGCACGAAATCCTTCGTTCCATTCGCAAGATTCACTCGGGTCTGCGCAAACGCGCCGCGTGACGGCCACCATTCCAGATCACGGTAATCCAGCCCGGCATATGGAGAAATCCACAATGTACGGTAGATTCCTCCCTCCGCCGGCCATGTCTTCTCCTGCTCAATATACTGATACGACAAGCCCAGTCCCAGCCGGCGATGTCCGCCGCCGCGTGTCCCTGCTTCCAGACTGATCGCGTCATCCTTCAGATCGCGCGACGAATCCAGCACTGACGCGTGCCGGTCTGACACCGTGAGATATTGCACGCGCGCCTTCACCGCGTACGGACTCTCCGGACTCAGCCAGCGCGTGCTGTACCCCACGTAAAAGCCATTGGCGCTTCCCAACTGCGCAAACGCGAACAGGTCTTCCGCATTGCCGCGCAAATTGATGTGTCGAACGCCCGCCAGCACGCTGACGTTCTCGAACACTGTGCTCGGATTCCTCAGCGCGTCCGTCGCGTCACCTTCCGTAAAATTGATCGACACCACCGGCAGAATCGGCCATGCTTCCGACAGCTCCACCACCACCGTGCCGCTCGAATCCACCGTCAGTTCCGCGTCATTGAACACCAGCAGATTGTGCAGCCGCTTATGTGCCGCATCCAAGTCCGATGCCGTGATCGTGTCTCCGACGGAGAAGTACAATTCGCGTTCGATGACCCAGCGCCGCGTGGCTTTCGCGCCGCGAATCTCAATCTGGTTTACCACCACGCGCTCATCAGCCAAAACGGATGTGCAGAGCAGCAGCAGCAGCAGCGCGCGTAAGCGTAGCAACGAGTCTATCTCCAGTCGAATTGTATCAACAGGTCAAATGCCGAATTCTGCTGCGCTTCCTGCTGTGCCCGCAGCTTCAGCCAATCCAACAATCGGTACTCCACCGTCACGGATTGGCCGGTTTCCGCCTTCTCAATGGGTTGTGTCACGCGCACAAACAACCGCTCCGTTACGTAGGTTCCAACCTCAAGCGATCCTCCGGCCAAATTGCTGCCCGGCTCCGTCCCCGGACGGTATTCGAATACGTCCAATCCCGCCCACTTGCCGACCATGCCCGTCAGTTGCCCGGTGGCCGTCCCCGTCGCCACGCTCGTGATTTGTTCCTGACTCAAGAGCCCTGGGCCGCCGGCGCCGAGTCCCGTCAGTGCGGCCACGGCTTCCTCAGGAGTCATGCCGATGAATTCAAACCGAGTCTCTGTTACGGTACCATAGACGTGAATCTGCACCGGCTCGGCGCTGGTCGCTGACGGCGGCTCGTATTTTGCCGTCACATCCAATTGCGGATTGCTGATCGGCCCCTCAAATCGGATCTGCCCCTCCGTAACCTCGAATCGCTTCCCCAGAAACGCAACTTCACCTTGCCGTGTCTGAATCGCACCGTTAATCGTGGGATCAACATCATGATCCTTGTACATCCACAGATCCCCTTGCAGCTCAATGTTCATTCCACTGCCGCGAATCCAGCAGTTGCCGGGAATGACCAAATGCATCTCCAGCGCCATCGAATGATAGATATTGAGGGCTGAAAATCCCTCTCCTGCCTTCAGCGAGTCGCCCCGCATTACGGCCAGCACCGAATCCAGATTGACCTCCTGCACATTCTTCGTTGCTGCCGCCGTTAAGCGGTAGATCACTTCGTCGAATTCCAGCTCGCCCTCCGCATTCAATCTATCGAATGGACCGGAAACATGCAAATCGCCGGTCGCCCGAAGCCGCATCGTCGGGCTGTCCATGATCTCAAACCGGTTCAGGCTCAAATCCAGTGACAAGTCCTTCGGCAGTGGAAACGCCATCACCGCACTCCCGCTGCCCGACATCTTTCCCACGGATGTCATGTCGAACTGCGGAAATCTCAGCGTATCCCCCACCATCTCGCCACTGATATCAATATCCTTGTAATCCACGCCCGTCCGTTGATCTCTATAGCTCGCGTCCCGGATCACAAACGTACCCAGCCATTCCGGATGTGCGGGAGTCCCCTTGAATGTCACGTCGGCGGACACAAGCCCGCCCAGATGCGTACCGCTCGGCATGAACTGCGTGAAGCCTTCGAGCTTCTGCTCTACAATCTTCGCGCGGCCGGTCATGGCCGCGTCCTGTTTCAGCACGAATCCCGAATCGAGCGAAATCTGCGCCGGCAATTCGCCGCCGAAGAATCCCAGCGTATCCCCAAACGTCACAATCAAGCCGCTGACGGTCGTGGCGTTGCGTGTTGCCGTCGCCTGAAGGGAGATCTCATCCGCTACGGCCTTCCCTTCATAAAGCATGTTGTTGACGCTCACGAACAGGTCGCCCACCAAATCCTGATCCGTTCCGGTAAATTGCAAGCGCACGTTGGTCGTGCTCTCCGGAATCGGTTTGTTGAGCAATTCGCCGATTCGTCCGGTCTGTAAGCCGGACAGCTCGATCGCCATGTCCTGATCGCCTTCCCCTTGCATGTAGCCGCTCGCCCGCAGCACCCCCAATTCGGAGCGCAGCGCCAGCGCGTCCACTTCAATCCGGTCCCCTTCTATCCGCGCCAAGGTCGGCATCTCCGACCACACCTCATACCCGTACACTCGCCCGTACAGCGTATCCAGGGCGACTTCCGTCATTTCAGGCTGCAGCGTCGCGGACAGCACGCCACCCAAAAACAAAGTGTCCGATTTCGCCCACACCTGAAACTCGGTACGAAACTGCTCCAGGTTTCCGCTGACGGTCGCATCGAGTGAATCGATGAGCTGTCCCCCGATGCTGGCACTGTCTACGCTCATGGAGCCATTGAAGAGCAGTTCGGGAAATGCAAAGTTCATGAGCCTGAAGTCTGCGCTACGAACGTAATGCTGACCATAGCTCGCTCTCGTCAGCAGCACGTCTCCCTCCGCTGTCAACCCCGCAAGCGTATCGCCGCTCAAGTCCGCCACGCCGGTCAGATCCAGTGACACGGTCCCCTGCAGTGTGTCCAGCGAGTCCGCCATCACCGCCAACAGTGGCTGCAGGGTTCGCAAATCCGGCGCCTGCATCCGCACGTCATAGGTCACGTCTCCGCCCAGCATCCCTTCGGCAAACGCATTCAGGGCAATCCCCTGACCATAGAGCTGCAGCGTGTCCACCCTGATCTGCTCTCCGTCCACCGCGCCTGCAAACCTGAGCTCCTCCACGGCGTATTTTCCGAATGAGAAGGCAGTGAATTGTGCCGCGCCGCTCATCCGGCGGTTTTTCCCTCCGATGTCCTGCCCCGCGAAGTGTACTGTGCCGCTCAATGGCGAGAGTGAATCCGGCACGGCTGACACAAACTGATGCAAATCGACGTTTTCCAGCACAACATCGGCCCGCACGTCCATCCGTTCCGGAACAAAACCGTCGGCATAGACATCAATGCCAAGCCGTCCGTGACCGGTATCCAACGTTCCTGCGATCGTCGCCGTCGAGTCTCTCGTGACAATCCGCAGGTCGGATTCCTGAATCGCGTAGTCACCATAGCGGCTGTCATGGAACGAGACACGCACGTCCCAGCCGTTTACCATCGATAGCGACGTGTCCTTGACAAACCCAATGCGCCCGCTCACGCTCAGGTCCGTCGTGTCTTGCCAGAGGCCTGCCGGCTTCAACTGGTCGAACTGCAATTCCCCATGCCCGGCAATCACGCCCGGCGGGAACAGCATCGCGGCGCTCAGGCTCAGGCTGCCCAGCACGGAACTCTGTGCGGCCGCGTCAACGATCATCGAATCGGCGCGCTGCTGATACGTAACCTCTGCCGTCAACTTGCCTACGGTTTGAGCAGGAATATATAGGCCGCCCGAATAGGTCGAATCCACGCGCAGCTGCAAGTGCCCCGTAACGTCCCGAATCGTGTCGGCGAGCACCAGCGATCCTCCCGTTAAAGCATGCACCTGTCGCGGCGAATCGTACTCGATATTGTAATCAACTTTGCGTTCTTTGAAATTCATGTCGGCAAGCACTGTCCACTCTTCCATGCGAATCAATGTATCCGCCGGATTATGAACGTACGTCGGCCCGCCCTCGATCTTTAGCTCATCCAGTTGAATCACCCATTCCGCCGGCTTACTTGTATCCGGCGGCGGCGCGGTCGTATCCCGCAGCGCCAGCGCACGCTCCAGATTCGATACTCCCGACGTATCCAACACCATGTCGAGGCGAAAATTATCTAAGCCGAGACTGTAGATACGCACGCGGCGATCTCGCAGCCCCCACAGATCGACTCGTCCGGTCAGCTCATCAAACGAAAGGACTTCGTTCCCCTCCGGATCGGACAGCGCAACGTCCTTGACGTGAAGCATTCCTGCCAACGTCACATGCACCGCCCCCACGGAAAGCGAACCCTGAATGCTGCTGTTGACGCTGTTGATGAGTCGGTGCGCGAGTTCCGTCTGCACGGGCGACGACAGTGCCGCCACCACAATCAGGATCACTAGCGCCAGCAGCCCCATGGCAGTCCACATGGAGAATTTGAGCAGCCCTGCCATCAGAACGATGACCCCAACGAAAAGTGAATCGCCCAACGCTCCCTCACCAAGCCCTTGAATTCGTCATAAGCCGCGAATGGGTTTGGCCGCAACTGGTAGGCGAAATCCACCCGGATCGGGCCCACCGGTGTCACCGCCATCATTCCCAGACCGGCGGAGGGATATACGTCAAGCACGTCCACGTGTTCAACTTCCGACCAGACATTTCCGGCGTCCACAAATGCGGCGACCGACGCAGGTCCCCACACGTTGCGGCGGACTTCGGCGGTTGCGCTCACCGAAAAATGTCCCCCCTCGGGATTGCCCTCAACTGTGCGCGGCGACAACCGGTCGATTCCCCATCCTCGCACGGATCCCGGACCTCCTAAGAAAAATCGTTCGTCAATTGGTGTGACGTCTGAGTCGTACAGTGGCCCCATGATCCCTACGTCTGCCTTTCCTGCCAACGTCCAGCGCCGCCCGCGCGGAATCCACGCCCGCCCTTGCAGGGTCGCCCGCCACCAACGGAAATCTGTGCGATAGAACGCGCCGGATTCCGCAATCGTCCCGCTGATGAAGTGCCCCTGTCTCGTCACCAGCGGATTATCTCGTGTGTCCCACCCCGCCGCAATGGTTTCTACCGATTTTGTGTATCTGCGCTGCAGCGTATCCGGCGGCACAAAGCCCGGATCAAAATACCGGATGACGGCTCCAACTTCGTTGGACAGCGCAACGGTCGTCTGCAAGGATGGCCGCATCGAAAGCACTGTCGTTGCTGACCGCGTCTCGACGTCAAATGACTCCTGTTTGAGTAGCTCCCATTTCGGCGCAATCGTGACGTCCGTAAAATTCCACGGCGTATGTGGCCAAAACAACCGGAACTCGGTACCGCGCCGCTTCTCCGCCAACGTGTTCTTCCAGGTCCACCGCCGGCCCCGGCCAAAGAAATTCAAATCCGAAAACTCGACTTCGGTTCGCAAACCCTCCTCGGTATGATCCCCACCCGACGTTCGCAGCCGATATCGGTTTCCTTCCTCCGTGCTGATTGCAACCGGCAGGACGTCACCGGCCACACTTGTGTCTGCGCGGATCGACACCAAGTTGAATGTCTCCAGTCTCACGATTTGTACGCGCGTTTTTTCCATCTCTCGCGAGTCAAACGGCTCCAGCTCTTCGTACGCCAACTCCCGCCTGACCGTGCCTTCGGAAATCTGCTTCAAGCCGGTGATTTTCGTCTGTCCGAAAGAATTGAAGTGCCCCGGCGCCAGCAGGAATCTCAAGTGTGCCGTGTAATTCGCCGAGTCCTGTTCGATCTGATAGCTCACCTGTGCCCGCGCGTGGCCAATGGTCGTAAACCGCCACCGCAGCGTGTCGGCGGATATCTGCACGTCCGAGCGTGCGAGCCGCGTGCCGATCTTGATCGGCAGCATTTTTGACCAGGTATTGGAATCCAATCCGGCGCCGCTGTCGCTCGCCCACACATACTCCCACGACTGCAGAATCACGGGACGCCCCTCGCTGATCTCCATCTTCAGCCGCATGTCCTTCTCGCCCGGATAGACGTACCCACGCACGGTCGCATCCGGGAATCCTTCGCGGGCGTAGAATTCCTCGATCCGAATAATGTCCGCCGCAAAGTCATCCGCATAAAACCGCGTCCGCTTGCCGATGGGAACGTAACGCCGCAGCCACGTCGGCTTCTCCGTGGCCATCACCGCCAGCAAGTCTGCCCGCGCAAAACTCTTGATGCCGGGAAACTCTATGACGCGAATCCGCCGCCCGTCAACTTGGCGCCACTGCTCATATTCCTCCAAAGTGAACATGGCTGAGGCTACGGATGCGGTCAAAAGCGCTGCCAAGACGACCGCGAATCGTCTGGATTTGGTCATGCGTGAATTTGGAGTTGGTTGGAATGGCTCAAATTACGTCAAATTCCGACACAAAGTCAAGAATTTCAGCACGAAACAGAGCCTTCGCCCGGCCCGATGCCTAAGCATTCTACTCCCTTAGACACCACAGGCTCCCAAAAACGGGAGCCTGTGGCGAAAAAACGTCCTCTGTCGGGAAAATATGGGCTATCGGCCCTGAAAAAGCGGGATCCAGCGTCGGGTAGCCAATAGCCGCAACCACTCGGCGGCAATGTGCTCCGATGCACGCGTCGAGTCGCGGTGGTGCCGGATTCGCTCGCTCAGTCGCTCAAATCCTTCCAGAGCGGCGCGCAGTCCCTCCGCGTCCGGCAGGCCTTGATTCACCAATGCCGCCGTCAGCTGAAGGCGGATGTTCCGTTCCAGCGTCGTCATGAAGTCACCGCACCAGCTCGTGAAATCCGCGTGAATCACCTGCGTGACTTCCCGGCTCGCCTGCCCGATTTGGCCGCGACGGTGATCTACGATCGCGTGCGTCTTGCCCGTTACTTTGGCCATCAGGCCACTGCGCTTGCCGGCGCCGTCCGCAAAGATCTTGCGTTCTTTCAATCGCGCTTCAATCAGTGTTCCTATCCGTGGATTCCAGCGCGCATTGGCCTCCCCCAACGGAATGCGCCGCAATTCCATTTTCGCCGCCAGCCCCTCCAGCCCCGCCACGAAATCGACCATGCGGTCTGTGACGAATTGCTCAATTTTCGACTGCAGGGTCGGCACGCTAATGGCCGCCACGAACGATTCCAGATCCGGCCCCGGCTTCTGCGGCTCCAGCAGCTCCTGGATGTTTCGCCCGGTCACGCGCTGCTGCATGTAGCTCTCGGTTACGCTGCGAACTCCGCTCGTCCAGTTGCGCTGATATTGTCCCAGTAATTGGCGCAGTGATTTGAGCTTCTGCTCCTGCTGGTCAATCGCGATCTGGTAGTCCCGCTTGCGGCAAGCCAGCTCTTCTAAGAGCCGCGCCGATACGAATTGCCAAAGATAAATTGCTCTGAGTTCGCGCGTCTCTTCCGGCTCGCTCAGCAGCGACGTTACTCCCGCCTGCAGCGTCGCTCGCGGCTTCTCCTCCTGCCATTGATCGCTCGCGATCGGCCACCACTTCTGCTCCAGCGATTGCAGCAGGTGCACAACCGGCTCCGGCGTGTCCTCCTGAACGGTCACGGCCGCCTGTTGACCAAGCAGAATCTCCAGCCATGTCGCACTCTGTTCGTAATCCAACAGGTACTGAGGCTTCGGCAGCCACACGAATCGCCACAGCAAATCGGCTTTCACCTTCTCTTCGATCAGCATTAGGTCCGTCAAACGCAGGTCATTCTGCAGAAACGATGTTAGCATCCGCCGCGTCATCGCGCGCTCCGTCCCTGCGTAGCGAATCGTGAAGCCCGCCTTCTCCGCGCTGTCGATGCACCAGACCAGCGACGTGTCCGGAAGCTCCGGCAACTCCAGCTTGTAGCCGAGTTGCTTCGCCAGATCCTGTGCCATCTCCGCCGTGCCCCCGCACAGCAACAACGCCGGACGCTCGTCCCGCAGCCGCGCGAAAATATTCAATTCCGGCATGTCGCAACCGCTCTCACGGCAAATCGTCTGCAATTCGAGCAGCGAGGGAATCTGCTCCCGCCGTGACTGCCGCTCGGCCGCATCCATCATGCATTCCATCAACGCCGCCGCCGCGTCGGCCGTATTCAAAAAGTCTGTGCTTGTGCTCATGGAAGTAAGGGGGTGTGGTTTAGAAAGTACAGACTGATCTCAACGGTCACCGTCAGCACCACCAGCAAACCCAAGAGAAGATAGACCTGATTATTATGACGCTTCTCCTGCTCCATCTGCCGCAAAATCTCCGTGCGCAGCGCCTCCTGCCGCTCGCGAACCCCCGTCTCCATTAAATCAAACTTGGTGCTGAGCAGCGTCGCAAACTCGCGCCGGAATGCCGGCAAGTCTTCGTCTTGAACCGTCTTCAGTTCGTCCTTGATCTCGGTCAGCGACTTCTGCGTCGCATTGTAGCTCGATTCCGTCTCCCGCTGCAGGCCGTGAATCTCATCCTTGATCGCTTTGGAGTTGGTCTGCTGCTTCTCCTGTGCGTGCGTCAAGCTCTGCTTCAGATCGTCCAGCTCTTTGTCTTGCTTCGACTGTGCTTTGCGCACGGCGTCCAGTTCGTTGATATGCTTTTCCAGCTTCCGGTCCAGCAGCGGATAAACCTTCTTCATCGCCGCGCTGTCCGCCAGCATGGTCTCAAACTTCTCTGTCGCGAGCCCCAGCAGATTCTTCGTATCGCTCGAGATCGCCTGCAACGCTAATTGATCGCCCTGATGCAGTGATTGAATGAGATGTGAGTATCGGTCCAGCGCCGCCGGAATCGTCCCGATCTGCTTTACAAACGCGTCGTAGCCCCCGTCAATCACTTCCTTCAAGCGCGCCGCGTTGTCGTCGTAGTTGGCGCGAATCGCCTCTTTGAGCACGGCGAGCGATTGCTCCTGGCTCGCCCGCTGCTTGGCCACTTCGCCCGCCACCGCCTTGACGTGGCTCTGCATCTCCTCCGTGAACGACTCGGTGGCCGATTGCAGGTTCGAGACGCGGCCTTCCAGCGTCGTCGCCACTCTCCCCAATTCAGCGTGCAGATCACGGCTGGCCGCTTGATCCGCCTTCTGCGTGTCCGCAATCTGCGACTGCAGCTGCTTGAGATGTGCCGCCAATGATTCCTGCGCCTCACCGGTCGCTCGATTCACGTCCTCCCGCAGTGCCGCCAACTCGCCTTGCCACGCCTGAGCCAGCTTGCGCAGCGTATCCTGAATCCGTTCCGTCTCGCTGACCGTGTCGCGCTGCATCCGCTCCGCCAGATCCTTCAGCGAACTGTCGATCTTCTCGCGCAGCATGCGGCTCTCCGAGTGCGCGCGTTCCGTCGCCGTTGTGGCCGCCTGTTCCGCGCGGCTCATCGCCCCCATCAGCTGGGTTAGCGCGTGCCGGTCTTCTTCCGCCTTCTGTGCAATCGCTTGGGCCTGTGAACGCAGCGCTTCGGCGCTCTCTTGCGCTTCACCCGCTCGGCGCTGATCCTGTTCACTCTGCGACTGCGCGATACTCTCGATCGACGCGCGCAGCCCCGATAACTGATCCTTCGCCGCCCGCTCTTCATTCTGCAGCGCTTCCGCGAGTCGCTGCATGCCGGCGAGCGCTTCGCTGATCTGCCGCACTTCCTCGCTGACTCGCGCACTCTGCTTGCGTGCCTCGTCTTCGTACTCGTGTGCCAGCTCCTTGAGTGCTTTCTCGGCTGCCGCTTGTTCCGTCCGCTGAGTCTTGCGCAGCGCGCTCAGCTCATTTATGATCCGGTGTTCTGAAGCGGCCAGCGGCCCGGCAATCATGTCCGCTGAAATCTGCGGCGCATTCGCCTTCTTCGTTTCACCCTGCGGCTCAGCCGGCCGCGGAACGGACAAGACCATGGATTGCACTTGATCGCGAATCCGCTCCAACGCCTGGTCAAGCTCTTCCTGTACTCGCGGCCCCACGCTCGACAAGGACTGCTCGACGGAACGGTCCAACTTCTCAAGCCGTTCCTGCTGCTGCGTAACGCTCTGCTGCAAGGCGCTCATCAATTCCGTCCGTTGCCGCTGCAACTCCGACTGAACCGTCTGCTCCGTGCGCGTGAACAAATCATTTAATTCTTCCGGCAGATGCACGGTCACCGGCACTGCTTGAACGCTGACGGGGGATGCAACGGGTGACGCTTCAACCGCGCGCGGCGCGGTCACCAGATCCGCGGCCTCCGTCTCCATCCGGCGGCACAGCGTTTCGATCGTCGCCGTCAGATTCTGCAGGCGACCTTCGACTTCTTCGATCGTGCGCCCCAGTGCATCGCGACTCGCAGACGTCTGCTCCTGTAGCAGCCCTGCCTCATTCCGCAGCGCCGTCTCCAACTGCTCGTGTGTCGAAAGCAGGTCTTTCAGCACCTGCCCTGACTTGTCCCGCAAGTCCGTCGCGTTCGAACGCATGACCGTCTCAAGGTCCTTGACCCCTTCGAGGAGGCGTGTTCCGGCAGGGGCAAAAACCTCACGCAACCGATCAACTCCCCGTGCAATCTGTTGCAGAGTGTCTTCCGACTGTTGTAAATTGTCAATCGCGGACACGAGCCGTCGCAATTCGTCCCGAAAAGCCGGTATAAATTGCTGTTCTGTAAGCTCTTGCGTAAAC
>CAYJKM010000007.1:0-7623 GCA_964370805.1 uncultured Alphaproteobacteria bacterium | reverse complement strand
CGTCTGGAGAAAGCTCTGCAGCGGCTCGACAAGCTCGTGAAGGGGGCCGGGTTTGGGTGTCATAGTGGTCTTTCCGTTCGTCTCATCCGTGTCTATCGTTGTCTCTGCCTCACCGTGCAATGTCAGTACCAAACGCCTCGGCCTCTCCTTGCGGTTTTCTTCCAAAACCGGTTTGGGGACAACACAAAGGGGGCTCAACAGCAAGTTCGCCTTGTGAAAACACGCACCAACTCTCCCTCAGTCTGCAACTTTCCCCGCAAATTTTGTATCTTATGAGCAGATTTCACTCCCTTACGTACGCACGGCGTAGATCTCCCTTCCCCCGCACGGTGGGGAAGGATGAAGGATGGGGGTCCGAATCATCAATCTCGCGATTACCATTTGCCCGCTTAACATAGTGGATCGAATTCCATGAAACTTACCAAACGGCGTATCACCATTCTTGTCCTCATTGTGGTCATCTTGGGCGTCGCAGTTGTCGCCATGACCACGCGCGGCGACAAGGTCAAACCCACGGCCGTGACGGTGGAACAGGCAGAACTACGGCGTTTAATCTCGACCGTGTCCGCCACCGGCGAAATCGAACCTGTCCTGCAAGTGAAAATTTCGGCCGAAATCCCCGGCAAAATTGTTGACCTCCCGGTAAAAGAAGGACAAGCCGTGGAAAAAGGTCAATTCCTCGCCGAACTGAATCCGGAAACCTATCGCGCGGCATTGGAAGAAGCCTCCTCTTCCCTGCGCTCCGCACGCGCCTCTCGTGATAAAGCTGATGCCGACTTGCGCCGCGTCTCCGAGTTGGTGACCCGGGGAATGGCCTCGCAAGCTGACTTGGATGCCGCTCAGGCCGAAGCTGAACTTGCTGCCGGCAATCTCGACCGTGCGGTCGCCGGCGAGCGCAACGCGCGTGAAAATCTTGCCAAAACGCGCATCAACGCACCCATGAGCGGTACGATCTCCGTCCTCAATAAAGAGGTCGGCGAACTCACCCTCGGCTCGCAGTTTCAGGAAGACATTATCATGGTCGTCGCTGATCTCTCCCGCATGCAAGTGCGCGCGGAAGTGGATGAAAACGACATCGTCGGTGTGAAACTCGGCGACTCTGCGGCCGTTGAAATTGATGCGTTCCCCGATACGACCTTTCGCGGCCTCGTCACGGAAATTTCGCAAAGCGCCACGCAAGCAGGTGGCATCAGCTCAGAAATTCAGGCCAAAAACTTTGACGTCGAAGTGACCGTCATTGACGATGTCCCCGGCATTCGCCCCGGCATGTCCGCCACCGTGGATATCGCCACCGGCTATCGCGATGATGCGCTCTCGGTCTCGCTGCAATGTGTTGCCATTCGCGAAAAAGACGAAGGCCGCGCCGTCGAAATCAAAGAAAAAAGCTCGCCTAAATCCTCGCGGCAATTGGCGGCCGAAGTTCGCGCCGGCACCGCCGACAGCTCGCGCTTTACGAAAAAAGAGGAACTCGAAGAAGGTGTGTTCGTGTTCGCCGGTGACACCGCCGCGTGGCGCCCGGTCAAGACCGGGCTCTCCTCAGACCGCCACATCGAAATCGTCTCCGGGCTGGCGGAAGGCGACTCCATCATCAATGGCCCCTATCGCGTCCTTGCTAAGGATCTCAAGCGCGGCGACAAGGTCAATCTCAAGAAGGAAGGTAAGGGCGGGAAGGAGCGCGGATGAGCGGCGCCAACGGTAAACCAAGTCTGAGTGCCAACGGGCATCTGATTGAAATCCGCAGCCTCGTCAAGATCTACACCGTCGGCAGCGAAAAAGTCAACGCGCTCCGCGGGGTGAATCTCAACATCGGCTCGAACGAGTACGTCGCCATCATGGGCCCGTCAGGCTCCGGCAAATCAACGCTCATGAATCTGGTCGGCTGTCTCGATACGCCCACCTCGGGCGACTATTTGCTGGCCGGTGAGAATGTGTCCAAGTTGGGGGATAGTCAGCTCGCGGATATTCGTAATCGCCGCATTGGCTTCGTGTTCCAGACCTTCAATCTCCTTGCCCGTACGTCCGCCTTGCATAACGTGGAATTGCCGCTGATCTACGCCGGCCTGCCGGCTGCCGAGCGCCGCAAGCGCGCCAAGGAAGCCTGTATCGCCGTCGGCCTTGAAGACCGCATGCATCACAAGCCGAATGAACTCTCCGGCGGACAGCGGCAGCGCGTTGCCATTGCGCGCGCCCTCGTTACGAATCCGTCCATTATCCTGGCGGACGAACCGACCGGCAACCTCGACTCCAAGACCGGCGCGGAAATCATGGAGATTTTCGAACAAATTTATCGGAACGGCAACACCATCGTGCTGGTCACTCATGAAGAGGATATCGCCCGCCACACCCGCCGCATCGTCCGCCTCCGCGACGGACTGATTGAATCCGATGCTCCCAGCACCCCGCACTAACGTTCGGTTAATCGTTTAATCCATGCGTGCCTTTGTTGACATCGCCGAAGGCGTAAAAATCTCGTTCCGTGCGCTGATCCGCAACAAGCTGCGCGCCGCGCTCACGACGCTCGGGATTGTGATCGGCGTCGCCACGGTCATTCTCATGATCATCATCATCATGGGACTGAATCGCGCCGTGGAAAAGCAGTTCGCCTTCCTCGGCTCCAATACGATCTACGTCTCGCGCTGGGACTGGTCCTTCGGGGACTCCGATTGGCGCGCCATGCTCAAACGCCCCCACATGAAGAAGGAGTATGGCGAACTGATCGAGCGCGAATCTCAGTTGGCCGAAGCCGTAAGTCCGTGGACGCAAGCCACTCGTTCCGTTAAGTTCCGCGGCGGAACGCTCACCCGCATCGAAATCTTCGGCGTGGACGAGGATTACCTCGTGACGAATTCCATCAAGATCGATCTGGGACGCTTCTTTAATGAAGAAGATATTCAGCGCAATCGCATGGTCTGCGTGATCGGACGAGGCATTGCCGATCGCCTGTTTGACAAAGTCGCTCCCCTTGACCAGCGGCTCGATGTCGGCGGCAAGAAGTTCCGCGTCATCGGCGTCAACGAAAAGATGGGACGCTTCTTCGGTCAAGACATGGACAACTTTGTGTGGATCCCGATCGGCGTCCACCAGAAGCTCTATGGCCGCCACGACCGCGACATGGATATTGTCGTCAAAGCGTATCGTGCGGAAGACGTCGAAGAATTGCAGTGGGAATTGCGCGGCATTATGCGCCGCGCGCGTGGCTTGGGCCCGTTCGAGCCGAATAACTTCGGCGTCAACGCGCAATCCATGATCATGGATCAGTTCCGCCAGATCACCACCGGAATCTATGCCGGCGGCCTGTTGATTGCTCTGATCTCGCTGCTGGTCGGCGGTATCGGCATTATGAATATCATGCTCGTCTCCGTCACCGAGCGCACCAGCGAGATCGGTCTGCGCAAAGCGCTGGGCGCCCGCCGCTGGATGATCGCCTGGCAGTTCATGGTGGAAGCGGCGGTCATTTGCGCCGTCGGCGGCCTGTTCGGCGTCCTGCTCGCCTTCATCGGCAGCTTTGCCATGGACAAGTTTATTCCAAAGACCATGACTACGGGAGTCGTTATGTTTGGAATTGTCTTTGCTGCCGTCGTGGGCATCTTTTTCGGACTCTACCCGTCCATCAAAGCTGCCCGCCTCTCCCCCATTGAAGCCTTGAGGCACGAGTAACCATGCGCGGACTAAGTACGGTTTTCGCCTCGCTCTGGGAATCCTTCAAAATGGCGCTCGAGGCCATGCGCGCACACAAGCTGCGAGCGTTTCTCACGCTACTCGGTGTCGTCATCGGCGTGATGACGATTATCTCGATGATGACTGTGCTCGGCGGAATCAAGCGCAACATCGATAACTCGATGGAGAATCAGCTTTCCGCCAACGTCTTTCAGGTGCAGCGCTATGAAGGCGGCATGGGCATTCACATGGGGCCGCGCCGCCGTGAATGGCGGCCGCAGATTGAGCCCGAGTACGCTCAGGCAATCCGTGAGCGCGCGCCGTCCGTCCGCGCGGTTGGTGTGGAAGCATGGGAATTCGGTTATCGCCTTAAGCGCGGCGCGCTCGAAAGCAATCCGAACCAGCAAATTGCCGGCGGCTCCCCCGAGTTCGGCCCCAACAACGGTTACGATATCATTCTCGGCCGCGGCGTCACGGAGCTCGACAATCTCTCCGCTCGTTATGTCATCGTGCTCGGCTATAATGCCTATGAGAAGCTCTTCCCCGGCATTGATCCGATCGGCGAATACGTGCGCGTCGGTGCGCAGCGCTTCGAAGTCATTGGCATTTTCGAAAAACGCGGCACCATCTTGGGCGAGAGTCAGGATAATGGCAACTGGATTCCCCTTTCCACCTGGTTTCGCGTCTTCGGCGACCGTTCCGTCAATCTCACGGTGCAAGCTTGGACTACCGACGATTTCGATCTAGCTCAGCAGGAGGCGAATAATTTCCACATGTGGACGCCGGACATGGTACAGGAAAACTTTAATCAAATGACCGGTTTCGTCGGCATCGCCGCCTTCGGAATCTGCGCCATCTCGCTGCTCGTCGCCGGTATCGGCATCATGAACATCATGCTCATCTCGGTAACGGAACGCACGCGCGAAATCGGACTCCGCAAAGCGCTCGGCGGCACGCGCGGCTCGATCCTCCGCCAATTCCTCGTCGAAGCGGTCATGCTGTCCGAAGTCGGCGGAGCCATCGGCATCCTCATCGGGTATCTCGTGGCGATCGCGATCAACAACGGTATGGGCGTGCCCGCGCCGGTTCCGGTCTGGGCGGTATTTCTCTCGATCATGTTCTGCTCCGCCGTCGGGATCGGCTTCGGCATGTGGCCCGCCGTCAAAGCCGCCCGCCTCGATCCCATCGACGCGCTCCGCTACGAATAGTCCATAAGTTCAGTCTGCACTTTGCCCTTACTCGTGGCGGCTTCGGCCGCCATTTTTTGTCTGCAACATTTTCGGGAACGTCCCCTCCAATGATTCAGAAGCACTATTGATTTGAATTTCGGATTTTCTTGCTTGCTTACTTCTTAACGGCGTGCCGTGTTCTCTCCGCACACGGTGCGTTCATCCAGAAATCCCCGGTCTCTCCCGAGCCGGGGATTTTCCTTAACAAAAATCCCGCCGTCTTGTGACGGCGGGATGCCAGTGTTCCCCTTTCTGAGAGGATCATGCAGAAAGCAATGCTTCGACTCGCTGCTTGAGCGCGTGCTTCGGCAGTGCGCCGATCACCTGATCCGCCAGCTTCCCGTCCTTAAAGAACATCAGCGTCGGAATCGAGCGAACCCCGAATTGCATCGCGATGCGCGGATTGTGATCCACGTCCACCTTGGAGAACGCCACGCGGCCCGCGTATTCCGTCGCCAGTTCCTGAATGAACGGCGCGATCATGCGGCACGGCGCGCACCAGTCCGCGTAGCAGTCCACCACCAAGAGCGAGTTGTTCTTAAGCGTATCCTGAAAATCCGCATCGGTGAGCTTCAGCACACCGGTTGTTGTTGTCGTCGTCGTCTCAGCCATCTAAGCTCCTTGAAAAGTAAAGTTCCTTGCGAAGTGCGCGGACGGCCCGCGCCGCCGCTTATGATACATTCAATAGGGTTTTGATCTTGCCTTCCCAATACGCCTTGTCACGGTAGCCCACCACCTTCTCGTGCACGTTGCCCTGCTTGTCAATGATGTACGTCGTGGGAATTGACGGCGGCGAACCGAACAGCTTTTGCGCTTCCTGATTGAAGACCGCGTTCGTGTAATTGATCTTATACTGCTCGCCGAACTGCTTCACGGCCGGAGCGCCTTGCCGGGCAAACGCCACGCCGACGATCTCCAGCCCCTTGCCCTTATACTGATCGTACAACTCGATGAAATGCGGAATCTCGCGCTTGCACGGCCCGCACCACGTATCCCAGAAATCCACGATCACGACCTTGCCGAAATGCTGACGCATGTCGAGCGTCTGGCCGTTCACGTCCTGAATCGAGAAGTTCAGCATCTTGGCATCCGCCGGAATTGCGGTCTTGCTCTTGCTCTCGCCGCCGCAGCCCATTGATGCCAGCATCAGAAGGCCCACCATCAACGCGGAAACTCTCCGCATAATTTCACCCTTTGTTAAGTTAGCGCGATTGTTCATTGCTGCCTGCTCCCACTTGTCCCGCGAAGGGATATATCGTAAACGAGTTCAAATTGCAATCGGTTCCACGTTCAAGCGGCCTGTTTCATTGTGGCCAGGAATTCTGTAAACACGCGCGGCACATCCGGCGACAGCCACGTCGGCAGTTCGTACGGCAAGGCTTGAATCTGCGCTGACAGTTCGTATAGATACAACACGGCATCGCCTTGCCGGCCCCAGAATACGACGTCTTCGCCCACCTCCGGCTGTTCCGTCATGAACACATAGCTCGTGTCCTTGCCGATCACGCCGACCAGCGGCCGGCGCTTGCCGTGCACGAGCACGTCGACATACGGAGCGCACAGCCGTGCGGCACTACGAGGATAACCATGACCGTAACCGAGATTCACTTCCGCGCCCCAGCCATCGCACGGTGCCGTCCAGAAATGCGCCGACGGAAATCCATGACTGCGACGTAAACGACGCAGCTTCGTGATTTGTCCCGCGAGCGTCATGACTGGTTCGAGCGGCAGCAGGTCGCGCACGTCTCGCGAGGGCGGTTGACCATACAACGCAATACCGGTGCGAACGAGATTTCCCGGTACATCCGGTATGGCCATGACTGCGGCGGAATTCGCGAGATGAATCCACTCCGGCGCGATGCCCAAATCCTGCGCGCGTTTCACAATCTTTTCAAAGACCTCGATCTGCTGCGCGCCGCGCACGCGATCCGACGGACCGCTGTATCCCAAATGCGAGTAGATCGCCGCAACGTTAAGATGCTGCATGCGCGCGATTCGGGTCAGGGCCGCGTCCGCTTGCGAGTGGTGAATACCCACGCGCCCGAGGCCGGTGTCAAACTTGATGTGCACGGGAATATTTCTTCCCCAGCGGCGCGACATGGCTTCAAGCAATTCGACTTTGTACCACGACGTCGCGGCGGCTTCGAGATCCCAGTCCAAAAACTGATGCGCGGGTTTCCCGACCCAGTCGGTCATGACCAGAATCCGCTTGCTGATTCCGGCCTTGCGCAGCTCGATCCCTTCGCGGGGCGAACTGACGCCAAACCCCGCCACACCCGCCTGATCCAGCACCCGGGCGCACGGGACCAGCCCGTGTCCGTACCCATTCCATTTCACCACTGCTAAGAGCCCGCGCGGATACGTTCGGGAAAGAATAGCGCGGGCATTGGCAGAAAGCGCGGAAAGGTTGATGCGGGCCACCGGCCCGCCGGGCTGGTTCATAGACTAAAATGTACGGAAAAGGCGGGCGAATTACAAGGGTTGACCTCTATCCCCTGCCCTTTCCCCACCGGTGGGGAAAGGGGTAGCGGACTAACTGACTGCAGGTTGAAAGAATTTTTCTATTTGACGGAACGAAGTGGGGTTACTTGAAGAAAGTACAGCGGTTACAGATCGGTCGATTTGGCAAGAAGTACGGTAAGTAGATTAGCTTTTGTGTTAAAAGGTAAGCATGTAATAAGTTTATGCACGTAGATGCGTCTTTTGAAAAACAAGTTAAGCTCAATATATGTAAATT
>CAYJKM010000006.1:0-42250 GCA_964370805.1 uncultured Alphaproteobacteria bacterium | reverse complement strand
GGATGACCTTGCGACGTGTCGCAAGGTCACTTCATCAGGACCATCTTTGAGGACAGATTCGTGTTTCCGGCATTCAAGCGGACGAGATAAACGCCGCTGGCGAGATTAGAACCGTCAAACTGCACGTGATGAGTTCCTGCATTCAAGCTTGTGCTCACCAGCGTCGCTACTTCACGACCGGTCACGTCATACACCTTGAGTTCGACGGCGGTACGCGTGGACAGATCAAAGGAGATCGTGGTGGTCGGATTGAAGGGATTAGGATAGTTGCCGTGCAACGCCACCGTAGTAGGAAGCTCTCCAGCAGGCGGCTCGGGCGCATCATTGATTCCAAACCACTCCAGCACTTCACGAATAACAACGTTGTGATGGTCCGTCTCGGCCATGCCGCACGCCGCTTCCAGCGCAAAGGCGAAGTAGGCCACTTTGCCCGCGCCTTCGTACTGAACAGCGCCGATGCCGCCATCGGTGTAATCAAACATTGCCACGGCGCCGGTTAGAGGCAGGATGCGGGATGGGCTGAGTTGGCCATTTCCGGCACAGGCTCCGCCAAGCAATAACAATTCGAGGCCGTCCGAAATGACGTTCCCGGCAATCCCGGTGAGCTGACGGTTGCCTGCCACACCTTCGTTCTGAGCATGCAAGACGTCTGTGTGAAACGCCGATGCGCCGATGTCTTCCGTGATGTTCTGACCGACCAGCAACAGATCACCGCCCGCATTCAAGAAATTGGTCAGGTTGGCTTGATCTTCGGTCGTGAGCGTGTTCGTGGCTTCGTTCCCGCACTCCCAAATAATTGCCGAATAATGCTCCAGTTCGCTGGCCGGCATCGCGCCGTCAAGCGACGTGGACCAGACATCGGGAGTCAGCGTGAATTGTTCGATCGTTGTCTCGTAGTACGTCTCGTAGTTGTTCGCACCGTCGTCATCGACGATCAAGACATGGCCGCGTCCGACACGGAGGTTCGTGAACACAGTCTGTTGGAAACCGCTTGGTGAGGAGAAGACGACCGCGAGTTCCGCCCAGAACGCCGCGTAGATGTCCGCCGCGGCCGTGATATTCACCGGATTTGCGGCGTTGTTCGCGCTACTGCCGGGCAGAATATCCCCCAGTGAGAACGTGCCGTTCGTAATCGTCAAACTGCCATTCGTCGTGGAGACGGTGGCGGTGAGATCTTCACCTTCAGTCCAGCCTTCCGCGTTCGCAACCGTCAGAACGAGTTGTCCTGTTTCCCCGGCTTCGAGGCGATGATCATTATCGCCCGACGCATCCGTGAGCGACTGACTCTCTACCGTCAACAATGGAAACACCGAGGCGACCGCATTTTCGGCACTCACGCGGCCGTGGCCAAGGTAGTTCGGTGGAATACCAGGGTTCTCGTCCGTAATATCTTCCGCGGAGTCAAAAAGCCAATCTCGAATCTGCACGTTCGTGTACTCAGGAAAAAGACTCCACAGCAAGGCGCCGACGCCGGCCGCGTTCGGGCTGGCCATCGACGTGCCGAAATAAGCGGTGTAGCCATTGATGATCGTGCTCCACACGCCCGGACTGCCGCCCGGCGCATTTAGATCCGTCCACGTTCCGTAATTCGAAAAGTCGGAGATGATGTCGCCGTTATCAATCGAATTTACGGCGATCACATTGTCATAAGCTGCCGGGTAGTGAGGATTAATGTTACCGTAGTTGTTTCCCGAAGCCGCGAATAACAGGCAACCCTGGTTCCAAGCCGACTGGCAGGCGTTGTTGCCCTGCGGTGAAAACGATCCGCCGCCGTAAGACATGTTAAGCACTCTGGCTCCATTGGCGGCGGCGTAATAAATCGCCGGGGCTGTGGCACTCTCCGGCATGTATCCCTGCGGAGGATTATCATTGCTCAGATATCCGGCACGAAGCGCCATCAGCCGGCCGTCCCACATTCCGCCGGCCACCCCAATTCCATTGTTTCCGTGGGCGGCCATGAGTCCGCCGACGTGCGTACCGTGCGATTCCAAACCAAACATGTCGTTGTCCATGTTGTCGCAATCTTCGCCAGGATAGCAGCCGCCAATGTTGTTGATGAAATCCCAGCCGAGGAAATCGTCAACGTAGCCGTTTTCACCGTCGTCAAGGCCGTTCAGATCGTCAGGATCGCCCGGATAATCGGTCCAGACGTACGGAATCCCGTCCTGATCCAAGTCTTCATCCGGATTCACCCAGAGCCGCCAGCCGAGGGATGCATTGCTGGTGTCCATCATGCCGATATCGGGATGGTTCCAATCCACGCCGGTGTCAATTCCGGCACAGATGATACTTGGATCGCCAGTCGAGAATTCCCACGCGACGTCCACGCCCATGATCTGCTTGTCCCACATGCTGTTCCAGAAAGCATCGTTGGGAATGCGGTCAATCCTGTAAAGAATGTCCGGCTGAACGCTGACCACGTTGGCGTCGCCCGCCAAACGATCCAAGGCATCCAGAACGGAATACTCCGGACGGAACACAAGCACGTACGTGCGATACAAGTCCGACGGTGTTTTCAGTTTGGCAATGATACCGTCCGGGACAAGCCGGACAGCTTTCGTCACTTCAAATTCCTGAAAGATGTTATCCAGCGAGGGGATTCCAAGCTGCACGATCCCATTCTGATCCAACGCCGGAACACGTGGATTGATGGACTGAGAGAAGTCCACGATCAAACGACCGGGGAGATACTCACTCTCCGTCCATTGATCCGCAGGCCCGCCGATGACGGGAAGGGACGTGACTGTGAAAAGCAGTAAGAAAAGCGACCACCGAATCATGCGAACAGCTCCATCAAGTTAGGGTAGCAGAAAAGCGCGAGGAGGCCTCGTGGTCGAGGCGAGTCTATAAACAATAAAAGCTAATGAATTTAAGCCTGAATGTCAATTGGAATGCGGAGGATATTTTGAACTTCTGCAAACTTCGAGCTAACTGTCAACACAAGTAATAACAATTAGAAAGCCTCCAACGGAGGCTTTCTGTCCATGCAACTCGTGCATTCCCTCGTGCATGATTTAGTCGATGGCGGTCTGATCCCTATGCTTGTCCTACTTCGAGGCCATGCTGATCGGTATCACGTGTGGCGTGACAAAGACCAGGATTTCCGTCTTGTCAAACGTCTTGGCAGAGTAGGAGAATAAGCGTCCAAAGAGCGGTATGGCGTGCAACAGCGGCACACGACGCTCGAGGAGTCCGTCCTTCGAACGAATGACGCCGCCAATGACCACCGTCTCGCCGTCTTTGACCAGCAGCGTCGTCGAAACTTCGGATGTGAGGATAATCACGCCGCCAGACACCGTCGCTTCACCGGACAGTTCCGACACTTCCGGCTTCAGCGACATCAGGACCTCGTTTTTGGGATTGATGTGCGGCGTAACGGTGAGCTTGACGGCAACATCATAGAATTCCGTGATCAGATTGCCGGCCTGATCGAGCACGTTGATCGGAATCCGCTTCCCCGACATCACAATCGCCTCTTCATTGTCGTTGATGAGCACGGAGGGTTGTGACAGGATATTGGCTTTGTTGTTCTCTTCCAGCGCGCTCAGTTGAGCTTCGATGGCGACGCCGTTTTGCAGGCGCCCGAAGCTGAAGCTTCCGGCCGGATCACGCACTCCGAGATCGACATTGGCGCCCGCCCGAGTATTGGTGAGCGGATTGGCAAGATTTCCAAGACTCCAGTCCACACCCAATTCGCGACTTGAGCTTGCATCCACCTCGACGATCTTGGACTCGATCAAAACCTGCGCCGTCGGCCTGTCCAGACGCGCCACCACCGAGTCCATCATCGTCACCACGCGTGGAATGTCGGTGATGATCAGGGCATTCGCCCGAATGTCCGCCTGTGCTTTGCCGCGCTCGCTCAGGAGTTTGCTCACCACGGCCTGAAGTTTCTCAGCCCGCGCGTATTTGACTTCATAGATCGCCGTCACAAGCGCTTGCAGTTTTGCAGCCTGCTCATAGTCCTTGTGAGTGGCGACGCGGATGACTCCGTGCTCCTCAATGGAGACGAAGTCGTTCATGCGCAGAATACTCTCCAGCGCTTCCCGCCATGGTACGTCATGGAGCAGCACCGTTACGGGTCCCTTCACTTCAGAACCGGCGACGATATTCATCCCCGAGAATTCGGAAATGCTGCGCAATACGGCGCGAATATCGGCCTCCTCCACATTCATCGAGATGTGGCCGGAGGATCCGCGATAGGGTGCCACCTGTGCGGCCGCGGGCACGGTGTTCAGCCCCACCAAGATCAGTATGAGGCCGGCAAGCAACGTTTTCATGATCAGCACCTTTCCCCGGTTCGGGAATGGTTCGTGTATCTTATGGTTAAGCATCAGCCGTTTACTTTCAGGGTTACGCGTTGATAATCTCCGAACGTGGAGATCTCAAACATGACGTGGGATTCCGTGACTGAGGTGACGCTCCCCGAGTAGACGGGATCGCCCTCGCGCAGGAAAAACGTGCGGCTGTCCTTGTCGCGGATCATTGCCAGATAGTGGCCTTCCGCCCACACGATTCCGGTCAAGACCGCGCCCTCGACGATCAAGAGGTCGGTTTGAATTTCGCCTTCCTTCTTTTCATCGGCAATCAACGCTCGAAATGGATCGCGCTGAGCGGCGGAATTGTAAACAAACGGCTGCTCGCGACGGAACACCGTGCTTTCCAGTTCCACGCGCCGCGTCCCGCCTTGATAGGGTGTAGCGACGACCTTGGGCATGACTCCGAGTGAATCGATGCCGCGCAGTTCCGTCGAAAGCGTTTCATTGTCCTGCTCATCGCGCGCCCCCGACGGCTCCGTCACCGGATTCGATTCCGCGGTCGCGTTGGCGCCGTTGGACTCCTCATCAGACATGGCCGGACTCGCCACGAGCAACATGAGTATGATTGCAATCACTTGAAACATCATGTTTCACCCTTTCCCGACTTGCCGCGCGCGGCTCTGTTGCCTCCGGCTTTACCGTGCGGCTTCTTGGAATTGTCTTCCGGCGGTGTTTCGATTTCCGCCGGCGAACCGAGTTCTTTGAAGATATAGATCGTGGCTACAAAGTCCGCCTCGACCGTATTGGGGCTGCGGCCCCGATTCGGCCGAAAGGCCGAGAGCTTCACGTTGTTGATGTTCACGATGCGATCCAGTGACGCCACGTCGGACATGAACCGCCCCAGATTGTGATAGTTCGAAAGCGTCTTGATCTGGATCGGATTCTCCCAATAATACGGCTGCTCGACCGGCTCCATCGGCTTGAACAGGAGGAAGTCCACCGAGTGCTGCTGGCCCTTCATGGCGACGTTGCGCAACAGATCTTCCATTTCGCGCGACGTCGGCAGCAGTTCGTGTGCGATATCCCAGCTGTGCAGCAGCCGGCCATAGTCATCCTGCACGGTCTGGAAATTGGCCGCAATCCGCTTCCCTTTGGCCAGCATCTCCATTTCCGTCTTGATGTCGTCCGTCAGTTTCTGCGCGTGTTCCTGGCGCGGAACGTAAACGAACTGGACATAGCCATAGAGCATTGTAAACGCCAAGCCGACACTGAGAATCCACTTTTGCGTGGAGGGTTTTCGAAGATTCAGGCGCATAAGTGCTCCTATTGCCCGCCCATGGATATGAACATGGTCGTATCCACCGGCGGCAGAGTGAAGTCGGAACCGGGACCGACCGTGATTCCGCCGCTCCAGCGAAACGTCTTGTTCTCGTAGAAGTAGGCGACGCTCATGTCCGCGACATAGTGATAGCTGCCGGTCTCCGCATTGCGTCCCAGAAAGACGGAGCCTTGGAAATAGCCCTGGCCATTCGTGGACGTCCAGCGATCGGGCCCTTCATACGGATTGTCGGCGCTGGGATCCGATTCGAGAATCACCTGCACACCGGGGATTCCCTGCGTGTGCGAAGGATCGGTGTAAACGTAGCCCGAGATGGTCGCTGAACTGTTCCAATCATCGATCCCTTCATCACAGCCGGCCGTTGTCAGCAAAACGAAGCCGGCCAACAAGAAGTAAATTGAATGCGCTTTCATTTGTGTCTCCACCGATCTTCCGGAGATCTATTTTGAGGATTCTTTCATCATTTGAGACTGCGCTCTGCGCTTCTCGCGAATGGCTTTCGCCCCCTGCGCAAGTTCGTTGGCCGGCCGCAGCGGCGGCGGAGCCACGATCCCCAGGACCGGATAGGCGACTTGGAGCGTGAACTGCGTGATGTCCACCTCGGCCATCTCGCCCTGTTCCGAAACCAACAGATCAACTCCGCGCACCTCCTGATCCCGCAGTAAATTGGTCATGAACTGGCTGACCTTGAGATTGGAGCTGGTCACCCCTGAGACGTTGAATCCGGGCCCGCGACTCGTGCTCACTTCGGACACGCTCGACAGCCAGGTCAATTCCGGCAGCGTTCGATTCAGCAGCTGCGCCATCTTCACGCGCGCGAAGCGATTCTTGTCCAGACTTGCGATGACGTCAATGCGGGCGGCGATGTCCGCGCGTTTCTGCGTCAGGTCTTCGACTAACGCGATCTTGTCGCGATAGAGGTCGGTTTCCTTTTTCAGATTGTCGAGCCGACCCTGCAATGCGGCAAGCTTGTTCTCCTGTGTGATATGCAGCATGACCATTCCCAGCAGCATCGCCGAGAACGTCAGAATCGCCGCGACCGCGCCGGAACCGGGATTGTTGACGCCGCCTGCCGTCTTCTTGTGCGACGGCGACAGTAGATCGAAGCCGGTATGGATATCACCGAGCGCGCGCAACGCCAGCCCGACCGAGGTTGTGAATTCCGGTCCGCACTCGGTGTGCGCCGGATTCACATTGTGGCTGTTGATCTCCAGATGGCGAAACGGATTGACGATCTCCACCTGGACGCCGAGCTTTTGGCGCAGCGCAATTTCGAGCATCGGCAAGTGTGCGCCCCCGCCGCACAGCGCGACCGTACCCACGTGACGGTCAGCCGTGTCGCCGAAATACTCCGGCATGGCACGCTCAATCAAGTCCGACAGCTTGTCGGCGACCCGCTGAGCAATCCGATCTAACGCATGCTGCTCTTCTTCCGTCCGGTGCGGGCGAGCCAGAATGCCGGCGGCCCGCTCGAAGGTGATGCCCAAATCCCGGATCAACTCTTCAATATATGTCTTCCCGCCGATGTGCAGGTTGCGGTTCGTCTCAAACTGTCCATTCTGAAAGAGCGTAACATCTGTCGATTGAAAACCGATTTGCAGAGCGGCAACGGGCATGTCACTGTCGAGATAACCGGCTTCATGCAGCGCCGCTTGCAGGGCAAACGGCTCGGCTTCCAACAGCCCGGGACGGCCGCCGGCCCAACGCACGGGTTCCGTCGCATCCAGGATGATCTCGTTCTTCGCCGCCACCAGCAAGACCTCCATGCGACCGGAATCCAGCTCCTGCGGCAGGCGAGCGTAATCCAAGGACACTTCGCTGATGTCGAAGGGCAGATTGCTCTTCGCCTCGTACATGATGGCGGAGTCCAGTTCGTCATCCGTCATCTCATCCGTGTCGATCCGCTTAATCATGACCTGACGGCCGCTGATCGAGAGCGCCGCCTCCTTGCCCTGCAGCTTGTGCTCTTTCAGCAGCGAGGAGATTGCCTCCGAGAGGACCTGTGAATCCATCACGGCGCCTTCCACGATCGTATCATGCGGCAGCTCCTTGGAGGCTAACCGCTCCAGCACCGTACCGTTTTTGGCCGAACGCAGGACCGAGAGCTGAATCGAGCGGCTCCCGATGTCCAAACCAATTCCCAACTTGTGACGCTTCATCATGCCTGTGCCCTCAATAAGTCTCTGCGCCGACCGCCGACAGTGCGGCGAGATCAGAGCCTTCGTCGTGCGTAGCATCACTGTGGTAGAGGCGGCGCGGCAGCATCACGCGAAATTCGCTCCCCTTGCCGGGTTTGCTCTGCGCCCAGATCTTCCCCCCCATTGCCGCCACCAGCGTCTTCGTAATAGCAAGTCCCATTCCAATTCCCTGACCCGCTTCGCTTTCCGAGCTCTTGCCTTTGTAGAATTTCTCGAAAATATACGGCAGCTCGTCCTCAGCGATGCCAATCCCGTTGTCACGGACAATCACATCGACGTAGAGGTCGTTGTCTTCCACGATCAGTTCGATCCGCCCGCTGTGCAGGGTGTGTTGGATGGCATTCTGAACGAGATTCACCAGCACGCGCGTGACCGCTTCCGGAAACAAGTACAGCGGGTCCATCTTCTGCGGCATTTGCGCGCTGATTTCAATCTCGCGGCGATGAGCCTCGTCTTCAAATTGCCGCATGACCATGTTCACGCAATCGGAGAGCTGTACGACCTCTTCGTTGAACTCGTAATTCCCGACTTCCATGCGGCGAAAATCCAGAATGTCCTCAACAATCTTCGCCAGATGATCGATTTCGTCCTCGATAATTCGCGTGTAGCGGATGCGCCGATCGTCCGACAGGGTCTCACTCTGTCCGAGCGTGTAAATGTAGCCCTTGATCAGCCCCAGCGACGTGCGCAGGGCAAAGTCCAGTGAGTAACGCTGAGTCTCCACCGTGTCCCAGAGCTTGCGCTCCAATTCCGCTTCCTGCGAAATATCGCGTCCGACTCCGGCGATGGCCCAGACTTCGCCGTTCCGGATCAACGGGGTCTCGATGATCTCGAAAAGCTGCGGCTCATTGCCCGGAAGGTGAAACATCCGAGTGGTTCGTTCCGGAGCGCGCCGCTGCACGAGGTCTTTCAGTACGCGCTCGGCGACGGCCGCATGCTCCTTTTCCAGGTGAGTCGTAAAGTGCGCGCCAACGATATGCTCCCGGGGACGCCGCAATACTCGAGTCAGCTGCTGGTTGACGTCCAAGTAGGTGCCGTCCGGCCGCAAGAGATAGATGATATCGCGCGACGAGTGAACGAGCTCGCCCCAACCATCACCGGATCGAGTCGTACGGTCGGCGGCAGCCGCAGGTGCTGTCGAAACGGTCACGATGCCTCCTTCATGACCGAACGCACGGCGTCAACCAATGCGGCCGGCGAAAATGGCTTGGTCATATATTGAACCGCACCCGCTCGCAGCCCCTCCAGTCGGTCGCTCTCCTGGCTGCGGGCGGTTAGAAAGATCACGGGGATATCCGCTGTTCGCGCATCCGCGCGCAAGTTGGCAGCAACGTCAAAGCCGTCCATTTCCGGCATCACCACGTCCGAGATGATCATGTCCGGACGGTACGAGACCGCCAGGGCCTGCACTTGACGCGGATTGCGGGCGGCCAGCACGCGAAACCCTTCGCTCTCTAACGCGAATTGCAGCAATTCAAGATATCGCGGATCGTCATCAACGATGAGGATTTGCGGCTTGTTCACCATGCTGTCTGTTCCTGCTCTTTTGAGATGGTTTGTCTTCAGTCGTCTCGGCCGACTCGGGCGGTCGCGAATCAGCCGGCATTTCAACCTGAGCTTCAGTCAGGGCCGCCTGAAAATCCTGGCTGGCGCCTTCCAAATCGTGTCCACACAGCCGGATCAAGTCATCCACGGCTTCCTGCGTGATGATGCGCTCGCCGTGCAAGGCGAGCATCGTGACTTGCTGCAGCACGCCCAGCAAATCGGTCACGCTGTCGCCGCAGCGGCGCACCAGGTAAATGAGCATTTCCGAGGGCAGCTCGATCCCGCCCTTCTGGCGGCTGATCATTGCCAGTTTCGCTTCCACCGAATACTCGCCGAAGCCGGCGATCACGCCCGTCTCCAGCACGTCCCGGAGCTTAGCGACCGTGCGCGGGTTAACGGCCAGATTCTGGCGACTCGCTAATACGAATTGCTTGCCATGCTTGCGCAGCGATTGAAAGGTCTCAACTAATTCTTGTTGCGCCCAATCCCTGCTCAACAGCGCGTCGGCGTCATCGATCATCAGCACGTCGAGTTCGCGATAAAGATAGCGGAACAGGTTCAGCTTCTTGTCGCGGATGGCTTCAAACAGATTGTCGCAGAACTTCTGGCCGCTGGTCAATATGAAGCGCTTCAGGGGCGCATGGGCGATCAAATGATTGGCGATGGCGTGGAGCAAGTGGGACTTGCCGCACCCCGCCTGTCCCCAGCACAGAAACGGATTGTATTCCGTCTCCGGCAGCAGTTCAGCCACAGCCTTTGCTACGCTGACGGGGAACTGGTTGGCGGCATCCGATACCATCTGCTCAAACGACCATTGCCGGTTGACCTGAATACTTTTGCCCATATGGCTGATGCGATCATCCTCGATCAACGGCTGAGCCCGCGACGCCGAGACTGCTGAGTCCGGAGCCGCAACTTCGGCCGGCGCTTCCCCGTAATGCAGAAACACAGCGTGTTCGATCGCGTCGGCCCGTCCGACAAATGGAATGATCTCGAAGTCGGTTACCGCTTGCAGGGCCCGCATAGCTTCCGGATCGGTCGGATTCGCAAATACCACGGCGAGCGCGTTGCCGCTGCGCCGCACGGGTATGAGTTGGAAACGATGCGCCACGGCTGCGGGGACATGCTTAACGGCCTCGCGATCAATTTCGATGTCTTCCAACTTCAGGCTGCGAACCTGCAGTGCGTCGCTGATGAACGCAGCCAAGTCTTCTTCGGTCAGCGTGCCGGATTCAATCAGAATTTGTTCGGCTGAATGCCCGGTCTCCGCCTGAAGACTCTGCACCGTTTGGTGCTGCTCCTGCGAAATGACCTGCTTCTCGAGCAAGCTGTCCAAAAGCGTTTGTGATCTTGCGTTAGCTGCCATGCATTACCTCGGTGACAGTATCGCTTGTGCGGATTCAAGTACGCGGCGCTGGGCCTCCGATCCGGCCCAGAACAACGCCTCCGGCGACGTCCCGGTCCGCGCGGAAAGCACAGTGGCCAGACTCCCTTGTTTCAAAATCAGCAACGTGTGCGCGCCTTCCTGTACAAACAACGTGTCCGGTTCTTCATGATCCTTGGCAAAAAAGGACTTCAACTGTCGATCCATCCAATCCATTTCGTCCGTGTCCTGTGAGGTGGTCGCTTCACAAATCGTCCCACGCACCAGACTCAGGGATTCCAGTCCGGGAACGCGCTCGCGCAGCCCGTCGAAGACCTGCAGCAGCGTGCGCCCCACGACCGCGGACCGCTGCCCCTCGCCGAACTGTACCTGCTGGCTGGCGAGCGAGTCGCGCAGGGTTGCCAGCAATCTTTCTGTGGCGATGCGGATGCTGCGGGCCGGTGGCAATGCGCCGGATTCGAGAATGTATTCGCCGTCTCGCCAGCTCGAGACCGCCTCGAACGCTTCCAGCTCGTCCAGCGTGCCGACGCCCTTCAATTCGGCATGCACGACTTGTCCGCTGACGGTCCAAATCGTGCCCGTCAACAGACCGCGTTTGACCTGCATGCTGCCGCCCCACTCTTCGGCCAAGGCCATGTCCAGCAATGGAAGCATGCCGCGATCATCTAATTTGCCAACAATCGTCCGGTTTTCGCCCATACCCTCCTCCCCAATCCTGAAATCCCATTATCCAGTTGCGCTGCTGTGACTATGCCCTAAGCCCCACGGCCTCCGCCGAGGCGTTTAGTTTCGAGGCGGACGAACTGATCCCGCGAATTGCCATCTCGAGGTCATTCGGATTCGTCGCGCTCTCAATCGCCGTTTCGTACGAGATCGTATTGCTGCGGTAAAGAGTGAGAATCGATTGATCGAATGACTGCATGCCGTGAGCGCTGCCGTCCTCGATCAGGCTCTGCAACAGGTACATCTTGTCCGGATCCGACAAACACTCGCGCACGGCCGCCGTGTTGACCAGACATTCCACGAGCGGCACGCGCCCCGGCTTATCCGAGCGGGAGACCAGTCGCTGTGATACGATCGCCTGTACCGTTCCCGCCAGGATCGAGCGGATCTGTCCCTGCTCGTTGAGCGCGAAGAACGAAATAATGCGGTTGATCGCTTCGACGGCGTTCAACGTGTGCAGCGACGTCAATACGAGGTGCCCGGTTTCCGCCGCATGCAGCGCCATCATCATGGAGTCCGCGTCGCGGATCTCGCCGACCATGATGATGTCCGGATCCTCGCGCAAGGCGTGAATCAACGCGGCGTAGTAGGTGTGAGTGTCAATCATCACCTCGCGCTGCGCAATCAATGATTTCTTATTCGAAAAAATGTACTCAATCGGGTCTTCAATGGTCAAGATGTTGCAGCTTCGGCGATTATTGATATGTTCGATCAGCGACGCCATCGTCGTGGATTTCCCCGATCCGGTCGCTCCCGTGAACAGGATCAGACCGCGCCGCATGTTCGAAAACTGCTCCATGACGGGCGGCAGCATGAGCTCGGCGAACGTGGGAATCTGCGTCTTGATGGCGCGCACGGCCAATGCGGCCGTACCGCGCTGGTAAAATGCATTGACGCGCGTGCGCCCGTAACCCGGCACGGTGATCGCCAAATCAAGCTCTTTGTCGCGCACCAGCGTATCCCGCTGGGCAGGCGTCAGAATCTCTTTCAAGAACGCATCCATTTCCTCGGTAGAAATTTTCTCCGGACGCGTGGCGAATAATTCGCCGTTGATTCGCAGTACCGGCAACGCGCCTGTGCGCAAATGCAGATCTGACGCTTTCTTGATAAACAATAGGTCGAGCAGTCCACGAAGTTCCATCGCTTCTCCCGCAATAACTGAATTTACAAATTAGTGCTTAGCTTCACTTGTTTTCGTCTTGGATCCCGTCATGCCGCCGTTCCCAACCGGCGGCGCAAGGCCTGAATGCGTTCTTCAGCTTCCGCATGCTGATTATTCTGCTGATAAACCGTCTGGAAGCATTCGAGCGCATCGTTCAGGTTTCCCAGCAGTTCGTGGACAACGCCAAGTTGGAAGCGCAAACTCAAACGCTCCTGCGGCGAGGCCGCTTGGGCCTGGCTTTCCGCCTCGAGCAGGTCCAGCGCGCCCTGCAGATTGCTCATTTCCTGCAAGCACTCGGCCAGGGCCAACGAGGCGCGAAGACGCAGAGCCGGATCGCGGCGCGCCTGCTCAAACTCCGCGGCGGCCGCATCCCAGAGCTTCATCTCTCGATAGACGTTTCCCAAGTCATAGTGATCCTTGCCATCCGCTGAAGCGGACGACTGACCATCCTCCCCAATCACGGGATCATAGTCCGTCATGTAGTCTGAATTGAATTCCGTCGACGGGTCCGGGGACGAAACCACCGGAGCGTGATGCGTCGCCGTGTCCATGTCGCCGGGGTTTACGTCCAGCAGCAGCAATCCGTCATCGGTTTTCTGCGGTACCATTGGCTCCCGTTCCAGCGTCGATTCGCCGATTTCTTCCGCGGCCGGCTCCACCGCAGGTTCGGGTTCGGCAGCGGCGCTCTCCATTCGAAACGTCACGAAACGCTCAACCAGCTTCGCCAGTTCCACGTCCTCAATGCCGGATTCCTGATAGCAAGCGCGAAACTCTTCCAGCAGATGCGGGTGACGCAATCGTGAATCGAGCACCTTCTTGACCAACGCTTTCATCGCCGGCTCGGACGGACGGCGGGCGATGCGTACGTAATTGCGCAGTGTCGCCAGGCAGTCCGCGTGGTATTCTAATTCGAGGTACGATTCCGAAAGCAGTAGATGGACGTCTTCCTCTTCGGGTGCGCGACGCAGGATCTTCCGCGCAATGCCCAGCACGTTTTCGTGCAGACCCTCGGCGGCGTACCCCTCCAGGGCGCGCCGCCAGGCCTCCACCGCATTCTGCCGGGAGTTATTGTTCATGTGCAAATCGCCCAGCAGATTCCACAGCGGATAGTCGCGTTCGCCATTCAGCTTCTTCTCATAGAAGGCGATGGCTCGCGACCACTTTCTTTGCTGAATCGCCGCGCGGGCGTCAATCTCGCTTACTTTCTTCTCGCCGAACAATTTGAGCATATGCGTGTCCTTTAGCTGATCTGCCGCCATGAACCGCGCTGCACGGTCTGTACGCGCGGAGTTCCCGGCGGCCAGTTGGCCGGGTTCAACAAGTCCGTGTCGTAGGCCCAGTTCCGCTGCGGAGCCGTGTAGTAGACTCCGTAGATCCACGGCCGCGTCGCGTACACGCTAAACCATAAATCGATAATGCTGCCGCGATAGGTGACGGTCTGGGTGGACCACCGTTCGAGAAACCGGAAATTGTTCTCCAATCCGCCGCTGTACGTGCCGCCGTTAATCGTCGCCACATGTCCCGTCAGGATGCAGGCATTCACGGTCTGGCTGGAGGGCACGCGATTGCTCAACGGCTGGGCTGAATTCGCGTCATTCCAAGAGGGCGACAGCAGCGTTAAGGCATCGCTGTACAGCGCCGCACCCTTTTTGGCGACGGTGTTGTAGTGCCCCTTGACATACATCGGGCGATCCGTAACAATCGTCAATCCGCCGACCGGCAGCGTGCTGCCGTTGATGACGCGCACGGCTCCGAAATCGCCCCGCGACTCGCTGATGTAAAGAATGCCGTTGGGCGGCCGGTAATTGTTGTTCACCATCGTCTGGATGTTGATATCGACACAGTCAACGTACTTGTCTTCCCGGTCGTCCCAAAACTTGTTCGCCGTGTACGTGTAAACGCCGGGCTGATTCAACGGCGTGCCCATGCTGTCCGTCAGCACGCCATTGATGTAACGTACCGTCGCTTTGTACCAGTACTTGGCCGCTCGTTCCGATTCGCCATCGGAGACAAGTCCCCGTTCAATCGTAATATGCTGGTCCGCCGCCGGCGGGATGGGCAAGCGCAGCGTTGACAATCCATGCGATTCGTCGCGGAAATTGCCGCCCCACACTGCTGTGGCCTCCGACGCCCACGTCGCCCGGCGGTTATCCAGCCAGTAGCTGCCGCGCCAGACGTTTTGCCAGACATTGAACTGATCCATGATCTTCACAGCCCCCGGCGGATCGGGATGCGCGTTGTCCTTCCGGTAATGCCAGTATTTTCCCACCGCCGTCACGGACGATTCGCACCGAATCTCAGACTCGGCCCCCATGTACAGATTGGAGTTCGTATGAATCGGTCCGGCAAACGTCATCAGGGGACCGGGGAATATCTCCAGATCACCTTCGTAAAAGACGCCGAACTGAAACAGCGGGATGAACTGGTGCTGAATCTCGCGCGACACAACCGCGTTGCGACGATTGCTGTTTGCCTGAGCCTCGACGCTGTATCGCTGCACGTACCCGCGGAGGCCGGCGTAATCGCCCTGCGAAATCTGCTCCTCAGTCATCGCTCCCACCTTCAGAATACGATAGTCCTCGAACGTGAATCCGCTTAGCGAGGGTTTTGTCAAGGCATCCAGTTGAGCCTGCGTCGGGTCCACGTTGTTAGCGAGCAGCGTGGACAATTCGGCCGAACCCCATTCAATCGCTGCCTCGGCCGCATAGAATGCGCGCGAGTTGTCCAATTCGACCGAAGTAAGCTGAGTCTCGTGATTGGCTCGAATGGCCGCCGTGGCGGCCAGGAAGAGCAGCCCGCTCACCATCACCACGGTTGACATCAGGATCAGGCCCCGATCCTGTCGAGTTTTATGCCCGTTGCGTTGCCCTTCTTGCCCGGGATTTCGGAATCTCATCTCGGGGTCTCCGGTCTAATGTAATCCTATGCGCCCAGACTCAAATTGCGGCCGCGAATCATAAAGCGGTACATGCTGCGCCGGTATTTATCGTAGAATACCTGTCCGTCCGGCATGCTTAAATACTCACTGTCAGCGTTCTCTTCATGTGCCGAGCGCAACACGACGGTCACTTCCACCGTGGTCACGCTGCGCCGTTCGCCGCTCGTCAAGGTGAAGCCACCGGCCGGATAGCCGGTCGGATCCGGAATGCGCTCCTGCAAGCGGTCATAGTAGTCAAACAGCAGGTAATCCACGTTTGATGCTAAGACGCGAATGTTGGGTTGGCGCCAACGCACCGAATCGCGCGACCACTCCCAGATCTCTTGCTTCAACTGATTGCCATCCAGATACAGCCAGACCGTTTCGGTCAGTCCATCGTCATCGACATCAGACGTGTAGGCCAGTTCGTAGGTCGTAGCAAACTCGAAATCGTCGCGAGTGGAATCGCTCCACGCCTGATTGGGAACGTCGCGATTGATGTCATTCGCGTTGCCGTCCACGTCCTGAGCGGCCATCAATCCGACGAGCCGGAATTCACGCGCGAGCCGCCGCAGTACCATGCGCGCATCGCGATTGGCCGAACTCAAGTTCTCTTCCCGGGCAGCGGTCTTCGCCGCGCTATAGTAAAGTACGACCAGGGACATCATCAGGATCACCGCCAGCGACGTGCTCAACAGCAGTTCGAGCAGAGACGTCCCCCGGGAAAGTTTGCCCCGAATTCGCTTGCCGCTTTGCCCCTGTCCATCCGGTTTCATCTTGCGCCTTCTTCTCCGTGCTTACAGGTCTGCAACAAACGTTACCAGCTCGGCGCGTCGCCGATCGCCTTCGAAGTACATCTGCAGCCGCACTTGCTTCAGGTTTCCCTGCGTGGTCACCTCCACCACATGTCGAAAATCGGGAAAATCAAAGTACTCTCCGTAAGCGCCGGTTTCGCTCGCAATGTCGTCGAAATTCATGTTGCGAACGCGTTCCATCTCGCGCCGCGCCAACGAATTCGCAATGTCCATGCGCTGGCTGTAACGGTTCGATTTCGCCATCGCCACCATGGATGACATGATCACCAGCAGCCCCAGAATCACCAGGAACGTCGAGATCATGACTTCGAGCATGCCGAAGCCGCGCTGAGTCTTCTTGATTTTCATGATCGCACTCCTTTCCGGCATGGCAGCCTGCCCGGTCTTACTTTAAGACTTGTGCGATGCCGATCGATACCGTCCACAACCCATCCCCGCTCGCCGCTGCCTCGGCGCTCAATGAATACCCGTCGGGCCAACGCCATTCCAAGCCGAACAAGCCGCGAATGGCCTGCTCCCCGTCGCTATAGTTCGTCTTTCCTCCGGCCGCCGGAAACTCTTGTCCGTTGAAGGACACGTTCACGTCCTTGTTCCCGAACAAATACGGCTTGCTGATTCCCACGTAAGGAACCACCGCGCCCACGGCGTACCCCGCGGTCAAGACGGGAGTAACTTCATGCCAAAGGTAATTGGTGCTGATATTTTTCGTCCCATTCGAAGTCTGCCCTTGCGGCTGGAATCCGAAATAGTTCACCGCGGCAAGCACTTGAAACGGCGTCGCTACGTCGGGATATCCGAATCGCACTCCGCCACCCCACGCGAACGCCCAGTCGGCCGAGAACTCCGAATAACCGGACGACAGTTCGCCGAAGCTGAGATTCGATGCGCCGAGTTGTATGGCGCAATCCATGTTGGGCATCAATCCATAATGGGCCGTGAGCATCAGCCGCTGCGATGTGAACGAGTCACTCTCGCCATCCTCGCCGTTGAGCTTCATGGCTGTTTGCGTGCCCTCAACGGTCATCCCTGTCATCTTCTCGCCGATGCAAAACACCGGCGCACCGGACATGGCGAAGGCGGCGGACAGGCCGACAAGCAGCGCTGTGATGAGAAGTAAGGATCTATTCATTTTCACCTCTTATGTCATTGTCGAGTGAACGGGTTGCCACCACCGTCAGGGGCCGCCCGGCAGCGCCGCGCGCAGCGTAAATGTCTCGGTAAACGCGTACGCGTCGCCTTGACGGGTATCCACGCTGATCAGCACCGGCGTCGCTGCGTCGTCATCGTTCAGGGTCAGATCATTGAAGAAGCTCACCGTGTACGTCGTGTCGCCGGGGCAGCCAATCGTGATCGTTCCGGGATAAACATTTCCCTTGCTGGCCGAAAACGTCAGCGTCGATCCGTAAACTAACGGCCAGTAGTCGGGGTCGTATGTCGCAATGGTGATCAACGCATTCTCGCCGATGAACAACTCGCGCTCATCCGGATCTCCATTAACACTTGCTTCGCGAATGGCCAGTACCGGCGCACGATAGTTGAAGATAACTTCGGTGCTCGACCACACGATCACGCTGTCGCCGTTGGCGTCCACACCGGCGGACGTCGCCAAAACCTTGGCCACACCCGGCTGCGTCGGCGGGAACGTGCAAAGGATCGCGCCACCCATGTTGGGATCGGACAAGGTATTGTACCAGCGGTCTATCGTGGGCAGCGGATTACCTGAATACAGAGTGACTCGGGCAAAGCCGGTGGAATCCGTATAACCCGTCGCCGTTGTGACCACACCGCCCGACGTCGTGAAGTACACGGCCGTTCCGGGCGTCACCGGGTTGTTGTAGCGGTCGCCAACCAGTGCGACCAGCATCACCGAGTCTCCGACAAAGTCCATTCCAAACATGTTGCACGGCGATGATGCCAGCGACATGTGGCTCGACAAGCACCCATCCGATATGTCTTCAATGTACGGCGGCCCCGCGTAAATCAAGATCTCCGTCGAAACGGCCGTGATGTCGTCGCAGATCGCGCGGATGCGCACGCTGCCTGACACCGTGCCGCTGTTGTAGGACACGCTTGCCTGACCGTTGATCGTCGGAATGGCGCCGTACGAGGACAGGAAGTCTCCACCGCCCGGCGAATTGTTGATATTGAAGTAGACCGGAGTTCCGTCAATGACCGGATTGTTGTTCGCATCTCGAACTGTCGCGGTAATGAGCAATGTCTCATTTCGACCGCTGCCGCGCACGCCGACCGAACTCGGGAAGTACTCCATCTGAATGCTGTTGGGATCACCCGGAATCAGGTAAACCGTGTAGTAGCCAAGTGCGCCCGACGCGTTTGCCGTAATCAGAGCTGTGCCTGTTTGTGCTGACGTGAAGGCCACGCGGGCATCACCGCTGGAGTTCGTCACGCGACTGGAGGTAATGTTGCCCACGGTCGTCGTGAACAGCACCTCCACGTTCGACAAGGCATGGCCGACCGCGTCCGTGACGTGCGCCGTGATCGAATCCACAGCGATTCCGTTCGCCTGCAGAGTATCGCTCTGCGCCGACAACTGCACGACCGACGGCGGCCCGACAATGTACACAACTGTGACGCTGTCGCGCGCTTCAGAGTTTGACTCAGCCCACGCGACAATCGTCAGTGTGTCCGGTGTCGAACTGGACGTCAAAACGTTGGTTGCTACGCCGGCAGTCGTCGTGCGCAGGTTTTCCAGCGAGCCGCTTTGCGGCGGAATACTGAATCGTACCTGCGTCCCGTTAGGAACGGGGTTGCCATTCTGATCCGTTACCACGGCCGTCAATGTGGACGTGGAGACATTGTCAGCAAGTAGAATCGTCGGCGACGCCGTCAGCGAAAGCGTAGTCGGCGTGGACGGCGCAAACGTCACTTGCGTTTGATCCATGAGTCCTGCGCCGACGGTTGCGGTGACATTCGCCGTGCCGGTTTCCGTTGAGGACGTCAACAAGACCACTGCCAGTCCGGACGAATTTGTCGTAGTATAATTGGGAATTGTGCCCAGCGTTGTGCCGAAACTGACGTCCTCGCCGCTGACGGCGATGTTGGTCGTGGTCTCATAAACATGTGCCTGAATCTGCGACGTGGAATTCCCGTCCGCGATCACGATATTCGGCACCGCCGTGATGTCCACCGTAACGCCTCTTGCCAGCACGGTCGTGGACTGAGTCACGGTTCCGCATGTAATCGAGATATCCACGGGATTATCGGTCATCGACGCCGCGCTCTGATACGTCATTGTCGCCGAACCGACCGAACTCGTGGCTGTCTGCGCAAACTGAATCGTTCCCGCTTCAACCGCCCATGATACCGGCGCCAGACCCAACGGCACGCCGGCCTCGTCCAGCACCATTGCCGTGACGAAGATCGTCGCAACTCCATCCGCGCGAATGCTCGACTCGCTCGGGCTCAACGAAATACTGGAAGCGGACGGCACGTACATTTGCAGCGTCGTGGTATCGCTGAGTGTGTTTCCGTACAGGCTGACGATAGTGGCCGTTCCGGCTTCCATGCCGGTCGTGAAGTCCGCCACAGCCATGCCCGCCTCATCCGTCAAAACGGTTCCTGCTACGGAACCCAATGACGTCCCGAAGTTCACGACGGCGTTCTGAATCGCCACCATGCTTGTGGTTTCGCGAAGCTGTGCGCGCACCTGCGTCATCGAGAGACCGTTTGCCGGCAGCAAATTATCATCCACACTCAAACTGAGCGTCACACCTAACGTCTGCACATTGATCTCGTCCGAGCCTGCACCGGCCGTGGCCTGGATTGAACTCGATTGATCCGTGCTTGACGCCGGCGCCGTGTAGACATTTACAGCCATTCCTGAGGCGTCAGTCAGCGTCACAGCACTGGCCAATGAGCCCGCACCATTCAGCGTCCACGCAACCTCAGCTCCGTTGACCGGAGCGCCCATCTGATCCGTCACCATTGACGTCAGAATTGTGCTGTTGACGCCGTCAGCTAACAGCGTCGCATTCACCGCCTCCATGCTCAGCATGTTCGCAGCAGGTGCAAACAAGTCAATAGAAAGCGTATCGGTTAAGAGGTTGCCAAATCGCGCAATCACCGTCGCCACGCCGACTTCCGTCCCGGCGGTAAACGTCACACGAGCGACACCGGAGGAATCGGTCACTGCCGATGCGGGCACACTCCCCAAGCTCGAACCGAATTGCACTGTGGCTCCGGAAATCGCCACCAGGCTTGAGGCAAACCGCAGCTCAACACTCACGTCAGTTGTCGAAGTGCCATTCGCCGGCATCGCCTGCAAGACTGAATTGGCCATCATGCTGACACCGCGCAGCATCACCTGCGATTCCACGTTGCTGCGCTCAATGGACACGTTCAGTGTGACTTCCTCGTCTTGTGTCAAGGCCGCCGTTTGATAAGTGGAAATGGCAATGCCGTTTTCATTCGTGTAAACAATCGCCGGGAAGAACGAGCCCGCGCCGTCAACTTCGAACGTTACCGGCGTATTGGGAACGACGTCCATTCCTTCATTGAAAACCAGAGCAGTCACCAGCGTGCTGGAGACTCCGTCCGCGGTAAGTTCATTCTGCGCCACCGCCGCAATGACAGTATCCGCCGCTGTGTCGGTCAAATATAGGGCGGCTTGCGCGCGCAGCGTATCGCCATAGAGGCAGTTGATTTCGACCGCTCCCGGTACTTCGCTACTCTCATAGTTCGCGACTGCCACGCCGCTGGCATCCGTGACGGCTGTCTGCGGAATCGATCCATTGTTGACTGCGAATCGCACCGTCGCTTCCGGAATGGCGACGCCGCTTGTCGTTTCACGCACCTGCACGTTCACCGGAGTCGTGCTGTTCCCGTCGGCCGGCAACTGTTCGTCGTCCACCCAAGCGGCCATGCTGACGCCGAGTTGGCGAATCATGCGCATGTCGCTGTGGGACTCAATCGTTACCGTCACATTCTGGTCAGCATCAATCTCGGAGGCTCCACTGTAGAATAGGGCTCGCACCATGCCGAGCGTATCTGTGACCGAAGAAAGCGGCAGCAGACTTCCCGGCCCGGCAGACACCTGCCAATTGGCGCTGGCTCCGCTCACCGGCAGACCATATTGATCGACTGCCATTGCCGTCAGCATGGCCGTGGACAAACCATTCGCAAGGATTGAGATCTGGTCGGCGCCGAGGACAACGCCGGCGACGTCAGGAGCGACAAACTGAAGTTCCCCATAGCCGCTTGCTCCCTCGACTGTCGCCACTACGGCGCACATGCCGCGCTGCCGTGACGACACGAGCGTCGTCACAAACACGCCGCTATTATTCGTGTAACCGGAAATCGGGTTAAGGCTTCCCAGGGTCGAGCTGGCTGTGACCGCCACGCCGCTGCCCACGTTATTGCCGAAGGCATCGGTCACCACGCAGCTTACCGTCGTGGAGCTGACTCCGTCCGCAGGAAGCTCCTGCGCTTGCGGAGTGACTTCGATCATCGCCGGAGCGCCCGCCACGTAATTGACCGGCTGCTCGTCGGATAGCTCGCCGACCGCCGCACCGATCTCATCGCCGCCAGCCGTCGTGGGGCTGGTCAGAGTCGCAACCGCATAGCCGGCCGCTGTGACTGTCGTGTAAGTTGAAGTGATTGGGCTGTGCTTGCTGCTCAGGCCATACTTGGAATCGGAGCTGACCGGTACGACGACGTTACTGCGTTCGATCGCACTCGCCCACGCACCCGTGTCCTTGCGGTGATTGCGCTGCTGAAGCGAACTCGGTCCGCCGTCGCCGCCCGAGATCACGCCACTTTCAGACGTGAACGTCACCGACGTCCCGTTTGACACCGGCTGGTTATGCTCGTCCAGCACCAGCGCGCGTAACTGCGCTTGGCTCGTGCCGTTTGCTTCCAATTCCAGCGGGTTGACCGTCAACGCAATCGAAGTGGCCGGCGTTCCCTGCAAATAAATGCTGACGCTGCCTTGAATGTTCAGATTGGATGCAATGATCGTTGCCTGGCCGATGTCAAGACCCGCACGGAATGACGTTGTCGCTTGACCGTTCGGTCCCACGGTCGAACTGCCCAGCACGGTGCCGCCGGTCGCCGAAAAGGCGATCGGGGTTCCTTGCGCCACGCCGTTGCCGAAGTTATCCACCACATTTGCCGTGATCGTTGTCTCGCTGCTGTTGTCCGCATACATCGTGTCAGCATCTGCACTGACGCTGATCGCCGCCACCGGTCCCGGAACGATTTGCACGCTCGCCTGACCCGTGACTTGATTGCCGGTGGTCGCCGTGATCACCGCTTCGCCCGTGCTTGGTGAAGCCAGCAACACGGTCACGGCGACTCCGTCAGTCGTTCGCGCGGACAAGGCCGTTAGTGTGCCGCGCGTCGTCGAGAAGAATACGAGCGTGTTGTCCACGACGGGCAGACTGTTCATATCAAAGACGCGTGCCATCACAATCGCGCTGTCCACACCCGCCGTCAGCTGAGGGACGGATGTCGAGACGATGATCTGGCTCGCTTCGGCAGGTGTCAGGAAGACGACCTCAACCGTGTCGCTTGTCTGTCCGGTTCGCGCCACGACGACGGCGGTCCCGATCTCCGTCGAAGAAACAAGCGTCGAAACCGCGGTTCCCGTCAGAACATCCGTGATCACCGGCGATGTAATCGTGCCGACCGTGGTCGAGAAGTGAATGTCCACCCCTCCCACCGGATTGTGCTGCTCGTTCCGCAGCCGCGCATAAATCCGGGTATAAGATGTGCCGTTGTCCGCATAAAGGGAGTCAAAATCACTCCAGACGGACAGCAGTCCTTCGCCCGGGGAGTCGGTGGTGGAGACCAAAAGCGACGTGGTGCGCAGCTCCGACATACTTAGTAATTCGGTTCGCACCAGCACAGTCCCGGTATCAGCCGGAGCCGTGTACGTCGTGCGCGCGCGCCCCAAGCTGTCGCTGCGGATGGTCGTATCCGCATGTGCACCGGCCAGCGATCCGCGCGTGACGCTGAACCGCACGTCTTCGCCGACGGCCGGTTCGTTCAGCTCGGAGAGAATCCGCGCCTCCACGCTCGCGGTTCCGCCCGGAGCCAGAATCATCGGATCCACCGTGACCGTGTCAATGAATGTCAAAACTTGTCGGCTGGAACCGGTGGGGCTGATGTCGCCCTTTTGTTCACACCCGAACCACAACACCATGGTTGCCAGAGTGCAGGCCGGGAGCCAAACTCTCATCATGAAACGACGTCTCATGTCGTCGTGTCCTCCACCTTTATGCGCAGTGATATTCTTTCAGCTTGTACAGCAGCGAGCGATGCGAAATTTCCAGCAGCCGCGCTGCCCGTGTCCGATTGTTGTTCGTCCGCTTGAGCGCCCGCGTGATCAGCTCCTGCTCCACGCGCGGCACCAACTGGGACAAAGTCTGCTTGATGCTCAATTGCTCTTCGGGAATATGTACCCGGAAAAATTCATTCGCTTCCCGCAGTTCGGCGGGCAGCGAGTCCACCGTGATTGTGCTCGAATCAGACAGCACTAACGAGCGCTCGACGATATTTTGAAGCTCGCGGACGTTGCCCGGCCACGAGTAGTTCATCAATACTTGCATCGCGTCCGCCGCCACGTCGACGACCTCGCCCTCGCGCTTCAGCTTCTTCAGAAAGAAGTGCACGAGCAGCGGAATGTCTTCCACGCGCTCGCGCAGCGGCGGCATCACGATCGGGATGATATTCAAGCGATAGAACAGGTCTTCGCGGAATCGCCCGGCTTGCACCTCAGTCGCCAGATTGCGTGACGTTGCCGCAATCACGCGCACCTCAACGTGAATCTCCGCTACGTCTCCCAAGCGCCGGATTTTCCCTTCCTGCAAAACCCTTAAGAGTTTGACCTGAAGAGATAACGGCAGTTCGCCGATCTCGTCCAACAGCAGCGTGCCCCCGTTCGCTTCCTCGAATAATCCGCGCTTCGTGCGTACGGCGCCGGTGAACGCGCCCTTCACATACCCGAAGAGCTCCGATTCAAGCAGGGTCTCGGGAATGGCGGCGCAATTCACGGTCACAAATGGCTGATTCTGACTGCGGCTGTGCAAATGAATCAGCCGCGCAGTGACCTCCTTGCCCGTCCCGGATTCACCGGTGATCAATACCGTGCTGCTGAAGGGCGCAATTCGCTTGATCTTCTGCAGCACATCGCGCATCGCCGCCGACTTCCCGACCACGTTGTCGAACGAGTACTTCGTGCCGACTTCTGATCTGAGGCGGACGTTTTCCTGACGCAGACGACTCTGCTCCAGCGCCGAACTCACCGTCAGATCCAGCACATCCGGGGTCAACTCCTCCTTGGCCACATAATCGTAAGCTCCGGACTTGATCGCATGAACGGCGTTCTGGACGTAACCGTACGCCGTCATCATGATGACCGGAGTCTCTTTATTCACAAGCTTGATCTGCCGCAAAAGATCAACGCCGTCCATGCCCGGCAGGCGCAGATCGACGAGTGCCAGATCGAAAACGTCTTCCCCGAATGCTTGAAGCGCAGACGCGCCGTCTGCGGCCGAGACGACCGTGTATCCCTGTTCCTGCAGGTGTTGCTGCAGAAAGCTCCGATATCCACCCTCGTCTTCGACCACCAGAATTTTCTCTTTGCCCATAATTCCCGTCGTTACGAGATGTTATTGCCGTTAGTGCAACTGTTTGCAAGGGATATGCCATGCTTAGGTCAGTAGTGCTACACCAGATTATGCAAGGAGTTGCGAGGCTGGTCTGAAATGCAGCGGCAATGGCGATGCAATCCTCTGCGATGAACCGGGCGCATTTTGCCGCGTAACATTCGCTGTCCCGGCTCAAAACAAACCCCCGGGATCTCGTCCCGGGGGTTTGTCTGTCCCCTCCTGACCCGTCGCAGGTTGACCTGCGCGATGGTCTTGAGCTTAGTTCTGAACCACTCCGTCCGGTGATGCGGTCAGGGTCGTGCCGGCATTGTCCAGGCACTCGACGTCAATGGTGTAGGACGTCGGTGAGGCCGCGCCGTCATACGTGTAGGTGAAGACGGCAAAATTGGCGCCCGACGGCAGTGACATGTATGGATTGCCCTGCGGATCCACCAGCGTCGCCGTGGCGTTCGCCAGTGTCATGGCCGCCGGATAATCCGCATAATCGATTTCATACATACCCAGCGCCTGACGGAACTGATCCACGTCAGCGCGCGCCGCGCCGATGCGGGCACGATCCTGAGCGCCCATAAACCGAGGCACGGCCACCGCAGCCAGAATACCGATAATCACGATCACGACCAGAAGTTCAATCAGCGTGAAACCCTTGCGGCCCTTCTTGGTGCGAAATGCTTTCAACATCTTTCCTCCAAATTCCACTTAATGGTTACTTTCAGCCTTGCGCTTTCTGTCATGTCTATTGGCAAGCGTCATGCCATACTTACGCTACTACACTCAATTCCATGTGATTCCAATACTAAACGCATCTGATCCGTGCCGTTCCGCTCTCGCATGTCGATGTTTCTCGTCGCACTCTGCAACGGTTTTGCGACTTGCGGGTTTTCCACAGAATTCACGGTTGTTAATTGGCTACTTCGGCGCTTCAATCCCGTAGCGCTGCAACTTTCGATAGATAGTTGAAGGATCGATACCGAGAATCTCCGACGCCTTCTTCTTCTGCCAGCCCGTCTCTTCTAACACCTTGAGCAGATAGTTGCGCTCCATGTCCTCCAGTGTCCCGTTGCTCCCCGGCGCCCGCATCTGAAAGCTGCTCGACTCCGCCGAACAGATCTTCCCGGGCAACGCCGCAGGATCGATAACTGTCGTCTCGCTCAGAATGACCGATCGTTCAATCGTATTTTCAAGTTCGCGCACGTTCCCCGGCCATGAATAGGCCATGAACAAGTGCCGTGTTTCGTCCGACAACACCTTCGATGACACCCCATGACGGCGGCACGCGCGTTCGAGGAAATGCTCGCTGAGATCAAGAATATCATCCCGGCGCTCGCGCAGCGCCTTGATATGGATCGGGATCACCGACAACCGATAATAGAGGTCCGAACGGAATTCGCCTGCGCGCTGCTTTTTTTCGAGGTCAGAATTCGTCGCCGCGATCACGCGCACATCAATCTTGATCGGCTTGGTCGCGCCCACCGGCAGGATCTCTCGTTCCTGCAACGCACGCAGCAGCTTCACCTGCAGAGCCGGTGACATATCCCCAACTTCATCCAGAAACAACGTCCCGCCGCTGGCCACCTTGAATAAGCCCTCTTTGTCCCGCACCGCTCCGGTGAAGCTTCCGCGGACGTGACCGAACAGTTCGCTCTCCAAGAGCGTGTCCGGCAGCGCGCCGCAATTAATCGTAACAAATTCCCCGGATGCGCGCTCGGACATTTGGTGAATCACTTGCGCGACGACTTCCTTGCCGGTTCCGGACTCGCCCGTAATCAGAATCGTCGAGTCGGACGGCGCGACCCGCTGGATCAGCGCCAGCAGTTTCGCCGTTTCCTCGGATCGCCCGATGATCGCCGGCAACACCCCATCCGCCGCAAGCTTCTCTTTGAGCTTCCGGTTTTCACGCCGGATGTTCAAGCCGTCAAGCGCTTTCTCGACAACCACGCGGATCTCGTCCACCTGAAACGGCTTCGTGATGTAGTCCGACGCGCCCAGACGCAGCGCCTCTACCGCGGATTCCAGTGAAGCAAAAGCTGTCATGACAACGACACCCAGCTCGGGAAAGCGGCGACGGGCGGCGGCAACGAGATCGAGTCCGCTCATCTCGGGCATGCGCAGATCGGTAATCATCAATTGATACGGCTCTTCGTCCAGGACGATCAACGCCAGTTTGCCCGATGTCACGGCCCGGACCCGGTAGCCTTCTTTGCTGAGCACCAGCGTGAGAAACTCGCCCATGCTGTGCTCATCATCAACGATTAGGATGCGTTCCTTGCTCATCGTATCTCAGAGTTTTAGTTCGAACCAAGTGCCAATACCGGGCTCACTGTTCAGAGTCAAACTGCCTCCGTGTGCGTGAACGGCGCGCAGCGCGGTCGGCAGCGCCAGACCGAATGATGCACGATTCACGCCGGAAAACGGCTGAAAAACAGCGCTCCTGGTTTCTTCCGGAATCGTCTTCCCTTTCAATAGGAATCGAATCGCCTGGTGGCCGTTGCGGCCGGACTCAAGTTGAACCTCTCCGTCTCCTTCCGCCCACTCCACGAGGGACAACAGCACCGCGTCGATAATTAGGCCGAGTTGCTCCGGGTCATATTCGGCCGTCAGCGACGGGGGCAGATGATCAATCAGCTTTAATGACGACGCTTTGCCCGGCAGGCGACGCCGGACGAACTCCGCCAAGTCCAGATGCTCCTTTCGCACCGGCTCCAGCTTGGCAAAAGTCAGGAAATCGCGAAGCAAGTTGTTCAATCGATCGGACTCTTTCAATGCCAAATCGAGAAAGCGATTTCGCTCCTGGGCGTCATTGCCGACTGACCTCATCATCTCCACGCAGCCTCGGACAGTGGCCAGGGGATTCCGAATCTCATGCGCGAGATCGCGGGATAACATGCCGACGGCAGCCAACCGCTCCCGTTCACGATCCGCTCGCTCCGCCGCTTTCATCGGAGTCAAGTCGGCCAGCAGCAGGACGTGACCTCGGACATTCCCTTGTACATCGGGCAGAGGAGACAACGTATATCCGAGCACGCGCTCATGCTCGCCGTTAATGCGCGGATTGAATTCTCCGTTCGCGTACTCGCCGGCCCGTGCCAGCACGTCGCCCAATGGCCGGCCCGGTTGCAGGCACGATTCAATTTGCGCGGTGTGTGCGTCCGCCGGCAAACCCAGCAACATTCGGCATGACGGATTAGAGTACAGCACGCCTCGGTCTGCATTCACCACCAAGACTCCGGCGCTCACCGAGTCCAATATTGACTGTGTGTCAAGCCGGATTTGCTTCAGTTCGCCGAGCGTTGCCTTATGCTTCGCTTCGCGGTCCCGGAACCAGGCAAACAGATAGGAGGCCAATGCCGCCGTCAGTACCAGGTTGAGCCCATAGATGAAAATTACCATGCGCGCGCTGGGCTGAAGCATTCCGGCGCGCTGGACTTCCAGCCAGATCAGACCCCCGACGGACAGCAGCGCAGTCCACATGCTCCCGGCGAAGCCCGTGAGCAGCCCGGCCGCGCTCACGGAGAAAAAGTACAGAAACATGAACACATTCAGTCCGCCGCCGGTGTAATAGAGCGCCAAAGTGTCAAGCACCACGGCCAGTGTCAGTGTCACGCCTTTCAACAGCTTGAGCGACGGCCATTGCCGGTACCACTCCCAACCGCCCAAACTTAACGCCGAATTTGCCGCGAACAACGCCAAATAAGTCAGCAAGTTTCCTGCGGCCGGACGAAAGATCGCCGCCACCCCCAACAGCACGGTCACGAAAATGAGCCGTGCTGCCAGGTAGGCCGAGAAGTTCTTTCCTGTTTCGAAGCTGATTCGCATCGACAGCCTATTTGATCGCGCCAATCATGTCGAACATCGGCAAGTACATCGAGACCAGCAAGCCGCCGATCACAGCGCCCATGAGCACAATCACGATCGGCTCAATGAGCGACGTCATCGCTGAAACTGCCGCGTCCACTTCCTCATCATAAAAATCGGCAATCTTTCCTAACATCTCCGCCAGTCGCCCCGTCTGTTCGCCCACGGCAACCAATTGAACGACCATCGCCGGAAAGACGCCCGATTCCATGAGCGGCGTGGTAATCGTCTTGCCTTCGGAAATCGACTTGCGCACCTTCTCAATGGCGTACTGGATTACCATGTTGCCTGACGTCTTGGCGGTAATGTCGAGTCCCTGAAGAATGGGCACGCCGGACGAGATCAACACCCCCAGCGTGCGCGTAAATCGCGCGACGGCGGTCTTGCGAATCACTCCTCCGATTACCGGCATCTTCAGCAGCAGCTTGTCCACCGTATGCTTGCCGCGCTCTGTATGGTGCCAGCGCTTGAAGATGAAAATCCCCACGATCGTTAAGCCCACGCCCGGCAGGAACGTGCGTCTCACGACGTCGGAGAGCGCCAGCACGAACTTCGTCGGTCCGGGCAATTCAGCGCCCAGGTCGGCGAACATCTTGGCGAATACTGGAATCACCTTGATCAAAAGGAAGATGGTCGCACCGGTGGCTACCATGGCAATGACGGCAGGGTAAATCATCGCGCCTTTTACCTTGCGCGAGAGCGCATGCGCTTTTTCCAGGTAGAGGGCCAGCCGGCTGAACACATTCGCGAGCGCGCCGCTTGTCTCGCCCGCCGCCACCATGTGCACAAACAGGTTGTCGAACACTTTCTTGTGCTTGGACATGGCCTCGGCCAGCCCCGCCCCACCGGATACAGACCCGTGCACCTCGGCGATGGCGCGGCGGAACACCTTGTTCTTGGTTTGCTCGGAGAGAATCTGCAGGCACATGTCAATCGGCAAACCTGCATTGATCATCGTACCGAACAGCCTGGCAAAAATCTTCAAGTCCTTGGTGCCGACCTTGGTCATCAGCCCGGCCGCAAAGGAAATTTCCTTCGGCTTGGACTTGACTTCGGCGACGACAATCTTGCGGTGACGCAGCTTGGCGACCGCATCCTGCTTGTCTTTGGCCTCAATTTCACCGGCGACGGTCTTCGCCCCCGCGGTGCGGCCACTATAAACGAATACCGGCATTGTAAACCCTACCGCTATGGTTGTTTTAGATCATCTTCCCCGCCAAATTGCGCGCCCGGTCGGCCGGGTTTGGCCGCGAAATTCCCAACATGCGTTCCAACTCTTCCGGCAGGTTGGAGGCGTTCATGCCGCGTTCGCTCGAAATCTGCCCCGTCGTGACCAAGTCTTGCAACGACATATTCATGGTCTGCATGCCATACTTCTGAGAGACCTGAATTACTCCGTACATCTCATGAACCTTGTTCTCGCGGACCAGCGCTCGAATTGCAGGAGTGCAGATCATCACCTCCGCCGACAGGATTACGCCGCCGCCCACTTTGCGCGGCAGCAGCTTCTGCGTCATCACTGCCTCCAGTGTCATCGAAAGCTGCGCCCGCACTTGCCCCTGCTGGTGCGGCGGAAACACGTCGATGATACGGTTCACGGACTCCGTTGCCGAATTTGTGTGCAGTGTCGCAAACACAAGGTGACCCGTTTCCGCGGCCGTAAGTGCAGCCTGGATCGTCTCCAAATCGCGCATCTCACCGACCATGATGACGTCCGGGTCTTGCCGCAGCACGTACTTGAGTGCCGTGGCGAAACTCTTGGTGTCGGCGCCGACCTCACGTTGATTGACGATCGCTTGCTTGTGCGAATGGATATACTCGACAGGATCTTCAACCGTGATAATATGAACCGGTCGCTCGCTGTTGATCCGATCAATGATTGCCGCCAGCGTCGTTGACTTGCCCGAGCCGGTCGGACCGGTCACCAGAATCAACCCTTTCGGCTTGTTCGGAAACGACTGGCAAATCTTGGGAAGCTTCAACTGTTCTACGGTGGGAATTTTCCAGGGAATTGCGCGAATCACCGTCGACAGCGAGCCGCGCTGCACGAAGATGTTCCCTCTGAACCGCGAAATCCCCTCCAGTCCGAAGGCGAAATCCACTTCAAAGTCCAACTCCAACTTCTTCTGCTGCTTGTCGGTCAGAATGCTGTAGGCGAGACCTTTGCAGTCCTCCGCGGTCATGGAGTCGTATTTCAGGCTGATGATCTGCTGATCCACGCGAATGCGCGGCGGACTGTTGACCGTCAAATGCAGGTCGCTTCCCTTCGCATCGATCAATTCACGCAACAATGTGCGAATGTCCAGTTTCATGATGCTTTCTCTGTTTCGCTGACGTTTGTCACACGCCGGACGTGACCGACGTTTCATGCCGCACTAAGGCCAGTCCGACTCCGCTTAGCAGGCGTTTAACCGTCTCCATGCGATCCGAATAATCCGCGATCGCGATCCGCTCGGAGTAACTGAGGTTTCTACCCGTCTTTGGATCGTAGGCTTCGAGCCGCAGCTCCAGCGAATCGACGGCCGTTCCCCAGCTGCTGCCGATGTCCTTCGCGTCGATACGTTCCGTGCCGTATTTCAACGTGCCGAGCTGCGCGTCGCACACCTTGTTCAGGAACGTGTTCAGCGCTTCGTTGTCATAGCGGTCGCTGTCGCGGCCGATGGTCCCGGGAACGGCACGATAAATGTGCTGTCCCTCGATTTCCACCGGCACCCGCACCGCCGAGAATTTCTCCGGCCACTCCTGATAGCTGTTCTCATCCATCATCACCGTGCCCGCCGCGCTTCGCCACGCGCATTGATTAGCCCGTTTCACCAAGATGGATTTCCGCACGCAACGCGGCGAGCCGGGGGCGAGGATGTCCGTCCCGGCGGCGATTCCCATCTTCAAATTGACTCGGTATGAGGTGTGGCCGGCCCGCCCGTTCAGTTCCGGCAGGCCGCTGAGCAAAGCCGAGCACGTGCGGCTTGCGTTCTCGACCGAATGAAAGAGCAGTACAGACATTTCCGGCGAATAGGTCAGAATGGTTCCCGCGCCCACGGCGGCACATTCCCCCATGTAGCGGCGCAGGTCGCGGGTCAATTGCTGCAGCGGCAGCGCGCTTTCCGCCCGCAGCACCGGCGGATCAGTCTGCACGGACAAGACCGCGTAGTGCTTGCGGTACTTTTCTTTCCGTCGCTCGAGTTCTTCTTCGAGATAGAGGATCTCCTCAAGCGAGAGATCGTTCAGATAAAGTGACAAACGGCTTCTCATATTGCTCTCCACTTAGAAATCACCGGTCACGCGAAGCACTTCTTCGATGGTCGTTATGCCGCGCTCAAACTTCTTCAATGCACCTTGACGCAGCGTCAGCATGCCCTCCGCCACGGCCGTCTCCTCTAATTCGGCCGCCGACTTGCCGTCCAGAATCATGGTGCGGATTTTCGGCGAGATCGGCATCACTTCGTAGATGCCGCTTCGCCCTCGATAACCGCTGTTGTTGCAGTCGAGGCAGCCGGCTCCGTGGTAAAACAGCCGACCCTTATTCTTGACCGGATCCATGCCGATTTCGCAGAGCGCCTCGGGATGAACCTCGACCGGCACCTTGCATTTCGGACAGATCTTGCGAATCAACCGCTGCGCCACGATCAAAGTAAGTGACGATGACACGAGAAAGCGCTCGATTCCCATGTCCGTCATACGTGAAATGGTCGCCGATGCCGAGTTGGTATGCAAGGTCGAGAGCACCAAGTGACCCGTCAACGCGGCGCGCACGGCAATCGATCCGGTCTCCAAATCGCGAATCTCGCCGATCATGATGATATCCGGGTCCTGCCGCAAGAACGCCTTGAGCGCGGTGGCGAACGTCAGCCCCACTTCATCCCGCACTTGCACCTGATTCAATCCCGAAAAGTTGTACTCAACGGGGTCTTCCGCACTCATCGTGTTCACGGTCGGCGAGTTCAGCTTGGCTAAACAGCTGTACAACGTTGTGGTTTTGCCGGAACCAGTCGGTCCGGTCACCAGGATCATTCCGTAAGGCGCGCGAATCGCTTTGGCAAAATCTTCCAGCGCTTTCTCCTCGAATCCGAACGTACTCAGGTCGAGCGTCAAGTTCGACTTATCGAGAATTCGCATCACGACCTTCTCGCCATACAGAGTCGGCAAGGTGGACATGCGCAAGTCAATCGTGCGGTCCGACAGCTTCATCTTGATGTGACCGTCTTGCGGCACGCGGCGCTCGGCGATATTGAGATTCGCCATGATCTTCGCCCGCGAGATGATCGCATTCCGCATGTGATAGGGCGGCGACATCACCTCGGCCAGCACACCGTCGATGCGAAAGCGGACGCGCAGCGTCTGCTCGTACGGTTCAATGTGAATATCCGATGCCCCCCTTTGAACGGCGTCGGCAATAATCCCATCGAGCAGCTTGACGATCGGCGCGGCTTCGATTTCTTCGCGGAGCTTGTCCATCTCCGCGTCGCCCTTCGTCTGTACCAACTCCACACCCGGATCGTCCCCAATATCTTTGAGGATCTTGTCCAGCGTCCCGCCCATATGATAGTAAAGCTCGATGGCGCGCAGAAACTGCGTTTCCGTCACAATGCAGGGCTGGACGTTGAAACCGGTAATAAACTTGATGTCTTCCAGCACGAAATCAATGCTGGGATCGACAAGCGCAATCTGCAGCGTTTTGCCCGTGCGCTTGACCGGCAGCACCTGATAGCGCTGAATGAACTCCGGCGAGAGCAGCTTGCGCACGGCCTCAGGAATCTCCGACTGTTCCAAATCGAGCTTCGGCAAATCATAATAGGACGCAAGAAACGTCGCAATTTGATCCTCACTGATCACGCCGAGCTTGGCCAGCTCCGTGACCACCGAGTTGCCGGAGTCCTTTTGCCGCGACTTGAAAATCAGGAACTGCTCCTGCGAGAGCAGGTTGTTATTCAGTAAGAGATTCGGAAGGCGTGAGTTCATGCCAAGTTAATTTGTGCTTGAGGTTTCGCACCGCGTAATGCTTGCAATCAATTGCACGCGAAGATTGCAAATCGAATGCCATGCAAATCACCACTCGTGAAAACTGCAATTGCCGGGATACAAACGCGAAAGCGGCGGAAATCGGGTGCGAAATTCGTTGCGCACCGCCATTTTCTGCCGCCTAAAAACGGCAAACCCTGAAGCGGCGCTTCAGGGTTTGATCGCAAATCTTGAGCTTGGGGCTTTGGCCTAACCGCTGTGTCGGATCACCAAGACATCACCGTCCTTCACGACATAGTCCTTGCCTTCGAGGCGCAGCAGGCCTTTGTGCTTGCAGCCGGGATACCCGCCCTCGCGGACGAAATCGTCATAGGGCACGACTTCGGCGCGGATGAAGCCTTTGGCCAGATCGGTGTGAATCACGCCTGCGGCATCCACGGCCGTTTCGCCTTTGTGAATCGGCCAGGCGCGCGATTCCTTCTCGCCGGTCGTGAGAAACGTCTGCAGGCCGAGCAGATCGTAGCTGGCGCGCAAGACACGGTCGCGAGCCAATTCGGTCACTCCGAGATCGGCCATAAACGCGGCCTGCTCTTCCCCGTCCAGCCGTGCGATCTCACCTTCCAGCGACGCGGAAAGGGCGATAGCGTGGATTCGTGATTCTGCCAGCTTGCCATTGAGATCATCAAGCGACGCCGTGATTTGAGCGAGTTTGTCATCGGCGGCATTGACGACGGCGAGCAGCGGCTTGGCAGAGAGAAATTGATAGCCGCGGAGCGCTTTTCGCTCGTGCGCATCCATTGGCATCAGCCGGAGCGGCTTGCCCGCTTCCAGAAACTCCTTGCCGCGCGTGAGCAGCTCCATCTCGGCCGTTTCTTCATGCGTCGCCGCTTTGACGCGGCGCTGCTTCTGCATCCGTTCGAGCTTGTTTTCAAGCACCACCAGATCGGCGAAGGTCAACTCCTCCTGCACGGCCAGGATGTCGCGCTCAGGACTGATGCCGTTGTCCATTTCCGCTTCGCCAAAGGCGCGCACCACGAGCAGCAGGCCGTCGCTGTTTTTCACGCCGCCGGCGAGCGCTACACCGAACCAGTCGGTCTTGGCCGCGCCCTGTTCGATGCCGGGCGTATCTACGTATTCGACGGTCGTGTAGACGACTTTTTTCGATTCAGAGATCTCGGCGAGCTTGTCGACGCGCGTATCGGGTACGTGGGTGACGGCCTGCTGCACTTCCCGCTTGTGCGCGGCGGCGGGGTCAGGCTCGGTGCCCGTCAACAAATGAAACGTGGTGGTCTTGCCGGACAGTGGCGGACCGATGATGCCAATGTTCATGTAGAAAATGCTGAAAAGCTGAAAAGCTGAGACGCTGAAAAAAGATGATACGGAAAATTAAGGAAGGCTACAAGCGAGGCGTTTCACGTGGAACATTTGTGCAGTTTTATCGGGATGCCGCAAGATAATTCGTCGGATCGGAAATCCCTGCAGTCTTGAATCCCTCACGGCGAATCCGACAACTGTCGCAAACGCCGCAGGCGTGGCCCTGCGGGGACGGATCGTAGCAGCTAAGGGTGAGCGCGAAGTCGAGGCCGAGACGGTTACCCAGTAGAATTATCTCAGCTTTGCCCATATTCATCAGCGGCGCTTCAATGTGAAAGTGCTTGCCTTCCACGCCCGCTTTTGTCGCCACATTCGCGAGCATTTCGAAGGCGCGAATGAACTCCGGCCGGCAATCCGGATAGCCTGAGTAGTCAACCGCATTTGCACCGATGAAGATGTGCTGTGCGGCGAGCACTTCGGCCCAGCCCAAGGCAAGCGCGAGCATAATCGTATTGCGAGCGGGAACGTACGTTACGGGAATTCCCGTTCCTGTCGTTTTGGGTACGTCCACGTCTGATGTCAACGCCGATCCGCCAAAGGCTCTTAGGTCGAGCGAGATGAGCTTGTGTTCGCGTACTCCGACAGCCTGCGCGACTCGGCGCGCCGCGTCAAGTTCAATGCGATGCCGCTGACCATAATCAATCGTCAAAGCATAGCGATCGAAGCCGCGATCCCTGGCGACGGCCAAGGTCGTACTGGAGTCAATTCCGCCGCTGAGTAGGACGACCGCTTTGAGGAGCATTAAAGAAGACTTCAGACTTGATTTGTGTCTCTTGTTGGAGACCGACCACTCAACGGCAGAAGGCGGCTCAACCTGCAAAATACGCAAGAACAGGGAGTTTGTCAAGACGGGACGTCGCGACAGAAGGCCCCAGTCGGTGACTGGGGAAAATTGTTTGTAAAGCAGAGGAATCCAGGTCGGAAATAAGATTAGGGAGGCATGGCTATCTGCCGCCGAGCAATGCTATTGGCATGGCTGGTTTGCCCAAATGCCAACTCCTTGCTCCCGGGCAGTCTCCTCGATCTCTTTGTAATGCTGCAGCCAATCGGGCAGATAATCTGCGTCCACGCGTGCCAGTCCCCGCTCAATCATCAGCGCATTGAAATCCACCCGTCGAGACGCGTTTTCGGTCTTCTCCCTGACATTCAGAGAGTCCCCACCATATTCAATGTGGACCAGACAAAGTCCTTCTTCATCGCGAACAATCCCCGCAGCAGTGTTATCGGTAGTGTATGTGGCCATCACGACAAGCTTGCCTTCCAGCTCTTGTTTGGTGAACTGGCACGCTTCCTGACCACAAGGCTCATCCAGCTTGGGAACGATGATGCCGGTGAGGCGGACAACTTCCCAGCCTTTGATTTGCAGACGGTCCCCTTGAAGAACCTTTTCGACAGTGGCGGTATTTGCCATGACGCACAGTGGCAGAGCCGCCATGTAGATCGCTACTGCCAGACCAATAGTTCTGCCTGCTCTCACGATATTCCTCCTTCTGGAGAATTAAGTTCTCCGCGTTAGTTTCCATCGCCGATCATAGAATGCCTTTGGCGAAGAGGATTGTGAGGATCGCAAAGACCAGCGCTCCATTGACTGAGATCACAAAATGATAGAACAAGCGGCCGGTCTTTCCGCTTTCCTCGTTCGTAAGCTGCTTGTACCTGTTCACATAGGAAAGGATCAGCAGTCTGACAAGGAGCCAGTTGATTTTCGTGCCTTTTTTGAGAAGATAGTTCATGATCAGAATGCATGCCACAATGTACCAAGCGATGCAGCAAGCGGTAAGAATGATGAACAGCGTGGTGATGTCCATGTCTGAAATCCTACTTGTGACGATGTACTGTGTGCTGGCGAAAACGACCGGCCAGACAGATGTCGTCATTTCCGATCTTGCTCGTGAGCTGCCTTGATCGCCCGGACGACGCGTGCGTAATAGTCATTGAATGCCCGTTTTGACCACTCTGCGTCGTAGGCGGACGGGTTCCCCGCGTATCCCAGCGGCGTGACGACTTGCGCATCCTGTCCCCAGTGTTGGTACTCCTCTGGCTTCGCCTCCGGTGCAGCAAGCGTTTTAGCCAGCTCGACGTTGACGAGATCCGGGAAGAATGCAATCATGTCTCCGGTTTCCTGAGCACCGGCGTGGAAATCAGGAACATCGATCTGAGGACCGCCTGGGGGCGGCTCCTCGTTAACGAGTAATAGATATGCTTCGTCACCTTGAAGATTGTAGCGCCGCAACATTCGATCTGAGATCACCCAGCGGGCGCGAATGCCGAAGTTCGGCCATGCTTCTTTGACACAGTCGAGAATCGCCTGATTATGTCCCCACTCACCGTGACAGTTGATGGCATATACTTCTTGGAACCCCCAGCATTGCAGGTTCTGTAAAATGTCATTCAGCACCGCTTTCATCGTTTCGGGCTTGATATCGAATGAACCGGGGAAATTTCGCGTGCTGTAGTTTACGCCCCAATAGAAAGGGGGAACGATGACGGCGGGAGTGCCGTTCTGCTCAAGTTCACTTTTGATCAGCCGGCATTGGTGATAGGCTTGATACACGTCTGCGCCGCAGGCAATGTGCGGGCCGTGCTCCTCAATGACACCGAGTGGCAGTAAGACGACGGCGTTGTTTTTCACCGCTCGCTCGATTTCCGGCCACGTCATGTCTGCCATCGTGTTCGCAAATACTGAATACTCAGCCGTGAATGGTGATTCAGTGCTGTTTGACTGGATCGACACCTCTGCGCCGCAAACAATTCTGCCAGCGAACAGCCCAGCGATAAGAAGTAGGATGTAGCGATTCATGACTGCACCTCCAATGCGTCGGTCGCCTTAATAAGTTCAGGTTGTGTGTGAGACAACAAGAAAACGAGCGATTCCAGCCACTTCTTCAGCGGAAGACTCGCTCGTCAAAAAGTTCCGGCAAGGATGAATCCTCGGCCGAGGGTATTTCGCATAATCTACCAAAAAGGGTTGACCAAGTCAAATTTAGGCTCGTCCAAATGGCCTGCGCAGTCAAAACGCCGGCGCTCCTTCCGGCGCGAGTACCTTTTTGGATAAAGTTTAAGGGGAAACAGAAAGCCCCCCGATCAGTGACTGGGGGGCAGTTGTTTCTTATGACGGAGTGGACTCAGAGATCAACCAGCGTTTTGAAGCCGCCGTAGGCCATGCGTTTGACATCGAAGGGCATGGGTTGGCCGTCCATCATCTTGGCCATGCGCGGGTCTTTCATCACCTTTTTGTTGACCTCGTTGCGATGCGCGCGCGACTTGTAGACAATCCACGAGAACATCACGGTCTCGGTCGGCTTGCATTTAACCAGCTTCGGAAACGGCAAGCCCATTTTCGTCTTGAGATCATCACCGGCACACTCGCGGAACTCGAGTGCGCCATGTTCCTTCCAGATCTTGCCCGCCTTGCTCGCCATGCGTTTGTAGGCCGCGAGGTTCTTCTTCGGAATCGGCAACAGGAAGCCGTCCACGTAAGGCATATCAGCTCTCCTTTGTCTGTGGCTGTTATTTCGGGATCGAATGCTCAGCGATGAGTCCGGCGGATGGCGTCAACGCTCCAGGGCCCCGCACCGGCAGCGGAGAAATAGAGCCAGATGAAGCAGAAGAGCAACGAGAGTTCGCCGCCATTCAAGACAGGCCAGAAACCGCGGGGAGCGTGGGCCTGAAAATAGGCCACCGCCATTTCGCCGGCAAGGAGAAATGCAACCGGTCGCGTGAACAAGCCAACCAGCAGCAAGCCGCCGCCAAACGCTTCCAGAACTCCGGCAAACCAAATTTGACTGAGGAATTCAACGCTGCCGCCACCTCCGGAGGGTCGCGGCGGATATTCAAAGAGTTTCATCGTACCGTGCAGGGTGAATGCGAACGCGGCCACGATGCGAAGCAGGCTTTGGAAGTATGGAGTCCATGCGGACCATTTTGCGACAATACTTGCGGCCATAGTTCTCTCCCGGCAGATTCAGACTCTGCAAAAGGTGACGCTCTACTACTTGTAATGAGCGTAGGCGAAAAGTGTTCCAGCGGATCAGACGGCCTCTCGAGTAACTGTTTGGTAAATCATGATATGCCAACCATCGCGGCGGCAAGGGCAGACAACAAAAAAGCAGCAGGCGGAAGCCTGCTGCCTGACATCAAGACTAACGGACATGGCAAGCCATGTCCCTATTCGGAGAGATTGGCCACGCGGAGGTAGTCGCGCTCGATCTGGCGCATTTGATCGTACACTTCGGCATTGGCCCCACCCCATACGACTTCTTTCAATCGCTTGCAGCTCCTGACGAGATCCTTAGCGGCGCGATTGAAATGCTTGCGCTGATCGGAACTACAGCACGAACGATCACAGCAGTCATCCCAAGAGCCGGGGATATCTTTTGCGGCATAGTACAGTTCGCATGCGTACTCACGCAGATAGGCAGATTCGCGGGTGTGCCGCGCTTCGTACATCGGAATGAACACGTCGTGAAACTGGTGCAGGGCCTTGGGCGCGCAATCCGGCACGTAATGGGGATTCTGATAGTAGTATCCCCAATCGGGCTGGTCGGTGTCACAGCGCGAATCGTAGGGCCACAGGCAACTACTCCCGCAATCGCAGCCGGCACAGTTACCACAGCCGCCCGCCAGCGCGAGTCCCGAGAAGACGAAAAGGAAGAGGGAAATCAGTACCGTGCGCATGATAGTCCCCAAATTAGAAAGCGAAAATGCGAAAAAGCGAAAATCCACCATAAAATACAACAGGTTTCGGAAAAAGGCAAGCGACCCGGAGTATTTCAAGGGTTATTGGTGCAAGTTAGGGGCCAGAACAGACGCGTGGAGGCGAAGACGCGAAGAGTCTTAGACCTCAGGCCTGAATCTCGGCTTGTTGGACTGTCGGGCTGTCCGCTTGTTCCTCGCCCAAAGCGGTTTTCAGAGCCACGATGGCGACTTCGCACATAGAGGCGTCCGGTTCCTGCGTGGTGATCTTTTGCAGCCAGAGGCCGGGCTGAATCAACGCCCAGACGAGTTTGTTGTTCACACGCTTGGATGACGCCTTAAGCAACTCGTAGGACAGTCCGGCAACTACGGGAATCAGTGGCAGGTGGACCAAAAACCGCACCAGTACGCTTGGATATGCGCCGAAAAAGGCGACAATGATCGAGTCCACGATTACGAAAAAGAGGATCGCGGAGAGCGCCACGATCAGTAGAAAGCTGGTGCCGCAGCGGGGGTGAAAGCGCGTCTGAGTCATGACACGATCCGGCGTCAGTTCGAGCGACGATTCGAAGGCGAAGATCGTCTTGTGTTCGGAGCCGTGGTACTGGAAGACGCGATGGATGTCTTTCAAGCGGGAAATCACCCAGAGATAGCCGAGCAGAATCAGGATCCTGACCGCACCGGCGACGAGGTGAAAGACCAACTGGCTCTGGTCGCCTCCAACCGTCAGCTTGCCGATCCAGTAGGGAAGGTACATGAAGAGTCCGAGACCGACGATTAGCGCCAAGCCCATTGACAAAGCCATGCCCAGCCAGGCACGGCCACCGGTGCGTTTTTCGCGCTTGGCAGCCTCCTCCGGCATGGCCGTCTCAGCCGACCAATTCAGAGCGTCAATGCCAATCTTGACAGCTTCGATCATCCCGACGGCACCTCGAATCACGGGAAACTTTAGCCACTTAACCCGCCGTGTAACGGGGCTATATGGATATGATTTCACGGCGATCTCCCCGTCCGGTTTGCGGACGGCGACCGCGATTCGATTGGGGCTGCGCATCATCACGCCTTCGATGACGGCTTGGCCGCCCATGGCGAGTTCGGTCGAGAGATCTTTGCGGTCGGGCTGACCGTTGCCGGCAGAAGCTATTTTCATCACAAAGGGTTGTTCAAAGAATGGGCGGTATTGCGTCTGCAATACCGCCCGATGACACAAATGGTTCCGGCACCGGCTGTCAGGCCGTGGCCTTCTTATACTTCTTGAGGAACTTGTCCACGCGCCCGGCGGTATCCACAAGCTTTTGCTGGCCGGTGAAGAACGGGTGGCAAGCGGAACAGATATCGACCTTGAGCATGTCACCGGCTTGCGTGGAACGGGTCTTAAACTCGTTGCCGCACGCGCAGTGGACGGTAATCAGGTGGTATCCGGGGTGAAACTTCTCTTTCATGATGGCCTCGACTTGATATGAACCTTAAATATAAGCAGGTTGGGTGGAAAATGCAAGCCTCTTACCCATCCCTGACCCTACCCAGCACTGCGGAGAAAAGGGAATTGTCGGGGCGACTGGATTTGAACCAGCGACCCTCTGCTCCCAAAGCAGATGCGCTACCGGACTGCGCTACGCCCCGAAAGAAAAGTCCAAAGCTCGAAGTTCAAAATTCGAGTCAGATGGAACAAACGACCGAAAGTACTGAAAATAGGGAAATTTGGACTGAAAAGCAAACGTAAAACCGTCCGCAACAGGAGTACGGACGGTTCAGGTGACCGGTCCGACCGACGGTCGAGATCTCGACTTTGTCGGACTGTTCCCCGGCCATGTCAACAGAGTCAGATTATTGGAGGATTGGGCGGCGAGTACCAATGTTTGCCGTCATCCGCACATGACGGTCCAAGAGATCATGCAGGGCGGCGGTATTCCCGCCGATGACGCCGCGATCCTGAAGGAATTTCTCCACCGTGGTGAGGTCCTTCTTCGCTAAGCGTAAGTAGCGCTTCACAGTGTTCTTGGAAAGACCGTGAATACGGGCGGTGGCACGAATTCCCTGTCCGTCGAGCAGGGTTTTGTAGATCTTCTCGATCGTGTCCCAGTCGAGTCGGCTGTCCCAAAATGGGGTTCCTTTTAACTCGCTGAAGGTCTTTCCACAAGTTGTGCAAATAAGCAAACGCACTTGCTTGCGGCCGTAGCGAGTGTAAAGTGTAATGTTGCCTTGATTTCGCTTGCCGAAATCAGAGCATGCCATGTTCGGACAGGTAAAGTTCTCGTAGTCCATTGTAAGTTACCCCATTTGCCGGTTCTGTACTATTTATCGGCTGTGGGTATGGAATCTTTAGATTTGCGCAATTGGCAGGGTCTCTATCAATTAGATGCACCCAGTCCTATTTTTGTTTTGACATTTGATT